>CAIXDS010000181.1 GCA_903918195.1 uncultured Acetobacteraceae bacterium | reverse complement strand
GCTGCGCCGGGGGCCGACCGACCGGCTGCGCCGGAGCCCCGGCGCGCCCTCGCCTGAGTTTCCCTTGATCACTGCGGCGAGCGATGGGCGGCGGATGGTGGTGGCCGCCGCCGATCCGGCCGCGCTGGCGCTCGGCATCCGCCCCGGCATTGCGCTCGTCCATGCCCGCGCCATGGTGCCCGGCCTCGCGGTGGTGGACGCCGACCGGGAAGGTGACGCGACCGCCCTGGCCCGCATGGCCGCCTGGTGCCTCCGGTATTCGCCGCTGACCGCTTCCGACCCGCCCGACGGCATCTGGCTCGACATCACCGGGTGCGCCCACCTGCATGGCGGCGAGGCAGCGCTGATCGCGGACCTGCTGGAGCGTCTTGCCCGCGGCGGTGCGCAGGCACGGGCGGCCGTTGCCGACACGCCCGGCGCCGCCCACGCCGTGGCGCGCTTCGGGCACGATGCCGTCTGCGTGGTGGAACCCGGCGCGCACACGGAGGCCATCGTGAAGCTGCCGGTCGGCGCCCTGCGCCTGCCGGACGAGACCGTCACCGCGCTGCGCCGGCTTGGCTTCGAGCGGGTCGGCCAACTGGCCGAGGCCGCCCGAGGACCGCTGGTGCGCCGCTTCGGCAAGCAGGTCACGCTCCGGCTCGACCAGGCCGCCGGGCGCTTGTTCGAGCCCATCGAGCCGATGATGCCCGACGAAATCGTGGCGCATCGGCGTTCCTTCGTGGAACCGCTGCTGACCGCGGATGCGTTCGGCCAGGTCATCGACGCGTTGCTGACGGTGGTTTGCGCCGGGCTGGAGGCATCAGGGCAGGGTGCGCGGAGGCTGGACCTGCTGTTCGAGCGCGTTGACGGCACCGTGCAGTCCATCCGCATCGGCACGGCGGCCCCGTCGCGCCACGCCGCCCATCTCGCCCGCCTGCTCAGGGAGCGGCTGGAGACGGTCGATCCGGGCCTGGGCGTCGAGGCGATTCAACTCCGGGTGCCTCTCGCCGAACCGTTGGCATTCCGTCAGGTCGGCGCCGGGCTGGTCGATGGCGACGCCCCCGAAGCGGACATCGCGGCGCTGGTCGACCGCATCGAGAACCGGCTTGGCCCCGGCAGCGTCTGGCGCGCCGCCGCGGTCGAGAGCGACGTGCCGGAACGGGCCGTCGCCGCCATCCCGGCCATCGGGCGCGCCCCGGCGACCTCCTGGCCGCCCGGTTTGCCGCGCCCGGTGCGGCTGCTCGACCCGCCCCAGCCTGTCGATGTCCTTGCCCTGCTGCCGGACCATCCGCCGGTCGCCTTCATCTGGCGCCGCCAGCGCCATCGCATCCGGCGTGCCGACGGGCCGGAACGGATCACCGGCGAATGGTGGCGGCGTACGGCCGAGGAAGCAGCGGTGCGCGACTATTTCGCCGTCGAGGACGAAGACGGACGGCGGTTCTGGCTGTTCCGCCGCGGCGACGGCACCGACCCGGCCACCGGCGACCTGCGCTGGTTCCTGCACGGCCTGTTCTGACCACCCGAGGACACGATGCCCCAGGACACAATGACCCATGACAGAATGACCGGCGCCGACCGCCTTCGCCCGGCCACCGCCGCCGAAATCGCCGACAGCCTGTCCTTCGCCCTGCGCTATGACGGCCGCCGACGCGTGCATCATGCCGACGACGCGATGGCGCGGATCACCGCCGACCGGCTGGTTGCGCATCTCGAACGAAGTGGTTTTGTCCTCATGAAACGGCCGGACGCCGCGGCGCCGACGACCAGTCATCATGGACGCGGTCGCGGGGAGTCATGACAGGATACGCCGAACTTCAGGTCACGACCAACTACTCATTCCTTCGCGGCGCCTCGCATGTCGAGGAGTTGTTCGCGCAGGCGAAGCGGCTCGGCCTTCCGGCGCTTGGCATCGTTGACCGCAATTCGTTGGCGGGCATCGTGCGCGCGCATCGGCAGGCCGAAGAAACCGGCATCCGCCTGATCGTCGGCTGCCGCCTCGACCTGCGCGACGGCACCGCGCTGCTCGTCTACCCGACCGACCGCGCGGCCTACTCGCGGCTCTGCCGCCTGCTCACGCTGGGCAAGGGGCGGGCCGGAAAGGGAAAGTGCGACCTCTCCTGGCAGGACCTGGCAGCTGACGGCCAGGGCCTGCTCGCCATCCTGCTGCCGGAGGCGGCCGATGCCGAACTTGCCGCCCGCCTGTCTCGCCTGCGGCGGGATTTCGGCGACCTTGCCTATCTGGCGCTGAGCTTGCGGCGGCGGCCGGGCGACGCGGTCCGCCTGCGCCACCTCGCCGACATGGCGCAGGCCGCAAGGGTGGCGACGGTGGCCACCGGCGACGTGCTGTATCATGTGCCGGGGCGGCGCATCCTGCAGGACGTGGTGACCTGCATCCGCGAGGGCGTCACCATCGACGCCGTGGGGTTCCGGCGCGAACGTTCCGCCGACCGCCACCTCAAGCCGCCGGAGGAGATGGCCCGCCTGTTCGCGCGGCATCCCGACGCCGTGACGCGCTCGCTGGAGATCGCCGGGCGCTGCCGCTTCAGCCTGTCCGAGTTGCGCTACCAGTATCCCGATGAGGTTGATGGACCGCACCAGACGCCGCAGGCCATGCTTGAAGATCTGGTCCGCACGCACGCTCCGGCACGGTATCCCGACGGCGTGCCGGACGATGTGCGGCGGCAGTTGCGCCACGAACTCGCGCTGATTGCCGAGCTGGACTACGCGCCGTACTTCCTCACGGTGCACAGCATCGTTGCCCATGCGCGCTCCAAGGACATCCTGTGCCAGGGCCGCGGCTCGGCCGCCAATTCGGCGGTCTGCTACGTGCTCGGCATCACCAGCATCGACCCGGTGCGCAGCGGTCTGTTGTTCGAGCGCTTCATCTCCGCCGCGCGCAAGGAGCCGCCCGATATCGATGTTGACTTCGAGCACGAGCGGCGCGAGGAGGTGATCCAGTGGGTCTACGCGCATTACGGTCGCGACCGCGCCGCGCTCTGCGCCACCGTCAACCGCTACCGCGCCCGCGGTGCCGTGCGCGAGGTGGGCAAGGCGATGGGCCTGCCCGAAGATGTTACCGGCGCGCTAGCAGCCCAGGTCTCCGGCTGGGACGCCGATGGCGTGCAGGAAGAGCATGCCGCCGAGCTGAACCTGAACACCGGGGACCGGCGGCTGCGTCTGACCCTGGACCTGGCCCGCGAACTGATCGGCTTCCCGCGCCATCTCGGCCAGCACCCCGGTGGTTTTGTCCTCACCCGGGACCGCCTTGACGATCTGGTGCCGATCGAGCCCGCGTCGATGGAAAACCGCCAGGTCATCGAATGGGACAAGGACGACATCGACGCGCTGCGCTTCATGAAGGTCGATGTGCTCGGGCTCGGGATGCTCGGCTGCCTGCGCCGCGCATTTGTTCTCCTGGAGCAACACCGGGGTCTGCGGCTCGACATGGCCGGGATACCGCCGGAGGATCCTGCAACCTACGAGATGATCCGACGCGCCGACACGCTCGGCACCTTTCAGATCGAGAGCCGGGCGCAGATGGCGATGCTGCCCCGGCTGAAGCCGCGGACTTTTTATGACCTGGTCATCGAGGTTGCGATCGTCCGGCCGGGTCCGATCCAGGGCGACATGGTGCACCCCTACCTGCGGCGGCGCGAGGGACGCGAGCCGGTCAGCTATCCGACGCCGGAGCTTGAGCGCGTGCTGGGCAAGACGCTGGGCGTGCCGCTGTTCCAGGAACAGGCGATGCAGGTTGCCATCGTCTGCGCCGGTTTTTCCCCCACCGAGGCCGACCAGTTGCGCCGGTCCATGGCAACCTTCAAGGTCACCGGCGGGGTCAGCCATTTCAGGGACAAGCTGATCAACGGCATGGTCGAACGCGGCTACACGCGCGACTTCGCCGAGCGGACCTTCAGCCAGATCGAAGGCTTCGGCAGCTATGGCTTCCCCGAGAGCCACGCCGCGTCTTTCGCACTCATTGCCTACGCCTCGTCCTGGCTGAAGTGCCACCACCCGGATGTGTTCTGCGCCGCCCTGCTGAACGCCCAGCCGATGGGGTTCTACGCGCCCGCGCAGATCGTGCGTGATGCAAGCGACCATGGCGTCGATGTCCGGCCGGTCTGCGTCAACGCCTCGCGGTGGGACTGCACTTTGGAGCCGGGGAGAGGGCGCACCCTCGCGGTCAGGCTTGGCCTGCGGATGGCCGGGGGCCTGTCGAACGAGGACGGCGCGCGCATCCTCGCGCATCGGGCCGACACGCCGTTTGGCGGCATCGAAGAGCTGTGGCGCCGCGCTGGTGTCCCGGCCGCCGCGCTCGAGAAGCTGGCCGAGGCGGACGCCTACCACGGCCTGGGGCTGGACCGCCGCCAGGCGCTATGGGCCATTCGCGGCCTGGCCGACGAAGCGCTGCCGCTGTTCGTCGCCGCTGACCGCAGCCGCCAGCCGCAGCCCGAACTCGTCGAGCCGCCGGTGAGGTTGATGCCGATGGCCGCGGGCGGCGAGGTTGTCGAGGACTACCGAAGCGTGGGGCTGAGCCTGCGGTGCCACCCGGTGGCCTTCCTGCGCGAGGAACTCGCCAGCCGGAAGATGGTCACCTGCGCCGACCTGGCACACACAAGGGATGGCCGCCGCGTCGTGGTGCCGGGCATTGTACTGGTCCGGCAGCGGCCCGGCAGCGCGCGCGGCGTCACCTTCATCACCATCGAGGACGAGACCGGGATCGCCAACCTGGTCGTCTGGGCCTCGCTGTTCGAGCAGCAGCGGCGGCTCGTCCTGAACGCCAGCATGCTGGCCTGCCACGGCCGCGTGCAACGCGAGGGCGACGTCATCCACGTGATCGCCGACCGGCTTGAGGACGTGTCCGACCTGCTGGACAGCGTCGGCGAACGCAACGAGGGTCTGCCTGTCCGGCCGGCACGCGGTGACGAGGCGCGCCATGGCATCGGCCCGGCCTCTCGCGAGAACGGCGTGTCGGGCGAATTTGGACCTCGGAACCTTGATGTTCCGGAGCGCCGCCGGGGCAGCAGTATTAAGGTACCGACGCGGGATTTCCGGTAGCGGCGCTGTGGCCTTGACCGACGGCCCGTTGCCGCGCCACCTGACAATGAGCAGCGGGACGCGGTGATGCGAATGGAAGAGCCGGAACTCGGCGAGCCGCCTCCCGAGTTCCTGGCAACCGTCGCCACGATCGTGCCGGTTATGGAGCAACCGCCGGAACCCGATGATCGTTCGTGAGTGTTGAACATTCACTCATCGAAGCCGCTTGGCACGAATCTGAATGTGCTGATACGTGTTCCGGTTGTTCAGAGCCGCTGCACAAGGAACACGGCATGTCGAAAGCATTCATCGCGTCCGTCATTCAGGACTCTGCTGCCCTGACCGGGGTGGCGGCCAATCGCGCGGCGAGCGACCTGATCGACGCGATCGTCAAGGAGATGAAGAAGTCCGGCGGGTTCACGCTGCCGAGCTTCGGCACGTTCCGGGTGGTGAAGACCAAGGCGCGCAAGGGGCTGAACCCCATAGGCGTTAAATTACCGCTTGACCCGACGCGACGGGGTACGATTCTGGGGGCGGATGCAGAGCACAGCATCTCTTCCGGCGGACCAGTTTGAGG
>CAIXDS010000180.1 GCA_903918195.1 uncultured Acetobacteraceae bacterium | reverse complement strand
GCTGCGCCGGGGGCCGACCGACCGGCTGCGCCGGAGCCCCGGCGCGCCCTCGCCTGAGTTTCCCTTGATCACTGCGGCGAGCGATGGGCGGCGGATGGTGGTGGCCGCCGCCGATCCGGCCGCGCTGGCGCTCGGCATCCGTCCCGGCATGGCGCTCGCCCATGCCCGCGCCAAGGTGCCCGGCCTCACGGTGGTCGATGCGGACCGGGAAGGTGACGCGACCGCCCTGGCCCGCATGGCCGCCTGGTGCCTCCGGTATTCGCCGCTGACCGCTTCCGACCCGCCCGACGGCATCTGGCTCGACATCACCGGGTGCGCCCACCTCCATAGCGGCGAAGCGGCGCTGCTCGCGGACCTGCTGGAGCGTCTTGCCCGCGGCGGTGCGCAGGCACGGGCGGCCGTCGCCGACACACCCGGCGCCGCCCACGCCGTGGCGCGCTTCGGGCACGATGCCGTCGCCGTGGTCGAAGCCGGCACGCACGGGGAGGCCATCGCGAAGCTGCCGGTCGGCGCCCTGCGCCCGCCGGACGAGACCGTCACCGCGCTGCGCCGGCTTGGCTTCGAGCGGGTCGGCCAATTGGCCGAGGCCGCGCGAGGGCCGCTGGTGCGCCGCTTCGGCAAGCAGGTCGCGCTCCGCCTCGACCAGGCCACCGGGCGCCTGTTCGAACCCATCGCGCCGATGATGCCCGACGAAATGGTGGCGCATCGATTGTCGTTCGTGGAACCCCTGCTAACCGCGGATGCGTTCGGCCAGGTTATCGACGAACTGCTGACGGCGGTCTGTGCCGAACTGGAGGCATCCGGGCAGGGTGCGCGGCGGCTGGACCTGCTGTTCGAGCGGGTCGACGGCTCCGTGCAGTCCATCCGCATCGGCACGGCGGCGCCGTCGCGCCACGCCGGCCATCTCGCCCGCCTGCTCAGGGAGCGGCTGGAGACGGTCGATCCGGGCCTGGGTGTCGAGACGATGCAACTCCGGGTGCCCCTGGCCGAAGCGCTGGCGTTCCGTCAGACCGGCGCGGGCCTGGTGGATGGCGACGCGCCCGCAGCGGACGTCGCGGCGCTGGTCGACCGCATCGAGAACCGGCTTGGCCCCGGCAGCGTCTGGCGCGCCGGCGCGGTCGAGAGCGACGTGCCGGAGCGGGCCGTCGCCGCCATCCCGGCCATCGGGCGCGCCCCCGCAACCGCCTGGCCACCCGGCATGCCGCGCCCGGTGCGGCTGCTCGACCCGCCCCAGCCTGTCGATGTGCTTGCCCTGCTGCCGGACCATCCGCCCGTCGCCTTCACCTGGCGCCGCCAGCGCCATCGCATCCGGCGCGCCGACGGGCCGGAACGGATCACCGGCGAATGGTGGCGGCGTGCGGGCGAGGAAGCAGCGGTACGCGATTATTTCGCTGTCGAGGACGAGGAGGGCCGCCGGTTCTGGCTGTTCCGCCGCGGCGACGGCATCGACCCGGCCACCGGCGACCTGCACTGGTTCCTGCACGGGCTGTTCTGATCATGGCTGCCGAGGACACGATGCCCCAGGACACAATGAACTCCGCCGACCACCTTCGCCCGGCCACCGCCACGGAAATCGCCGACAGCCTGTCCTTCGCCCTGCGATATGACGGCCGCCGGCGCGTGCATCATGCCGACGACGCGATGGCGCGCATCACCGCCGACCGGCTGGTCGCGCATCTCGAACGAAGCGGTTTTGTCCTCATGAAGAGGCCCGATTCAGCGGCGCCGACGACCAGCCATCACGGACGCGGTCCCGGGGAGTCATGACCGGATACGCCGAACTCCAGGTCAAGACCAACTACTCATTCCTTCGCGGGGCCTCGCATATCGAGGAGTTGTTCGCGGAGGCGAAGCTGCTCGGCCTTCCGGCGCTTGGCATCGTTGACCGCAATTCGTTGGCGGGCATCGTACGCGCGCACCGTTGCGCCGCGGAAACCGGCATCCGCCTGGTCGTCGGCTGCCGCCTCGACCTGCGCGACGGCACCGCGCTGCTCGTCTACCCGACCGACCGGCCGGCGTATTCCCGCCTGTGCCGCCTGCTGACGCTCGGCAAGGCACGCGCTGGCAAAGGCAAATGCGATCTCTCCTGGCAGGATCTGGCCACCCATGCCGAGGGCCTTCTTGCCATCCTGCTGCCGGACGCGGCCGATGCTGAACTGTCTGCGCGGCTGGCGCGGCTGCGGCGGGATTTCGGCGACCTTGCCTATCTGGCGCTGACCTTGCGGCGGCGGCCGGGCGACGCGGTCCGGCTGCGCCACCTCGCCGACATGGCGCAGGCCGCACGGGTGGCAACTGTAGCCACCGGCGACGTGCTGTATCATGTGCCGGAGCGGCGAATCCTGCAGGACGTGGTGACCTGCATCCGCGAGGGCGTCACCATCGACGCCGTGGGGTTCCGGCGCGAACGTTCCGCCGATCGCCACCTCAAACCGCCGGAGGAGATGGCTCGCCTGTTTGGCCGCCATCCGGAGGCGGTCGCGCGCTCACTGGAAATCGTCGCGCGCTGCCGCTTCAGCCTGTCCGAGTTGCGCTACCAGTATCCTGATGAGGCTGACGGACCGCACCAGACGCCGCAGGGCAAGCTTGAAGATCTGGTCCGCACGCACGCTCCGACACGGTATCCCGACGGCGTGCCGAGCGATGTGCGGCGACAGTTGCGCCACGAACTCGCGCTGATTGCCGAGCTGGAATACGCGCCGTACTTCCTCACGGTGCACAGCATCGTTGCCCACGCGCGTTCCAAGAACATCCTGTGCCAGGGCCGCGGCTCGGCTGCCAATTCGGCGGTCTGCTACGTGCTCGGCATCACCAGCATCGACCCGGTACGCAGCGGCCTGCTGTTCGAGCGCTTCGTTTCCGCCGCCCGCAAGGAGCCGCCCGATATCGATGTCGATTTCGAGCACGAGCGGCGCGAGGAGGTGATCCAGTGGGTCTACGAGCATTACGGCCGCGACCGCGCCGCACTCTGCGCCACCGTCAACCGCTTTCGCGCCCGCGGTGCTGTCCGCGAAGTCGGCAAGGCGATGGGCCTGCCCGAGGATGTCACCGGCGCGCTGGCCGCACAGGTCTCCGGCTGGGACGCCGAGGGCGTGCAGGAAGAGCATGCCGCCGAGCTGAACCTGAACACCGGGGACCGGCGCCTGCGTCTGACCCTGGACCTGGCCCGCGAACTGATCGGATTTCCGCGCCATCTCGGCCAGCACCCCGGCGGTTTTGTCCTCACCCGGGACCGCCTTGACGATCTGGTGCCGATCGAGCCCGCGTCGATGCAGGACCGTCAGGTCATCGAGTGGGACAAGGACGACATCGACGGTCTGCGCTTCATGAAGGTCGATGTGCTCGGGTTGGGAATGCTCGGCTGCCTGCGCCGCGCGTTTGATCTTGTGGAGCAACATCGTGGCCTGAGGCTCGATATGGCCGGGATACCACCCGAGGACTCTGCGACTTACGAGATGATCCGGCGCGCCGACACGCTCGGCACCTTCCAGATCGAGAGCCGGGCGCAGATGGCCATGCTGCCCCGGCTGAAGCCGCGGACTTTCTATGACCTGGTCATCGAGGTTGCGATTGTCCGTCCAGGTCCAATCCAGGGCGACATGGTGCACCCCTACCTGCGGCGGCGCGAAGGCCGCGAGCCGGTCAGCTATCCGACGCCGGAGCTTGAGCGCGTGCTGGGCAAGACGCTGGGCGTGCCGCTGTTCCAGGAACAGGCGATGCAGGTTGCCATCGTCTGCGCCGGCTTCACGCCCACCGAGGCCGACCAGCTCCGC
>CAIXDS010000179.1 GCA_903918195.1 uncultured Acetobacteraceae bacterium | reverse complement strand
TCTCGGCCCGTGGCGGGGTCCTGGGGCAGAGCCCCTGGCCTTACTTCTTCTTTTTCTTCGTCGGCGCCGGAGCAGCCGCCTTCACCGGCGCCGCCGGTTCCGGCGGGCATTCGGCGAATTTCAGCGCCTGCGGGATGCTTTGTGTTTTCGTCTCGGCGAAATTCGGCAGGTCCTCGGGCTTGGTCAGGGCCATCACCTCGTCGAACTCACCCAGCGTGCGGGCGCAGAACTGGTCGCCCAGCACCACGGCGCGCTGGGTCTGGGCGTTGGCCAGCCCGGTGACGTATTCGTCACGGGTCTGCTGCCAGCGCCGTTTGTCGTTGCGGGTGAAATAGGTCTCCGCCGTCTTCTCCTGCTGCACCAGCGACGGCCGGTAGCGGGTGACGAAGGCGTTGTATTTTTCCTCCGCCCGGCACGAGATGGCGGCGACCATCATGTTGCTCTTCAGCGCCGCCACCGAGAATGCGGTCCGCTCGGCCGGGCGCACGCACCAGGGGGCCGCGGGCGGTTCCGGCAGCGGCGGCGGCACGTAGGCGACCGGTGGCGGCGGTGGCGGTGCCTCCTTGGCGCAGGCGGCGAGCAGGGCGACGAGCGAGAGGGCGGCCGTTCTGGCCAGCGCGGTACGCAGCATGAGCATCATCCAGGGGCAGGGGAGAGTTGCTCCAATAGGCATGGTCCGCCGCATCGCGCAACCGCACGCTGAATGCCAGACGCCTACGGGGATGCTGCGCTGCAGTGAATGAGGGGGTTGCATCTGTCGCGGGTCTGATATGCTGTTAGTTGTACAAGACCACCCACAGACGTGACGAGAGCCGCATGCAGCAGGTTGTTCCCGATCCCTTCGGCAGCTATCGGCCCGGACCCTATTTCTGCGAGCTGACCACCGATCGCGCCGGCGATGGCGGGGCCGCCGCCGCGGTGCGCGCCCGCATCGGCGCCATCGGCCTGGACGCGCTGCGGGCGCGGGCCGCCGCCGCCGAAAACGACCTCATCAATCTCGGCATCACCTTCACCGTCTATTCCGATGCCAACGCGATCGACCGCATCCTGCCGTTCGACTGCATTCCGCGCATCCTGACCGCCGCCGAGTGGCGGGTGCTGGAGGCCGGGGTCAAGCAGCGCGTGGCCGCGCTCAACCTCTTCCTGCACGACATCTACCACGACCGCCGGATCGTGAAGGAGGGCCTGATCCCGGGCGAGCTGGTGTTCGGCAACCCGAACTACCGCCCCGAGATGGAAAATTTCCCGGTCCGCTTCGGCACATACGTTCACATTTGCGGCACCGACATCGTGCGCGACCGCGAAGGCCATTTCCTGGTGCTGGAGGACAATGCCCGCACCCCCTCCGGCGTGTCCTACGTGGTCGAGAACCGCCACCTGATGTCGCGCACCTTCCCCGACCTGATGGCCGGGATGCGGCTGCGCCCGGTGGACGATTACGGGCGCAACCTGCTCTCGGCCATGGCGGAGATCGCGCCGGAGGGCGTGGATGACCCGCAGGTCGTGCTGCTGAGCCCCGGCATCTACAATTCCGCCTATTTCGAGCATGTGTTCCTGGCCCGCGAGATGGGCGTGCCGCTGGTCGAGGGCGCCGACCTGTTCGTCGAACACGACAAGGTGTGGATGCGCACCACCGGCGGCCGCCAGCCCGTGCACACCATCTACCGCCGCCTCGGCGACGATTTCCTCGACCCCACCGTGTTCCGCCCGGACAGCCTGCTCGGCGTGCCCGGCCTGATCGGCGCCTGGCGCCGCGGCAACGTGGCGCTGGCCAATGCGGTCGGCACCGGGGTCGCCGACGACAAGGCGGTGTATGCCTACATGCCGCGCCTGATCCGCTTCTACCTCGACGAGGACCCGATTCTGTCCAATGTCGAAACCCATATCTGCCGCGAGAAGGAGGGGCTGGCCTTCACGCTGGACAACCTGGACAAGCTGGTGGTCAAGCCGGTGGGTGAGTCCGGCGGCTACGGCATCACCATCGGCCCCCGCGCCACCAGCGAGGAGCTTGAGCACGCCCGCGCGGCGCTGCTGGACGACCCGTCCAACTGGATCAGCCAGCCGGTGGTGTCGCTGTCGGTGGCGCCGACGCTGACCGATGACGGCATCCGCCCGCGCCACCTCGACCTGCGCCCCTACGCGGTCACCGGCCGCACCACCTGGGTGCTGCCAGGGGGGCTGAGCCGGGTGGCGCTGAAGGAGGGCAGCCTGGTGGTGAATTCCTCCCAGGGCGGCGGCTCGAAAGACACCTGGGTGCTGGCCGATGACGGCGCCGTCGGGGAGGCACGCTGATGGGCCGCGACCTCACGCTGCTGGCGCGCTATGCCGAGGGCCTGTTCTGGATGGCCCGCTATGTCGAGCGGGTGGAGAACATGGCCCGCCTGGTCGATGTCACCCAGACCTTCGAAAGCCCGGGCCGCGAGGCGGAAAGCTGGCTCGCGCTGATCCGCATCAACGCCGACGAGAAGGGCTTCGCCAAACGCGGCCAGGCGCCGACCGCTGACGCGGTCAAGCGCTTCTACCTGCTCGACCGCGACAACCCGACCTCGGTTCCCGCCTCGCTGGAACTGGCGCGGACCAACGCGCGCACCCTGCGCCCGCTGATCTCCACCGAGATGTGGTCGCAGCTCAACGCCTTCCACCGCGACATGACGAACATCGACGAATCGGCGCTGCACGGCGACCGGCTCAGCCGGCTGTGCGCCCGCCTCAAGGAAGGGGTGCAGACGCATACCGGCATCACCGAAGGCACGTTCTTCCGCGACCAGGGCTGGCTGTTCTACCAGCTCGGCCGGCAGATCGAACGCGCCGACCAGACCACCCGGCTGCTCGACATCCGCTATCACCTGCTGGTGCCGGCCGGCGGCGGCGAGGCGCTGCGGGTGGCGGAACTCACGCAATGGGGCGGGGTGCTGCGGGCGGCGGCCGGCTATCACGCCTTCCGCCGGGTGGCGCCGGCCGGCTTCACCCGCTCCGACGTGGTGAGCTTCCTGCTCACCGACCCGCATTTCCCGCGCAGCGTGGCGCTGTGCGTGGAAAAGATCGAGTGGTTCCTGGGCCGCCTGCGCAGCCGCTGGGGCCTGCGCGGCACCGTGGCGGCACTGGAACGGGTGGAGGAACTGCGCGGCGGCCTGATGGGCCGGCCGGTGGACGCCATCATGGCCGACGGCCTGCACCATTTCCTCGACGGCGTGCAGCGGGATCTGATCCTGCTGGCCGGCGAAATCGGCACGGCGTTCTTCCGCGATTGGCGGCCCTTGGCGGAGGGGGCGCAGACGCAGGGGCAGACGCAGGGGTAAGCAAGGCCAGGGCTCTGCCCTGGACCCGCAAGGGGCCGAGAGGCCCCTTGACCCCATTCCGGTAAGCATTCCAAGGGCTTCGTTCCGGTGGCTGTCTTCTCCCCCTCCCCTTGAGGGCTTGGGCCGCAAAGCGGACCAAGGCCGGGGGGAGGGGGCCACCGCACCGGCGCTGGTGCTGTCCGAACCCCTCCCCCCGGCCTTGGTCCGCTTTGCGGCCCAAGCCCTCAAGGGGAGGGGGAGTCCTTACACTGCTCCCCCCCCCCCGTCCTCGCCGCCGCTACGGCGCCGGGGCCGAAGCCGCGCGCAACGCCTCGAGTTCCGCCTCCATGCGCCGGATGCTGTTCTCGGCGACCGGCAGCCAGTAGGTGACCCCGCCCTCGCGATAGACCTCGGTGGCGCCGCGCATGGCGGTAATCGCCGCCGCCATGCCAGCCGGATCATCCTGGCGGTTCGCCATCGCTTCCAGTGCAAGCGCCAGATTGTGCTGCGAATAGGCCCAGTCGAGCGGCACGCGGTCGTGGGTGAACTCCAGCAGAGCGAGGTGGTAAGCGTCGACCGCCTCCTGCAGCCGTGCCGTGCTGCTCCCGCGCTCGCCGAGCTTGAGCAGCGCGTTGCCGAGGTTGTTCTGGGTCGTCGCCCAGCCGAGCGGCACGCGGTCGCGGGTCTGCTCCTGCAGGGCGAGGCGGAAGGCGTCGACCGCCTCCTGCAGCCGCGCCGTGCCGCTCTCGCGCTCGCCGAGCGCCTGCAGCGCGTTGCCGAGGTTGTTCTGGGTCGTCGCCCAGCCGAGCGGCACGCGGTCGCGGGTCCGCTCCTGCAGGGCGAGGTGGTAGGCGTCGACCGCCTCCTGCAGCCGCGCCGTGCCGCTCTCGCGCTCGCCGAGCGCCTTCAGCGCATTGCCGAGGTTGTTCTCAGTCAACGCCCAGTCGAGCGGCATGCGTTCGCGGGTCCGCTCCTGCAGGGCGAGGCGGTAGGCGTCGGCCGCCTCCTGCAGCCGCGCCGTGCTGCTCTCGCGCTCGCCGAGCGCCAGCAACGCGTTGCCGAGGTTGTTCTGGGTCACCGCCCAGTCGAGCGGTACGCGGTTGCGAGTCCGCTCCAGCAGGGCGAGGCGGTAGGCGCCGACCGCCTCCTGCAGCCGCGCGGTGCCGCTCTCCCGCTCGCCGAGCGTCTCCAGCGCGGTGCCGAGGTTGTTCTGGGTCGTCGCCCAGTAGAGCGGTACGCGGTCGCGGGTGAGCTCCAGCAGGGCGAGGCGGTAGGCGTCGACCACCTCCTGCAGCCGCGCCGTTCCGCTTTCGCGCTCGCCGAGAGTATGCAGCGCATTGCCGAGATTGTTCTGGGTCGTCGCCCAGTTGAGCGGCACGCGATCGCGGGTCCGCTCCTGCAGGGCGAGGCGGAAGGCGTCGACCGCCTCCTGCAGCCGTGCCGTGCCGCTCTCGCGCTCGCCGAGCCGCCAAAGCGCGAGGCCAAGGTTGTTCTGGGTCATCGCCCAGTCGAGCGGCACGCGGTCGCGGGTGAATTCCAGCAGGGCGAGGCGGAAGGCGCCCACCGCCTCCTGCAGCCGCGCCGTGCTGCTCCCGCGCTCGCCGAGCGTCTCCAGCGCGTTGCCGAGGTTGTTCTCGGTGATCGCCCAGTCGAGCGGCACGCGGTCGCGGGTCCGCTCCAGCAGGGCGAGGCGGTAGGCCTCGACCGCCTCCTGCAGCCGCGCCGTGCCGCTCTCGCGATCACCAAGCCTCTGCAGTGCGTTGCCGAGGTTGTTCTCGGTCATTGCCCAGTCGAGCGGCAGGCGGTCGCGGGTGAGCTCCAGCAGGGCGAGGCGGTAGGCGTCGACCGCCTCCTGCAGCCGCGCCGTGCCGCTCTCGCGCTCGCCGAGCCGCCAAAGCGCGGCGCCGAGGTTGTTCTGGGTCACCGCCCAGTCGAGCGGCACGCGGTCGCGGGTCCGCTCCAGCAGGGCGAGGCGGTAGGCGTCGACCGCCTCCTGCAGCCGCGCCGTGCCGCTCTCGCGATCACCAAGCCTCTGCAGTGCGTTGCCGAGGTTGTTCTGGGTCATCGCCCAGTTGAGCGGCACGCGGTCGCGGGTCCAGGCGGAAAGAACCTGCCGGTAGGAAGCGGCGCTCTCGGAGAGTGCCCCGTTGTCGCCGGCCTGCTCGCCATAGGTCCGCAGCGCCCCCGCGAAGGAAAAACGCACGGCGGCTTCCGTTTCGGCCGGCCAGCTTCCCTGCCGCGCCTGCAGCAGCTTGCGGACCTGATCGATCAGCGGGGCCAGCTTGTCTGCTGCGAAACGGCCATTCAACTCGTCGGCCAGTGCCGCCAGCCGGGACTGCACCAGCAGACCGAGCACCTGCCGAAGATCGTCCCAGAACAGCGGCGGCAGAGTTACTGTTTCAGCCGCCACGTCGTAGCGAGGGGAGCGGCCGGGGTCGTTCGCTGCCTGCGCCGTGGTCCAGTGCAGCCGCAGCGCGGTGCGGTTCCCCAGCGTGACCACCTGTCCCCACAGCAGCACGTCCGCACCGGCTTTGCGGGCCAGCGCACGCGCCTCGTCGGTGGCCAGCTTCAGCGCATCCGTGTCCTCAACCGGCATCGCGACGACCCGGTCGATTGCCTTGGTATCAGCGCCCTCGAAATCATGCGTGAGAGCGTCGCGCAGAACGATTTCCTGCTGGCGGTCCTTGTCGTTCTCCAGATGCGCGACCGCGACGGTCAGACGGCCTGACCGCACCGGCCTGATCGGTTCAAGCGCCCACCACGCGCGAAATTTCGTCGCGCCCCAGTCCAGGGCGGGGCCACCGATCCAGGGCCAGGTTGCTCCGCCGGCAATGACGGCGAGCACGAGCCCAAGCCATAGTCCTCGCGACATGCCGAAGCGACCGGCCAGCCAGTCGGCGCTGCCGATGACCTCGTCCCACTGCCGCTCAATCCAGGGCTTGTCCCCGTTCGGCATGTGTTACCTCGCACGGGTTGCTGCGATCCGTGCGCAAACATACCATTGTCGTCGCCGGCATAAAACCAGTGCCAAGGCGGCAGGGACCGCCCTAACCTCGGCGCGTCTACGCGGCCTGCGCCGCCGTCGTCGCCGCTTCCAGATGGGCCATCAGATCGGGCGAGAGCCCGAGCGCCGTGCCGAGACGGCCGAGATAGTCCCGCGCCGGGGCGTTGGCGGGCTCGGCCACCAGCGACGCGGCGGCGTAAACCTGCGTCGCCAGCTTCTGGTCGCCGCCGACCCGGGCGGCGATCGTCGAGGGCGTGGCCGGGTTGGCGATGGCGGCGTCGAGGAAGCCGGCGGCCTCGGATTCCAGGCCGGATTTCTTCAGCTCGCCGGTGATGCGGGCGCGTTCAGCCGGGTCCACCGTGCCATCGGCCGCGGCGGTGGCGATCATGGCCAGCAGGATGGTGCGGACATTGTCCTCGCCATGCTCCTCGGCGGTGAAGCCCGAGGCGGGCGGCGCGGTGAGGTCGTGCAGGCCCGGCACGCCGTCCATCAGCGGCTTGCCGCCCTGCCAGTTGGTGAATGCCTTGTAGGCGAGGCCGCCGATCGCCGCGATGCCGCCGGCCTCCAACGCCGTTCCGCCGATCCGGCGGCCGGCGCCGGTGCCGAGCAGCAGGGCGGTGACCGCCCCGGCACCGGCCAGCGTTCGCCCCGGATGCTCGCCGGCATACTGGCGGGCCTGGCCGAACGCCTCCCCCGCCCGCGTGCCCTGCAGCTCCGCCTGCGCCCGGTCGGCGGCGCCGGCGGCAGCGGATCGGGCATTCTCCAGGGCGCTGGTGACCGCGCTGGCGCCCTGGGCGCCGAGCAGGGAATTGAGCAGGGCCTTCGCGTCGAACATGGCTTTCTCCCGCGTGGCAGGGGTCGTGCCGACAGTCCAAAGCTCAGCAACGGTGTGTCGATAGTCCGACCTGCCCAACCATGCGCCGATTACGCCGGTCTAAGAACGGCGCCGAGGCAGTGCGGCGCGACTATCGCGGCGAAGTGATGGCGTTGCGATTCTGCGCCCATGCCTCGGGGTTGGAGCCCAGCGCCGTTGGCCGGTCCTTGCCGTAGCTGATCGTGCTGATCCGGCCGCCCTGCACGCCCCTCAACACCAGATAGTCGCGCGCGGTGTTGGCGCGCCGCTGGCCGAGCGCCAGATTGTATTCCTCGGTGCCGCGTTCGTCGGCGTTGCCGGCGATCTGCACCGCGATGCGCGGGTTCTGCTGCAGCCAGCCGGCCTGCCGGTCCAGCGTGCCCTGCGCGTCCGGCGCCAGCGCCGAGCGGTCGGTGTCGAACAGCACGCGGTCGGGCACGCCCGGGGCCAGCATGTGCGGGCCGCCAGCCTCCGAACCGCCGGACCCGCCCAGCGACGAACTGTCGACCCCGCCCAGGCCGCTGCCGCCGGAGCCGGGGCCGCCAGCCGTGGCTCCGGCTCCGGCGGTCTTGGCGGAGTCGTCGGAGGAACACGCGGCCAGCAAGGCAGCGGCGGCGAAGGCGAGCAGAAGACGGCGCATGGGAACCCCTTTTCCGGCGACTCGATCGGCAGAGTGCTATCAGGACTGGCAGACTAGGCGCCCGGTCGCAACCCAAACCGCGGTGCGTGCTGTGGCTTGAAGGAAGGCCAGGGCTCTGCCCTGGACCCGCCAAGGGCCGAGAGGCCCCTGGACCCCGCTCATTAAGGGCTTTGGGAAGAGGGGGTGAGGAGGGGCCGCGGCATCACCTCACCCCCTCTTCCCAAAGCCCTTAACGAATGGGTTCTAAGGGCTCCGCCCTTAGCGGGGTCCAGGGGCAGAGCCCTTGGCCTTCCTTCAAGCCACCGCAAGCTCCGGATGGCAGCAATGCGCGCGCCGTCCCATCTTGCGGCCATGAGCACCCTCGACGACACACGCTGGGATTTGGTCCGTCGCCGCGCGCCGGCAGCGGATTTCCTTTATGGCGTCGCCACCATGGGCATCTACTGCCGCCCGGGCTGCCCGGCGAAGCTGCCGCATCGCGCGAATGTGCGGTTCTTCGCCGACGTGCCCGCCGCCGAGGCCGCCGGTTTCCGCCCCTGCCGCCGCTGCGACCCGCGCGGCGAACGCGCCGCCCTGGCCCGCGAAGTGGTGCGCGACGCCTGCGCCTTCATCGAGGCCGAGGAAACCATCCCCTCGCTCGACCGTCTGGCGGCGCGCGCCGGCTACTCGCGCTTCCATTTCCTGCGGATGTTCAAGGACCATACCGGCCTGACCCCGCGCAGCTACGCCGAAGGCGTGCGCGCCCGGCGGCTGCAGGCGGCTCTGCACGGTGGCGCCCGGGTGGCCGACGCCGTGACGCAAGCCGGGTTCGGCTCGGAATCGCGAGTGTACGAGCACACCGGCCGCCTGCTCGGCATGACCCCCGGCGCGCTGCGTCGCCGCGGCGCCGGCGAGACCATCCGCACCGCCTTCGCCGATTGCCCGTTCGGCCGCCTGCTGGTCGGCGCGACCGAGAAGGGCGTCTGCTTCCTCGGCTTCGCCGAGCCCGACGAGGCGCTGATGGGCGATCTGCGCCAGCGGTTTTCCTATGCCAGCGTGGTCGCCGATGATGCCGGCCTCGCTGGCACGCTGCGGCAGGTGCTGGATTTCCTCAGCGAACCGAAGGCGGGGCTTGATCTGCCGCTCGACCTGCGCGGCACCGCGTTTCAACTTCGGGTGTGGGAGGCGCTGCGCCGTATCCCCGCGGGCGAGACCCGCAGCTATGCGCAACTGGCCGGCATGGCCGGCGCGCCGGCGGCGGTGCGGGCGGTGGCGCGGTCCTGCGCGGTCAATCCGGTGTCGCTGGCCGTGCCTTGTCACCGGGCGGTGGGGGCCGACGGGTCGCTGACCGGCTATCGCTGGGGCATCCCGCGCAAGCAGGCGCTGCTGGCCCGCGAGCGCGCCGCGGCCGGGGCGAAGTGAACCGGGCGTGATCGGGATTCTTGCATCGCGCTTGTGGACAGCGGGGCGCAGGCATGGGAACACCCTGTCCTGACCGCGCCCTGTATCACCGCGCGGGCGTTTCTCATCGTGCAGACGGGATGGAAGGCGTCTGTGCCCGTCGGGAAGGATTCCATGGCTTTCAAGCCCAACTACAATCAGCAGCGTGCCGAACGCACCCGGGCCAAGCAGGCCAAGCAGGACGCCAAGCGGCGCGAGAAGGAAGAGGCCGCCGCCCGCCGCAAGGCGGCTCTGGACGCGGGCCTGCCCGATCCTGGCCCCGGCCCCGCGGCGGACGAGGAGCACGCGGAGGGCTGATCCTCCGCACCTTCCCCCCTCCGCTACTTTACCCGCGCCACCCGCAGTGCGTTGGTGGTGCCCGGCTGCCCGAACGGCACGCCGGCAATCACCACCACCTCGCTGCCGGGCGGTGCGAAGCCTTCCTGCTGCGCCAGCTTCGTCGCCCGCGCGACCGTTTCGCTCATCGAACGCGTATCCGGCGAGACGATCGCGTGCACGCCCCATACCACCGCGAGGCGCCGCGCCGTGGCTTCCGACTGCGTCAGGCTCAGCACCGGCGCGTCGGGCCGCTCGCGGGCCGCCCGTAGCGCGGTGCTGCCCGAGTCGGTGAAGGTGCAGATCGCCGCCGCCCCCACGGTGGACGCCACCTGCCGCGCCGCCGCGGCGATGGCATCGGCAACCGAGCGCTCCGGCGCCGGCCGCGACGCCTCGATCATCGCCCGCCAGCCCGGGTCCAGTTCCACCCGTGCCACGATGCGGTCCATCATGTTCACCGCTTCGTAGGGGAACTGCCCGGCCGCGGTCTCCGCCGAGAGCATCACCGCATCGGCGCCTTCGAATACCGCGGTCGCCACGTCGGACGCCTCCGCCCGGGTCGGCGCCGGGGCGGTGATCATGCTTTCCAGCATCTGGGTCGCCACCACCACCGGCTTGCCGGCCTGGCGTGCCGCCCGCACGATGCGTTTCTGTGCCAGCGGCACTTCCTCGGGCGGCAGCTCCACGCCCAGATCGCCGCGCGCCACCATCACCGCGTCCGACAGGGCGATGATCGCCTCGAGGTTGTCGAGCGCCTGCGGTTTTTCCACCTTGGTCATGATCCAGGCCCGCCCGGCGGCGATGTCCTTCGCCTCGGCCACGTCTTCCGGCCGCTGCACGAAGGACAGGCCGATGAAATCGACGCCGTGGTCGAGCGCGAAGGCCAGGTCCTCGCGGTCCTTCACGGTCAGCGCCGGGATCGGCAGCACCACGTCTGGCACATTGACGCCCTTGCGGTCCGACAGCGAGCCGCCCACCGTCACCTCGGTCTCCAGCGCGCCGGCGCGCTTGTGCAACACCCGCAGGCGCAGCTTGCCGTCGTCCAGCAGCAGGGTGGCGCCGATCGAGGCGGCCTCGATGATTTCGGGATGCGGCAGGTTGACCCGGCGGACATTGCCGGGGGTCGCATTGAGGTCGAGCTGGAATTGCTGCCCGGTCTGCAACTGCACCCGCCCGCCCTGGAACCGGCCGACCCGCAGCTTCGGCCCCTGCACGTCGGCCAGGATGCCGATCGGCCGGTCGAACTGCCGCTCCAGCTCGCGGATCAGGACAATGCGGGCGGCGTGATCCTCGTGCGTGCCGTGCGAGAAATTCAGCCGGAACACGTCCGCCCCGCCCAGGAACAGCCGCGTCAGCACCTCCACCGTCGAGCTGGCTGGCCCGAGCGTGGCGATGATTTTCGTGCGGCGGCGACGGCGTACCTTCACGCGTGCAGACATCATGTTTCCTTGGATGTTGGGGTCAGGCGACCAGGACGGCGCGGACGTCGTTCACATTGGTCAGCGTTGGTCCGGTGCGGATGAGGTCGCCGATGGCGTCGAACAGGGCGTAGCTGTCGTGCCCTTCCAGCACGGCACGCGGGTCGAGCCCGGCGGCGCGGGCGCGCGCCAGCGTATCCGGCGTGACGATGGCGCCGGCGGCGTCCTCGGTGCCGTCGATGCCGTCGGTGTCGCCGGCCGCGGCCCAGATGCCAGCGGTGCCGGCCAGCGCCAGCGCCAGCCCGAGCAGGAACTCGGTGTTGCGCCCGCCTCGCCCGGCCGGGCCTTGGCCAATCGTGACCGTGGTTTCGCCGCCCGAGAGCAGCAGGGCAGGGGGGGCCAGCGGCAGCCCGTGGGCCGCGATCGAGCGGGCGATGCCGGCCATCACCGTGCCCATCTCGCGGCTTTCGCCCTCCAGCGCATCCCCCAGCACCAGCGGCGCCAGCCCGAGCCCGCGCGCTGTCTCGGCCGCGGCGGCCAAAGCCATCGCCGGGGTGGCGATCAGGTGAAACGCGGCATGCGGCAGGCTGCCAGGTTTGGGCGTCTCGTCGTCATCGCGGGCCAGCCGTGCCGCCACCGCCGGCGAGGCGGTGATGCCGTAACGGGCCAGCAGGGCGCGCGCGTCGGCAAAATACGTCGGGTCGGGCACGGTCGGCCCGCTGCCGATCACCGCCGGGTCGTCGCCCGGCACGTCGCTGATCGCCAGTGTCACCACCCGTGCCGGCGCCGCCGCGGCCGCCAGCCGGCCGCCCTTGATGGCGGACAGGTGCTTTCGCACGCAGTTCATCTCGGCAATCGTCGCGCCGGAGGCGAGCAGCGCCCGGTTCACCGCCTGCTTGTCCGCGAGCGATAGCCCCGAAGCCGGCAGCGCCATGAGGGACGACGCGCCGCCCGAAATCAGCGCCAGCACCAGATCATCCGGCCCGAGTCCGCGCACGCTGTCCAGCACGCGGCGCGCACCCGCCTCGCTGTTGGCATCCGGCACCGGGTGGGCGGCTTCGATCACCTCGATCCGCCGGGTCGGCACGGCATGGCCGTAGCGGGTGACCACCACGCCCTGCAACTCGGCGTCGGGCCAGACATCCTCGACCGCGGCGGCCATCACGGCGGC
Source organism: uncultured Acetobacteraceae bacterium (assembly GCA_903918195.1). Lineage (GTDB taxonomy): Bacteria > Pseudomonadota > Alphaproteobacteria > Acetobacterales > Acetobacteraceae > Rhodovastum. Next base: position 4,578 of record CAIXDS010000179.1, on the reverse strand, counting down.
GGACTTGCCGGCGCCCACCACGACGACCCGACCCGCCGGGATGGGCGGCAGGTGGCGGGCCAGCACGCGGCGCGGATCGGCGGCGGCGACCGCCGCGTCGAACACCTGGCGCAGGGCCGCCCTGGCCCGTCCGTCGTCCCATCCCATATGCTTTTTTCCTCCCGACGCGTCGCCGCAACGGAGTATGGCGAACCTCAGCCGCTTGCGCCATGTCGGGGGCATGAAACAGGAGGAAACCACATGCCGGCACCCGAATTCGACCCGCAAACCCGGACCGAACTGGAGGCCGCAACGTTTCGCCGGCTGGTGCAGCACCTGCGCGAACGCACCGACGTGCAGAACATCGACCTGATGATCCTGTCCGGCTTCTGCCGCAACTGCCTCAGCCGCTGGTACCGCGAGGCCGCCGCCGAACACGGCATCGACCTCGCCGATCCGGACGCACGGGAGATCGTTTACGGCATGCCCTACACGGAGTGGCGGGCGAAGTACCAGACCGAGGCGACGGAGGAACAGAAAGCGGCCCTCGCCCGCGTCGATGCGGGGCATTGAGCGGAGGGCGAAGGAAGCAAGGCCAGGGGCAAAGCCCCTGGCCTTGCTTCCTTCGCCCTCCGCCCATTGACCGGGTCGGTGCGGGCCGGTAATCCCGCCCGCCCGTTCAGGAGTTGATGTGCGCATGGCTCGTCCCGCTGCCGCCGCGAAGGATGCCACTGGCCAGGAGGCCGGCTCGGAAAACGCCCAATGGGGCAACATCGCCGCCGACCGGCTGCGCAGCATTGTCGAGCGGATTGAGCGCCTGGAGGAGGAACGCAAGGCGCTGTCCAGCGACATCAAGGACATCTATGCCGAGGCCAAGAGCGCCGGCTTCGACGTGAAGGTGATCCGCCAGCTCATTTCGATCCGCAAGAAAGAGCCGGCCGAGGTCGAGGAGGCCGAAACATTGCTGGACGTCTACCGCCGCGCCCTGGGTATGTAGTACGGGAGGGCTGACAGTGGTTTTCGAATGGCTGTATGAGCTCGACCTGGAGATTCTCTGTCCCGTGACCGGCATCGTGATTGCGGGCGCGGCCGAGCTTGGCACCTGGATCGGCCTGCGGTTTCGCCGTGCCGATTCGGAGGGTTCGGATATCGGCACGCTGACGGGGGCGGCCCTCGGCCTGCTCGCTTTGCTGCTGGCGTTCAGTTTCACCATCGCACTGTCGCGCTTTGATGTCCGCCGGACCATGGTTCTGGAGGAGGCCAATGCGATCGGCAGCACGGCGAACTTCACCCTGATGCTGCCCCAACCAGCGCAGGAACCGATCCTCAGCCTGCTGCGGGAGTATGCGGCGGTCCGGGTTGGGCTCGGTGTTCCGTTCGACCCGCCGAAGCTGCAGCGGGATCTTGCCCGATCATTGGATCTCCAATCCCGGCTGTGGCAGCAGGCCGTCGCGGTCACCGCGGCGGCGCCACAGTCGTTGCCGGCCTACCGCTTCGTCGCCTCATTGAATGAGATGAACAACATTCACGAAAGGCGGATCACGGCGCTGCGCTACCACGTGCCGGTTACGGTCATGTTCCTGCTGATCGGTGTCGCGATGGTGGCGATGGGGTTCGCCGGCTACAACGCCGGCGTTACCGGCGCCCGGCGACGCCTGCCCAACCTGATCATGTCCGTCACAATCGCGGTGTTGATCATGGTGGTTGTCGATCTCGACCGACCGACTCGCGGACTGATCCTGGTGCCTGTTCAGGCGCTGGTGGACGCAGCGCAGGGCATCCCGCACTAAACGGCCGCGCGTCGGCGGTCAGCCCGGGAACAGCCCTGGCAGCTCGAGCAGACTGGCCTGCACCGCCACGCAGCGCGTTCGCATCTCCGCGGTCGGCGGCGCCACGTCTGGCACCATCACCGTCATCATCCCGGCCGCCAGCGCCGCCAGCACGCCGGTGTGCGAATCCTCCACCGCCAGGCAATCCGCCGCTGCCACGCCCAGACGCTCGGCCGCGGTCAGGAACACATCGGGGAACGGTTTCGGCCGCGTCACGTCCTCGCGCGTCACCAGCACGTCGAAATGCGCCAGCACCTCCAGCCGGCCCAGATGCTCCCGCGCCGAGGCCAGGTGCGACGAGGTTGCCAGCGCCAGCTTCAGCCCGCGTCCGGCGACGAAGTGCAGCGCCTCCGCCGCCCCCGGCTTGAGCGGAATGCCCTCCGCCGCCAGCGCGTCGCGATGGGCGATGTAGTGGCGGCGGAACGCCTCGACCGGAAAATCCGCGCCGAACCGCGCCAGGATGCGCGCGGTCACCGCCGGTCCGGCCAGCCCGTTCAGCCCGTGCAGGAATCCGTCATCCGCCACCAGCCCGACATCGCCCAGCGCCTGCACCAGGGCCGCGCGATAGATGCTCTCGCTGTCGATCAGCGTGCCGTCCATGTCGAACACGACGGCGGCAATCGGGCGCGGCGTCACCCGCCAGCGCCGGCGCGCAATTCCTGCTCCATCCGCGCCCGCATCAGGAATTTCTGCATTTTGCCCGTCACCGTCATGGGGAAATCGTCCACGAAGCGCACGAAGCGCGGCACCTTGTAATGGGCGATCTGGCCGCGGCAGAATTCGCGCACATCTTCCTCCGTCATGCTTTCGCCTTCGCGCAGCCGCACCCAGGCGCAGAGTTCCTCGCCGTATTTGGGGTCCGGCACGCCGAATACCTGCACATCCGAGATTTTCGGATGCCGGTACAGGAACTCCTCCACTTCCCGCGGATACACGTTCTCGCCGCCGCGGATCACCATGTCCTTGATCCGCCCGACGATGGCGCAATAGCCCTCGGCGTCGATGGTGGCCAGATCGCCGGTGTGCATCCAGCCGGCGCGGTCGATCGCCTGCGCGGAGCGCTCCGTGTCGTCCCAATAGCCGAGCATGACCGAATAGCCGCGCGTGCACAGCTCGCCCGGCGTGCCCGGCGGCACCAGTTTCCCCTCCGCATCGACGATCTTCACTTCCAGATGCGGATGCACCCGCCCGACGGTGGAGACGCGCCGCTCGATCGGGTCGTCCGGCGTGGTCTGGAAACTCACCGGGCTGGTTTCCGTCATGCCGTAGGCGATGGTGATATCGCGCAAATGCATCACCTCAATGCAGCGGCGCATCACCTCGATCGGGCAGGGCGCGCCGGCCATGATGCCGGTGCGCAGCGCGCTGAGGTCGAACCGGGCGAACTCGGGGTGATCAAGCTGGGCGATGAACATGGTCGGCACGCCGTACAGCGCGGTGCAGCGTTCCTCGGCCACGGTCTGCAGCGTGGCCAGCGGGTCGAACCCTTCGCCCGGGAACACCATGGCGGTGCCATGGGTCAGGCAGCCCAGCACGCCCATCACCATGCCGAAACAATGGTACAGCGGCACCGGAATGCACATCCGGTCCTGTTCGGTCAGCCGCATCGCCTCGCCGACGAAGAAGCCGTTATTGAGGATGTTGTGGTGGGTGAGCGTGGCCCCCTTCGGCGCGCCGGTGGTGCCGGAGGTGAACTGAATGTTGATCGGGTCGTCGAACTGCAGCGTGTGCGCCAGTTCGGCCAAATGCGCCCGCTCGGCCGGGCCGGCGAGGGCGGCGATATCCTCGAAGGCCAGCGCGCCCGGAATGGTGCGCGCGCCGATCTGAATGACCAGCTCCAGCGTCGGCAGTTTTTCCGCCCGCAGCCGGCCCGGCACGGCATGCGCCAGTTCGGGGGCGAGCCGGGTCAGCATGCCGGCATAGTCGCTGGTTTTGAACGCGGTGGCGGTCACCAGCGCCCGGCAGCCGACCTTGTTGAGGGCATATTCCAGCTCGGTCAGCCGGTAGGAGGGGTTGATGTTCACCAGCACCAGCCCCGCCTTGGCGGTGGCGAACTGCGTCACCACCCATTCGGCATTGTTGGGCGACCAGATGCCGATGCGCTCGCCCGGCCGCAGCCCGAGCGCCAGCAGCCCGGCGGCAAACGCCTCGACCCGTTCGCCCAGCGCGCGCCAGCTCCAGCTGATGCCCTGCTGGCGGACGATCAGGCCGGGCCGGTCGCCCCAGCGGGCAACCGTGCGGTCGAAATGCGCCCCGACCGTCTCGCCCAGCAGGGGCGCCGTGGAGGTGCCGCTGACATAACTGGTGGCAAGCCCGCTCATGGCCGTCGCTCCCTGTCGGTTATGCTGTTGAGCCCGTGATTAGCGCCTGATGGGGCCGGCGGGAAGCTCCCCTTGGGGGATGCCGGTGTGGGCATCGGACCGGCGCGGCCACGGGTGCGCCGGACGCCCGGCGAGGCAGTCCCGGTCAGCGATACATATACGGAATAGTTGCTGATTGCATATAATTGTCCGTTCAGCCAAAACAAAGTACGTATGTAACGACACGGTGCGTCTTGTGGCGGTGGCGCGATCGTTGATAGGATCGTTTCGCTTTTCATCTTCCCGCGCCGAGCCACCCCCATTCAACCGCAGGATGTGTCATGCCCCGCCAGATCAGCGAAATTGCGTTCATTGACCCGCAAATCGATGATTTCGATGTGCTTCGTGCGGGCTTGCGCCCCGGGGTTGCGGCAGTTCTGCTGAATGCCGCCGAGCCGGCGCCGCGGCAG
>CAIXDS010000178.1 GCA_903918195.1 uncultured Acetobacteraceae bacterium | reverse complement strand
GGCGGCGGCGCTGCGCGAGCTCGGTTTGGTGGCTTCGCCATGAAGGTGCTGGTCTGGCAATGGGGCCGCCGCGGCGCCGGGCCGCGCTATGCGGCGGAGCTTGCCGCCACGCTGCGCGACCTGCCCGGACACGATTCCGTGTTGTCGCTGTCTGCCCAGGCGGAGTTGCTGCGCGGGCCGGCGCCGCCGCGCTGCGACCTGCCGTTTTCCACCTATTCCGGTCTCGCCGGCCTGCTGTTGCGGCTGCCCGCGGCACCGTTCCTGGTCGGGCCGCTGGCCGAACGGATTCGGGCGCTCGCGCCCGATGTCGCGATCTGTGGCATGCCGGCGGCGCTTGATCTGGTGATGGCGGCGGCGCTGCGGCGCGCCGGCGTGCCGTTCCTGGTAGTGGTGCACGATGCGGATGCCCATCCGGGCGATGGCTTTCCGGCGCAGATGCTGCTGCAGCGGCTGCTGGTGCGCCGTGCCGACGGGGTGATCGCCCTGACCAGCCACGTGGCCGGGCGGCTGCGCGCGCAGGGGCTGGCGAAGGGCAAGCCGCTTATCATGGCCACCCTGCCGCCCTTCGTGTTCGGCCCGCCGCCGCCGCCGCCGCGCGCGCATGGCGGCAAGTTGCGGCTGCTCTCGTTCGGCCGCCTGTTACCCTACAAGGGACTCGACCTGCTCGCCGCGGCGCTCAGTCATCTCGGTGCGCATCCGGACCTGGATGTCCGGGTGGTCGGCAGCGGTCCGGATTCCGAGGCGCTGGACCTTCTGCGCCGGCTGCCCGGCGTGCGGGTGGAGAATCGCTGGGTGCCGGAGGACGAGGTCGGTGCCCTGCTGGCCTGGGCAGACGCGCTGGTGCTGTCGCACACCGAGGCGAGCCAGAGCGGCGTTGCTGCGGCGGCGATCGCGGCGCGGCGCTGGGTGGTCGCGACCAGGGTCGGCGGCATCACCGAGCAACTATCCGGCGAGACTCTCGCGCGCCTGTGCGATCCGGCGCCGGAAAGCCTGGCGGCGGCGTTGCGGGACCTGTTGGAAAGCCCGCCAGAGCCAACCACGCAAGCCGGCGACCCGAGGGCCGCCTGGCGGCGCACAGCGACCGCGATGGCCGAGCGAATCGGAACGGTGCTTCCCGTCTGACCGATGCGGCCGGCCGCTTAACCGAATGGGGTGCAGGGGGCCACTGCCCCCTGCCGGGTCCAGGGCAGAGCCCTGGCCTTAACTTTGTTGTCGTATCAGCCAGACCCGGTCGGATCGATCCACCCGATATGCCCATCACCGCGCCGGTAGACCACGTTCAATTCACCGGTCGTGCTGTTGCGGAACATCAGCACCTGCTGGTCGGCGAGGTCCATGCGCATCACCGCGTCGCTGACCGATAGCTGCGCGATTTCGGCCGGCTGTTCGGCGATGACGGTGGCGTAGGCGCCGGTCTGGACGGTGCCGTCGGTCTCGGGGACGGTCTCGGTCTCCTCCTCCTGGCGCAGGATGTATTGCCGGCCGGCCAGCGGCCGGTCGCGCGGGGTGGCGTCGCGCGCGTGCTCGTTGACGCGCCGGCGATAGCGGCGCAGCCGCTTGGCGATGTGCTCGGCGGCGTCGTCGAAGGCGCTGTTGGCGTCGGCGGCCTCGCCTTCGCCCCGCAGGGTCAGGCCGCGGGCGGCGTGCACGTTGATGTCGCAGGTGAAGAAGCTGCGGGCGCGGCCGAAGGTGACGTGCGCTTCCAGCGCCTGGTCGAAATACTTGGAGGCGATCGTGTCGAGTTGCTGGGCCACGCGGGTCCGCAGCGCGTCGGACAGGTCGACCTGTTTGCCGGAGACGGTGATCTGCATGCGTTTTCTCATCCACATACACACGTTCGGGACCGCCTGCCGGCCCTGACCGCACATTGCCACGAGGGCAAGGACGCGGCCGCGTTCAGGCTGGCATGGCCTTCTCCCGTTTGCGCTGCACCGAGCTTGGGATGCGCAGCGCTTCGCGGTATTTGGCCACGGTCCGGCGGGCGATGTCCACGCCTTCCCTGCGCAGAACTGCCACGATCGCATCGTCGGAAAGAATTTCCTCGGGCCGCTCGGTATCGACCATGCTCCTGATGCGGTGGCGGACCGCCTCGGCGCTGTGGCTTTCCCCGCCGGTGCCGGCGATGGCGGTGGTGAAGAAGAATTTGATCTCGTAGATGCCGCGCGGCGTGGCGATGTATTTGTGCGCGGTGACCCGGCTGACGGTGCTTTCGTGCATTTCGACCGCGGCGGCGATGTCGCGCAGAATGAGCGGGCGGAGGTGGCCGACACCGTGACGGAAGAACCCGTCCTGCTGGCGCACGATCTCGGAGGCCACTTTCAGGATGGTCTGCGCGCGCTGCTGCAGCGATTTGACCAGCCAGTTCGCGGTCTGCAGCTTTTCGGTCAGGAAGGCGCGATCCTCGCGGCTGGCCCGCGTCATCGCCTGGGCGGAAAAGCCGTGATTGACCAGCACGCGGGGCATGGTTTCCGGATTCAGTTCGAGCAGCCAGCCGCCCTCCGGGTCGGGGCGCATCAGCACGTCGGGCACCACCGGCTGCGGCGGCACGGCGTCGAACGATGCGCCCGGCTTGGGGTCGAGCCGGCGGATCTCGGCGATCATGTCGGTGAGGTCGGCCGCGTCCACGCCGCACACCGTCATCAGCCGCTTCAGGTCGCGCCTGGCCAGCAGTTCCAGGTTGTTCAGCATTGCCTGCATGGCCGGGTCGAGGCGGTTCTTCTCGGCCAACTGGACCGCCAGGCATTCCTTCAGGTCGCGGGCGAACATGCCGGTCGGGTCGAACCGCAGCATGCGCTCGCGCACCGACGCCACCACGGCGGGATCGGCGCCCAGCGCCGCCGCCAGCGCGGCGGTATCCACCGAGAGCCGGCCGGAGGGTTCCAGCAGCGCGATCATCGAGGCGCCGATCAGTCGCTCGGCCGGATCGTTGAAGGACAGGCGCAGCTGTTCCGACAGGTGCTCGCGCAGCGTGCAGGCCGGGGCGGCAAAGTCGTCGATGGTGCGTTCGTCGGTCTCGAATGCCGTATTGCCGCCGCGGCCCATCATTGCCCCGTCGCCGGCCCCGCCCGGATCGTAGGTCTCGGCGTAGTCGGGCGTTTCCAGCGGCGCCTCGGCGGGCAGCATGTCGGAGGCCACCGCGGCGGCGGCGTCGGCCGGTTCCGGCCCGGCGATCACGATCTGGTCGGGAGCGGCGCGTTCGGGGCCGTCCAGTTCGGACCGGTCATCGCGCTCAAGCAGCGGGTTGCGTTCCAGCTCCTCCTCGACGAAGGCGGCGGCCTCGAGGTTGGAGAACTGCAGCAGCTTGATGGCCTGCCGCAGCTGCGGCGTCATGACCAGCGACTGGGACTGGCGCAGATCGAGGCGAGGGCCGATGGCGAAGGACACGATTGCTGGCTACCAGGATGGTGGCGCGGCTGCCGGCGTCATCGTTGCCGCAGTGCAGCGCGATGTCGCAATGCAGCGCGATTGGCGCCGAGATGCAAGCAAGAATCGTGCTGGAGCTCGACCAAGTCAGTTTAGCGCGCGTTTGGGGTGCAGGCCACAAGGGATTGTGTGCACGCGACGCCCTGCTCGCCGGCCGGGCCGCCTACATGCTGAACCGCTCGCCAAGGTAGACGCGGCGGACATCCTCGTGCGCCACCACCTCCTGCGGCACGCCCTCCATCAGCACCTGGCCGTCGTGCATGATGTAGGCCCGGTCGATGATCTCCAGCGTCTCGCGCACATTGTGGTCGGTGATCAGCACGCCGATGCCGCGGTGCTTCAGGTGGCCGACCAGGTCGCGGATTTCGCCCACGGCGATTGGGTCGATGCCGGCCAGCGGCTCGTCGAGCAGGATGTAGCCGGGCTGGGTGGCCAGGGCGCGGGCGATCTCTACCCGGCGGCGCTCGCCGCCGGACAGCGCCAGCGCCGGAGTGCGGCGCAGATGGCCGATGCCGAACTCCGCGAGCAGCTCGTCGAGCATCTGGTCGCGCCGGTCGGGGTCGGACTCCACCACCTCCAGCGCCGCCATGATGTTCTGCTCGACATTGAGGCCGCGGAACACGCTGGCTTCCTGCGGCAGGTAGCCGATGCCGAGGCGAGCCCGCCGGTACATCGGCAGCATGGTGATGTCATGCCCGTCCAGGCTGATCGAGCCGGTGTCGGGGCGCACCAGGCCGACGATCATGTAAAAGGTCGTGGTCTTGCCGGCGCCGTTGGGGCCGAGCAGTCCGACCGCTTCGCCGCGCCGCAGCGAGACCGTCACGTTCCGGACCACCGGCCGCTTGCGGTAGGTTTTGCCAACCCCGGTGGCGGCCAGTCCTGCCGGAGCGGCGCTTTGCGACTGGCTGGCCGGCGCCACGCCCGGCGGCACCTGCAAATCCATCATCGTAACGGCCCTCCCGGCCCGGCAGGCTTGCCGCCGCCCGGCGCGGGGGCCAGGGCCGGGGCCGGCCCGGCGGGTTTGGCGGCGCCCGGTGCCCCGCCACCCTGGGCCTGGGCGCCGTTGGGCATGAGCAGGCCCTGCACCCGCCGCGCCGGGTCGGAGACCACGTGGGCGATGCCGGTCTTCATGTTCACGTCCGCCGCGGCGCCGGTGATCACGTTCTGGCCATGGATGATCCGCACATTCCCCAGCACCCGGGCCATGCCGGTGTCGGGCAGATAGACGCCGCGGTCGCCGCGCACGATGTCGGTCTGGGTGCGGACCTCCACATTGCCATAGGCTTCCACGCGCTGCAGCTTGCCCGAGGCGTCAACGCCGCCGGCACCCGGCGGCGCCGCCGGCTTGGCCGGCGCGCTGACCGCAACAGGGGTCGCCGGAGCAGGCGAACCCGCGGCCGGGGCGGCTTCGCTGGTGTAGCCCACCAGCACATCGCCGGAGAGCCGCCGCCCGTCGGTCGCCACCACCACGGCGTTGCCGCGGCCCACGGCCATGTGGAGCTGCGACCAGTATTCCATGCTGTCACGCGCCGTCATGACGTATTGCGGCGTGGTCAGCCGCAGGCCCTTGCCGGTCAGCACCAGCAGCGCCTGATCGATGCCGTAGACGGCCTTGTCGCCCACCGCTTCATCGGTGGGGGTGAGGATGCGCACATGCCCGATCGCGTCCAGCAGGTAGATCTCGTTGCTGCCGCTGTCGGCATCGGGGCTGCCCGCGGCGCCAGGCGGTGCGGCGCCAGGCGGTGGGGCTGCCGGCGCGGGCTGCCCGGCGGAGGCCTTTTTGCGGTAATGCGCAACCAGACGGTCGCCCAGCACGGTGACGTTGCCGCGCACCGCGCGGGCATCGCCGTTGGCGGTGATCGTCTGGTTGGACTGTTGCCATTCGAACCCGTCGCGCGCGGTCACGTCCACCGGGCCGCCGCTGGACATGTCGATCGGCTGGCTCCGGGCCGGCGGGGCGACGAGGGCTGCCAGCAGCAGCAGGGCGGCGAGGCGGCCCGTCATCGCGACCGCGCGTTCAGCACGAGCCGGCCCGGGCCGGTGAACTGCACCACCGTGCCGCGGTCGGTGACCGCGAAACCCTGGGCGTCGAGGCTGCCGAACGGACCCTCGGCATGCACCTGCTCGGCGCTGACGGCCACCCCGGCCTTGAGGTCGAGGGTCGTTGCGTCGGTCAGCATGGTGAGCCCGTCATCGCGGTACAGCACCACGTCGCCGGCCAGGTCGAGCTGGCCGCTGTGCTGGCCGTAGACGCCCCGGAGAGCCTGAACCATCAGCCAACTCCCCGATTCCAGGCTGATATCGCCCTTGGGGTCCACCAGATTGATCCGCTCCGGCGAGACCTGCTTGGCCGCCGAGGCGGTCACGGTGTAGGGGCGGTCGCGGTCATCCACGCTGTTGTAGCGCAGATCGGTGAGCTGGCCGTTTTCCGGCACGATTCCGCTGACGTGGTAGGCCAGCCTGCGGTGTTCGTCCGGGCCCAGCTCGGGCCACAACGCTACCAGCGAGAGCAGCGCCAGCGCCGCCACCGGCAGCAGGCGCTTGGCCAGGCGCACGGTGACCCGGCGGCGGGCGGTTTCGGTTGGCGCGCGCCGCATGGGGATGTCCAGCCGCCGGTGGACGCGTCTTGGCTCCGTCGGGCTCGGCAGATCGAGGGGGGCCGCGGTCACGCTGGCCCCGCGCGCAGCAGGCGATGCCCAGGCACCCCGACCAAAGCGGCGCAGCATCGGTCCAGCGCCGCCGCCCATGCACGCACAGCCATCACCCTGATCCCCGGCACGCTGCGGGCGACCTTCAGGCGGTGTTCTTCTGGCGGGCGGACCGCGACTGGTCTGGTGGCAAGGCTGGGCGCGATCATGCGGGCTGGTCGGTCTCCATGCTGCGGCTGCGATGTCAGGCTGTAGGCACTGACACCCACGGGGTCAACAATTGCGCCCCGGGCCGAGGCAGTCCCTAGGGCAAAAACATGGCCTTAATGTGAGAAGATATCCGGGGTCTCGTAGCCGAGCATGTCCAGCCGGGCGCGGGCGGGCAGGAAGGCAAAGCAGGACTCGGCCAGCGCCAGCCGCCCCTCGCGCACCAGCAGCGCCTCCAGCCGGCGCCACAGCGCATGCAAATGCAGCACGTCGGACGCCGCATAGGCGAGCTGCTCGGGGGTGAGGTCGGCCGCCCCCCAGTCGCTGGTCTGCTGCTGCTTGGACAGATCGACACCTAGCAGTTCGCGGCAAAGGTCCTTCAGCCCGTGCCGCTCGGTGAAGGTGCGGGTGAGGCGGGCGGCGATCTTGGTGCAGCGGACCGGGGCCACCTCGATATCCAGCGCGTGCTGCAGGATGCCCACGTCGAAGCGGGCGAAATGCATCAGTTTCACCACCGCCGGGTCGGCCAGCAGCCGGCGCAGATTCGGGCAGTTCGCACCGTGCCCGCCGAGGCGTTCCGGCACGATCTGCACCAGATGCGCGACGCCGTCGCCGGCGGAGAGCTGCACCAGGCACAACCGGTCACGATGCGGGTTGAGCCCCATCGTTTCGGTATCGACCGCCACCACCGGGCCTAGCCGGAGGTCCGGCGGCAGGTCGTTGCGGTGCAGGTGGATGGTGGCGCCGGGCGTGAACTGGGTGATGTCGGCCATGCTGTCCGCCGGGCACGCACAAATGCCCGTATGAGGTTTGCCCGTATGAGGTTGCCCTCGGGTGTCGAGCCACGGGAGAGTGCCCGGCCGGTTACAGGAAAACCCGCTGATTCAAGCACATTTCGGAAAATATACCATAGCGGCGCCGTCTGGCACTGACAAGGCTGGATGGCGCGTCCCAACCGCGTGGGGGCGCATGGGAGGTGGGAATGGCGCGCGTGGCCCCTGACCAGGGTCCTGGCGCGCGGCCACGATATTGAGGCTTGAACACCCTCTCGCGATAGGTATATGGCGCGTTCGTTCCGGGGTGATCGTTCCATCACTATGGGCCGGTCGGCCGGTCACCAACAGAGGGTCAGTTGAACGTGCGATCTACGAGCCAGCCCGCGGAGAGTGACAGTAGGCGGCCAACGCCTGCCGTGACTGACGCAGCGGCCCGTCGCCCGGGCAGCCCATGTAACCGCCGGGTCGCGCCCCGCCAGCGCTGACCCCCGGACGATGGGTTTCCGGGGCTCGGGCAACCACCGAGCAACCGGAGACCGAAATGGTGGAATTCTTCCCTCTGGTCCCGCTGTGGGACCATCCCCCCGGCGCCGTCTTTTCCTATCGCTGCGACCTTTGCGGTCGCTGCGGCGTGGCTCCAACGGCATCAGCCGGTGCGGCGTCCGCGGCCGGAAGCGCTGTCGGCAATCAGGTTCGGCTGAAGGCAGTATTATGAACCCGATCACACAACTGTATTATCGTTTCCGCCGCAACCTCAAGGCATTCCGGCTCTATCTGGTGCTGTCCGGGCCGGGGCTGGTGGTGATGATCGCCGACAACGATGCCGGCGGCATCACCACCTATGCCGCCACCGGCGCCAAGTACCAGTACCACCTGATCTGGTTCCTGCTGGTGCTGATCCCGGTCGCCTATTACGTCCAGGAAATGACGGTGCGGCTCGGGGCGGTCACCAAGCGCGGTCACGCCGAGGCCATCTTCGACGGCTTCGGCGCACTCTGGGGCTGGTTCTCGCTGATCGACCTTATCCTCGTCGACTGGCTGACGCTGGTCACCGAGTTCGTCGGCATGACCGCGGCGCTGGGGATCTTCGGTGTGCCGGCCTGGGCGACGGTGGCCGGCGTCTGCGTCCTGATGGGCGTGATCGTGGTCAACGGGCGCTACTGGACCTGGGAGAAGATCGCCATGGTCTTCTGCGTGGTCAACCTGATCTACATCCCCGGTGCCTTCATGGTGCAGCCGCGACTGTCCGACATTCTCGGCCAGGGCCTGATCCCGAACTTCCCGGGCGGCTTCAACGGCGAGCTGTTCTTCTTCATGATGGCCAATATCGGCACCACCATCGCGCCCTGGATGCTGTTTTTCCAGCAATCCTCGGTCGTCGACAAGGGAATGAAGGAAAAGGACATCCCCTGGGGCCGCGCCGACACCCTGATCGGCTCGGTGTTCACGGTGGTGGTCGCCGTATTCATCGTGATCGTGACCGGCACCGTGCTCAACGGCGTGGAGATCACCGACGCCGCACAGGCCGCCTCGGTGCTGATGGACCGCGACCGCTGGCTGGGCACCTTCCTGGCGATCGGCCTGTTCGACGCCGGCCTGCTCGGGGCGATCTGCATCTCGCTGGCCAGTTCCTGGGCGTTCGGCGAGATTTTCGGCTGGGCGCATTCGCTGAACAACAAAATCCGCGAAGCGCCGGCCTTCTATATCAATTACTTCATCACCCTGGTCTCGGCCGGCCTGGTGGTGCTGATCCCCGGGGCGCCCCTGGTGCTGATCACCCTGTTCGTCCAGGTGGTGGCGGTGACGCTGCTGCCGGCCGCGCTGGTGTTCCTGATCCTGTTGCTGAATGACCGGACAACCATGGGCGAGTACGCCAACACGCGAACGCAAAATATCGTCTGCGGCAGTATCGTCGGTGTCATTATTGTGCTTTCGACGCTCTACGCCGTCAGCACGCTGTTCCCCAGCCTGTTCGGGTGAGGTCGTCATGCGCATTGCCCGTCTGCTGCACCATGCCCTGTCCGACCTGATCACGCGGATTCGCGCCATCAACCACCATTACGCCGTGCCCCGGCTGGCCATGTCGCCGGCGGTGCGCTGGTCCCTGCTGGCGCTGCGGGTCTACCTGCTGCTGCTGGTTGTGTTGCTCGGCTACAAGTTCGCCACACTCGTTGCGCATTGAGCGAGGATCGACAATGTCCCAGAAACCCATCGCCGATGGCGCGGTTTTCCTGCTCAGCGACCTGATCGGCGGCAAAGTGCAGTCGGCCGGCCGCACCATCGGCCGGCTCGGCGACCTGGTGGCGGTCGAATCCGGCCGTGTTCCCGAAATCACCCACCTGCTCGTGCGGCGCCGGTTCGGTCACAAATCGCTGCTGGTGCCATGGGCCAACGTGACCGCTCTCGAGGCCTATGGCCGGGTCACGATCGACATCGGCGCGCCGGAACCGTTCGAGGGCGAGCCGGCGGACGGGCAGATCTGCCTCGCCGACCACGTGCTCGACAAGAAGGTGCTGGACTGCGACGACGATGAGGTCGAGGTCGTCTACGACGTGAAGCTGACCGCCCGCAACGGGCTGCTGTATGCGACCGACGTTGATTGCTCGCGCGCCGGTTTCCTGCGCCGGATCGGCCTCAAGCGCGTCTCCAACTTCATCCGCGGGCTTGCCGACAGCATCAGCAGCGACACCATTCCGTGGACCTACGTGCAGCGCCTGCCGACCTCCATCGGCAGCTTCAAGGGCAACGTGAAGCTGAACGTGCTGAAGGAGAAGCTGCCGGAGATCCATCCGGTCGATCTCGCCGACATCCTCGAAGAACTCGATCATGAGCAACGGATGGCGATCTTCAGCGAACTCGACACCGAGCAGGCGTCCCAGACGCTCGAGGAGATCGAGCCGCGGGTGCAGCGTCAGCTCGTCTCATCGTTGTCCATCGAGCGCACGGCCGAGCTTGTCAACGAAATGACCCCGGCGCAGGCGGCCGACCTGCTGGCCGCGCTGCCGGCCAGCGACGTGGACATGATCCTTGAGCGCATCGCCGAAGCGGATGCGGCCCGCATCCGCTTCCTGCTGGAACGCCATGAAGACCAGATCAGCGCCTACACGACGCCCCGTTTCATCGCCTTTCCCCCCGATGCGGTGGTGCGGGACGTCATGCGGGCCTACCGGGACCTCGCCCGCGAGGCCGACGTGGTCATGTACGTATATGTCGTCGACCGCGCCGGCGGGCTGCTCGGGGCCATCGACATCCGCGAATTGCTGCAGGCGGAGCCGCGCGACCGGCTGTCGGACATCATGACCAGCAACCTGGTTGTGCTGCAGGAGACCGAGTCGGTCGCCGACGCCCGCAAACTGTTCGCCCGTTATGGCTTCCGGGCGATCCCGGTGGTTGACGAGGGCAACCTGCTGAAGGGAGTGATTCCGTATCGCGACGTCATGCAGCTGGCGCATCCGGCGGCTGAATAACCGCGCGCCGGGTGCCGGATGGTGCTGTTGGAGAGGATTGAACTCTCGACCTCTCCCTTACCAAGGGAGTGCTCTACCACTGAGCTACAACAGCGCCGTAGGCCGAAGTGGCGGATTACCTAGCCTTCCGGGCAACGGCGCGCAACCCCCATCCTTCACCAGATTGCCCTGTTGGGACAGGTTGACAGCGTCTGCTGATTGTTTATTTTTCACTATGATGGCGGAGGTGGGTTGGGATGGGCGATACAACGCAAACCACGGCGCAACAAGACCCTCCCAAGGCGGAGCGGTTACGTGATGATCTCAAAATCTACGAGATCTTTCGCGATTATATAAAGCACGAAGATGGATTGATAAACAGCCGTTTGATGTGGATATTAACAATTAACGGTTTTTTGTTTACTGCGTACGGTTTGACTTTACAAAAAAAGCTGGACATTACATATAACATATCAATGTATCTGTTGGCCCATAATTCGATCAACGAAAAGTATGATTTATTTCGCTCCATGGGGTTGGATTTCAATTTATATGAAATATATGTATTTCTTATTGTTATTTCTGCGATCGGGGTTTTTGTAAGTGTTAGCGGGTTGGATTCAATAAATAGAGCGCACACGGCTCTTGGAAGTTTGAGAGCAATATTTCACAAAGAGTACCCAGAATTGAGAGACTGTGGCGGCCCGCGTGGTGGCGGGTGCAGGTGCAGGTGCGCTTCCGACGCCAAGATTTTGTGCAAGCTCGGCGATGCCGTCAGAAGCGTCGAATTTCCTTCAATTGCTGCGGCTGGAGTGGAAAGTACATTGCTTTCTAAATCGTCCGCGTGGATAAGAATTCCAATAATTTTGCTGTTTTGTTGGGTGGGTTCTCTGATCTATCTTTTTCTGCATGGAAGTAGTTTTGTATCCTTGATAAGCATTGAAAAGCCTGCAATTCAGTATTGGAATCACCTCGTCCTCTTTGGGTATACGATTTTTTGAAGCTTTAACGGCTGACCCTCTGATATCCATATCTTGCCGTTCTTGGCTAATGCATTCCGGGTCGGGCCTTTAACGGAATGGGTTCCAAGGGACCACTGCCCGTCACGCCGAACGCGCGCTGCGCGCGACGGTGGGGGTTGCCCCCCATAGGCGCTAAAATTAGACAGAAACAAGGCCAGGGCTCTGCCCTGGACCCGCAAGGGGTCGGTGGACCCCTTGACCCCATTCCTAAAGAAATCCATGGGTTCCAAGGGCCTATGGCCCTTGGTGGGTCCAGGGCAAAGCCCTGGTGAGGTGCGGGGCTACGCCCCGCAAAGGCATTGAGGAGCGTTATCTTAGCACCTATGGGGCAGAGCCCCTGGCCTTTCTTCCCCCGATTGCCCTACGGCCTGAACGGAAAGCCCCTCCCTGTTCATGCTATCGGCAAGCGCTGGCGGCCGAAGGAAGACAGGCCCCTTCCTTGTTCCGCCAGCATTACCCCCAGACGCAGACCGGTGCTTGCCGTACCTGATTACCGGCCCTGGCCGCGCCAGCCGTAATGGGTGTGGAGCTTCTCCTCATAGGCCTGATCGATGATCTCATCGGGGTCCCATGGCGGGCTGGCCTTGATCTGCTCGCAGCCAAGGTCAAGCCGGATGTGTCTGTCCTCCCACCTGATCTCCTGCACGGCATAGGGCGACACCAGCACGTGCTTGCCGAACCACCAGTTTTGCGTGTCGATCACGAGGTAGCGGATTTCCCATCGGGCATCGTCCAACAGCACGTTCTCGACATGGCCGATCTCGCCGTCGCTCGCCTGGATACGATAGCCGGTGATGGCGGCGGCGCTGCGCAGATGAGGGTCTCCGTCATTCAGGCGGGATTCGAGTTCGGCGACCTCACCCATCGGCGCGCGGGCCTCGGCCAGTGGCGGCGATGCGCCGGCCACGCCCGTGTCCCCGCCAAACTGGGTCCGCGGGTCCGCAACCTGATCCAATCCGTAGTGGTGATACAGATGGTTCTCCAGCTGCCGTGATACAGGCTGAATGTCCAGGATCTCGGGGCCGTCCTCGACCTGCGCTTTCGTCAGCCTCACCGGCAGCCGTTGCAGCTCGTCGTCGGCCTGCCCGATAGCGGAGGGGTGAATGAGCACCTTACGCCCGCTGAGCCAGCTTCCGGTATTGGCCACCAGCCAACGCACATTCCAGCTTCTGTCGTCGAACAAGAGATCGCTGACGGTGCCGAGACTGCCGTCGCTTGCCTCGATGGTGTAGCCCTTGAGCGCTGATACGGCCAACAACATGGCGTTGCTCCCTCCAGGAATGAGCGAATGGATCTTTCAGCCCACGGATACTGGGGCCTTATCGCCATTACTCTCCTGCGGCTCTGCTTTGACAGGCTCGGAAACTACTCAGTGCCGGTGCGGGGGATTGGCTGCGGCGCGGCCCCGGACTCCGCCGGGGGCTACAGGTCCCGGACCTCCGGCCTTCCTTCGATCCGCCCGGCCGGGTAGCCTGCCCGATGCGGCAGCGTGACGGCCGACGGAGGATGGAACCCATGGCACTTTCACCGCTGGCCGGCCAGCCGGCAACGCTGCACCTGCTGGTCGATCTGGCCCGGCTGGAGGCGGCCTACTACGACATAACTCCCGATCCCGCCGATCCCGCGCAGCGGGTTCAGTTCGGCACCAGCGGCCATCGCGGCAGCTCGCTGCCGGGCTCGTTCAACGCGGCGCATATTCTCGCCATCACCCAGGCGATCTGCGACCACCGCCGCGCCCAGGGCATCGACGGGCCGCTGTATATGGGCCGCGACTCGCATGCGCTGTCCGCGGCGGCGCAGAACACCGCGCTCGAGGTGCTGGCGGCCAACGGCGTCACCACGCTGATCCAGCGCGATGACGGGGTGACTCCCACGCCGGTCGTCTCGCGCGCCATCCTGGTGCACAACCGTGGCCGCACATCCGGCCTGGCTGACGGCATCCTCATCACCCCTTCGCACAACCCGCCCGAGGATGGCGGCTTCAAATACAACCCGCCGAATGGCGGCCCGGCCGATACCGATGTGACGCGCTGGGTGCAGGACCGCGCCAACGCCCTGCTCGCCGAGGGCAACCGTGGGGTGAAACGCACCAGCCTCGCCTCGGCGCTGGCGGCGGACACCACCCGGCAGGAGGATTTCGTCCGTCCCTACGTGGATGATCTGCGCCACGTGATCGACATGGACGCCATCCGCGCCGCCGGCCTGCGGCTGGGCGTCGATCCGCTCGGCGGCGCCTCGCTGCCGTACTGGCAGCCGATCGCCGAGACCTACGGCCTCGACCTCACCGTGGTGAATGACAGCCTCGACCCGCGCTTCGGGTTCATGACGCTGGACCATGACGGGCGCATCCGCATGGACTGCTCCAGCCCTCACGCCATGGCCGGGCTGATCGGCCTGAAGGACCGGTTCGACCTCGCCTTCGCCAACGACCCCGATGCCGACCGGCACGGCATCGTCACCCCCTCGGCCGGGCTGCTGAACCCCAACCACTACCTCGCCGTCGCCATCGACTACCTGCTCACCCATCGGCCGCACTGGCCGGCGCAGGCGGCGGTCGGCAAAACGCTGGTCAGCAGCTCGCTGATTGACCGCGTGGTGGCGCGGCACGGCAGGCGCCTGTTGGAAGTGCCGGTCGGCTTCAAATGGTTCGCCCCCGGCCTGTTCGACGGTTCCTGCTGTTTCGGCGGCGAGGAGAGCGCCGGCGCGAGTTTCCTCCGCCTGGACGGCACCGTGTGGACCACCGACAAGGACGGACCGTTGCTGAACCTGCTGGCCGCGGAAATCACCGCGCGCACCGGTCGCGATCCCGGCGAGCATTATCTGGACCTCACGCGCGACCTCGGCACGGCGTACTACACCCGCATCGATACCCCGGCGACGCCAGCCCAGAAGGCGCAGTTGCAGAAGCTGTCGCCCGAGGCGGTGCGCAGCGCCACCCTGGCCGGCGAGCCGATCCTGCAGCGCCTGACCCGCGCCCCCGGCAACGACGCGCCGATCGGCGGGTTGAAGGTGGCGTCGGCGCATGGCTGGTTCGTTGCCCGTCCGTCCGGCACCGAGGACATCGTCAAGCTCTACGCCGAGAGTTTCCGCAACGCCGCGCATCTGCAGCGCATCCTCGACGAGGCGCAGCAGATCATGGCGGACGCGCTGGCCTTGTAGGGCGCCATGGCCGACCGTCCCCCGATGCCGAAGTCGAAGCCGAAGCCCACCCAGACGCCGCAGGCCCTGGCCGCGCAGGAGGAGCGCCGCGCCCGCGAGGCGGCGGCATTGCGGGAGAACCTGCGCCGGCGCAAGCAACAGCTGCGCGGTCGCGCCGCGACGGATGCACAGTCAGACCCCGGCCCGGACCCTGTCCGTCCGGACGAGTCCGCGCCGTGACGGTCTCGCTCATGGGCGCATCCTGCGCGGCCGGCTGGGTTCGGTCCAGGGGCGTGTGGCTCCTTGCGTGGGTGCGGGGCGAAGCGCCGCCGGGGTGCGAAGCGGTGCCCCGGCGGCGGTGAGTATCGGGATAGTTATTGTTTGGCTTGTGCCGAGGGGAATGGTCCGGCGGCTGCGTTGGTTGCATTCCGGCCCTTGCCCGGTCAGGCGGCTCACTTTCGGCCGCGTCGGAATTCAGGATTTTTGGGTGCTCCGCCTGTTTACGGCAGGACCGACAGGATGCAATGCCGTTTGGCATTGCACCATTGCCCATCACCGAAGACAGTGGTGCAATGCAAGGGCAGTGCACCCTACGTTTGCTGCCGGCCGGTCGTGACCGCCGACACACGCCGGACGCCGTCCGCGCCCGCCGCGTCGCATCCGCGAAACGGCCAGGGGCGAAGCCGAGCCGAAACGGTGGGTCACGGCGTGACCCACGCCCCACCCGCCGACACCGCATGCAACCCCCGCTGAACAGGACCGACCGATGAGCGCCACCATCACCACCCTCGCCAGCTTCGGCGGCGGCAGCGGCTATCAAAAGACTGCCGGCCTGATCGTCGATGCCGCCGGCAACCTGTACGGGACGACGCCATCCGGCGGCGCGAACAACGATGGCACGGTGTTCGAGGTGCAGGCCGGCAGCGGTGTCGTCACCACCCTCGCCAGCTTCGGCTTGTCCCCCGGCGATTGGGAAAACGGGGCCTTCCCGTCTGGCGGCCTGATTGCCGACGCCGCCGGCAACCTTTACGGCACCGCGGCTGATGGCATCAGTTATGGCACGGTGTTCGAGTTGCAGGCGGGCAGCAGTGTCATCACCACAATCGTCACCTTCAACGGCAGCAACAACGGAGGGCATCCGAGGGCCGGCGTGATTGCCGACGCCGCCGGCAACCTTTACGGGACGACCAGTGAGGCTGGCGCATACGGCGATAATGGTACGGTGTTCGAGGTGCAGGCCGGCAGCGGTGTCGTCACCACGCTGGCCAACTTCGACGGCAGCAACGGGTGGAATCCGGTTGGCGGCGTGATCGCCGACGCCGCCGGCAACCTTTACGGCACGACGCCATTGGGCGGCGCGGGCAACGTTGGCACGGTGTTCGAGGTGAAGGCCGGCAGCGGTGTCGTCACCACCCTCGTCAGCTTCGACGGCAGCAACGGAGATCAACCGACCGCCGGCCTGATCGCCGACGCCGCCGGCAACCTGTTCGGCACGACGGCCGAGGGCGGTGCGGGCAACAATGGCACGGTGTTCGAGGTGAAGGCCGGCAGCGACGTCGTCACCACCCTCGCCACTTTCGATAACAGCAACGGGTCAGAACCGTTTGCCGGACTGATCGTCGACGCCGCCGGCGACCTGTTCGGCACAACGGTCAAAGGCGGCGCAAACGGCGATGGCACCGTGTTCGAGGTCAAGGCCGGCAGCGGTGTCGTCACCGTCCTCGCCAGCTTCGACGGCAATAACGGAACGCAACCGTATGCCGGCCTGGTCGCCGACGCCGCCGGCGATCTGTACGGCGTGACGTCGCAGGGCGGCGCGAACGGCGATGGTACGGTATTCGAACTGACCAACACCGGGTTCGTGACCGCCTCGGCCTCCTGCTTCCTGCGCGGCACCCGCATCGCCACGCCCGCCGGCGAGGTGGCGGTCGAGGCGTTGCGTATCGGCGACCCGGTGCTGACCGCCAGCGGCGAGGCCGTGCCGATCCACTGGATCGGCACCCGCGGATACCTCGCCCGCCTGATGCATCCGCACCAGCGCGCCGACCTTCTGCCCATCCGCATCGCCGCCGGCGCACTTGGTGAGGCGACCCCGGCGCGCGACCTGTTCGTCTCGCCCGAGCACATGATGTGCCTCGACGGCGTGCTGGTGGCGGCCAGGAACCTGCTCAACGGCACCACCATCGCCCGCGCCGGAAACATTGAAAAAATTGAATATTTCCACATCGAGCTGCCCCGCCACAGCATCATCCTCGCCGAGGGCGCCGCGACCGAGAGCTTCCTCGACACCGGCAACCGCAACATGTTCGCCAACGTGCTCGACTACCTGACTCTGGGGGCCGATCTGGAAGCGCCACAGCAGGCCGCCTGCCTGCCGATTGTGGCCGAAGGCACGGCACTGGATGCCATTCGCGGCCGCCTTGCGGAACGAACGAACCGGCGTGCCGTTGGGGGTGCCATGGTCCGGAAGCTGGAAGATGCGAACAACATCGGCACCTTGCCGCGAGGCGGGTCAGCCAGCCTCCCTGTTTTCGGCTCCGCAAGGCGGGAATTGGTTGCGGGTTAATGACGCATAGGTAATGGCTTTTGGGTGGCGTGCTGCCGAAACAACTGTCCAACCGCTGCGTCCGTTTGCGACGGAGAACGCTCGAAAGCAGAATGGCCGTCGCCCCAAGACCAGAGGTCCGGCCGCCAACGTTGATGTTCCGAGATGGGTCGAAAACGGTCATCCACCGGGATCGCGGCCACTGGTTGGCTTATTCACGCCCTCCCCCGCCGGCTCCCGCTGCCTCCCCTGCTGCGACAGGGTTCCGTCGTCCGAACATGTCCGTCCGGGGGGCGGCGAGCCCAGTGGCCAGCCCGGAACAAACGAACTGATTTAAGAGGAAACTTCCACGCAGCGAAGGCCAAAAATCCGGTCTGCTTCGCGTGGCATGTGTGGTATGCGGTAACCTCCGCTTCGCACATACTTGCCATTGTGGAATCAGTTTCCCGACGAACACGAAGGGGGCGGCATGGACATTGAGCGGCAGATCCGTCGCACGATCGACGCCGTCTCGGCCGCCGCCGCCGGCGAAGCCGAGTGGACCACCGTGAGCCGCGCGCTGGAGGATCTGGTCGGCGCACGCAACCATACCCTTTTCGTCGGCGCACCCGCCTCCGGAGCGTTCGAAGTCCTCAGCACCGGTCACGACGTTTCGGACGGGCGCCGCTACCGTGAATATTACCATAAGCTTGATCTCTGGGCGATCCGTGGTGCCGCACGCCGGAATCCGGCCCCTTTCCTCGGGACCGAGTTGGTCCCGGCAGAGCAACTGCGCAAATCGGAAATCTTTACCGATCATCTTCGCCCGACCGGCGTCTTCCATGTGGCCGGGGCGATAATGCCGCTCGGCGGGTCAGCGGACTCCCTGTTTCTCGGACTGCACCGGCCGGAATCGTCCCCCGCTTTCGAGGAACGGGACCGCCTCGCTCTGCAGGACGTGATTCCCCACCTGCGCCGTGGTCTTCGCCTGCGGCACGAACTCTGCGCTGCGACCGGCGCGGCACAGGCAGCCATGGCCGGGCTGGCGGCCTTGGGCACACCCGCTTTGGCCGTGGACAGGACCAACCGCATCCTGTTTGCCAACCCGTTGGCCGCTGCCTTGCTGCAGGCCAGGCGCGGCCTGGTCAGCCGTGCCGGCCAGTGCGTGGCCGCCGACCCGGCCGATACGCAAGCGGTGGCCACCCTGATCCGCCAGGTGACGTCCGGTGGCAGCGGGGGTTTGCTCCGCCTGCGCGCCGCGCCGGGTGAGGCACCGCTCACCCTGATGGCCAGCCGGCCCGCCGATGCCGTTCAGCCGGGCGTCGCCCTGCTCTTCCTGCTGGACCAAGCGGCCCGACAAGACCGGGCCAAGGCCGGACTGCTCCAGGTGATGTACGGCCTCACGGCGGCGGAAGCCGAGGTCGCGGAAGCCGCGGCCCGGGGTGAAACCGCCGCCGGCATCGCCGTTCAGCGCGGCACATCGGAAGCGACAGTGCGCGCCCAGATCAGGCTCGTCCTGGAAAAGACGGACGCGAACAACCTGCGCCAGCTTGCTATGATGATTTCCGCATTGCCGGACGTGCCGGCGTAGCCCGATCTCGCGGCTTCATTCCGGCGCAGAGCGTCCTGCGCGGGTCGAATAGTTAATTCTGATGATGTGGCCGACCGCGCGCAGCTTCATTGCTCGCCCGCGATGGACCACGTCATGACCCGAAATCTCATTATCGTGTTAACCATGAGCGTCGAGGCTCTGCTTGTCCTTGCGCTTCTGGACCTGCCGGAGCGTCTGACACGGTGGGCTGCCGCTCTCGCGGCGATCGTGCTCCTGGGTATGGTTGGCGGAGTCGTGCTGGCGCCCTTCTAAGCCGCACGTCCGCAGCCGCTTGCCGGACCCCCGCCAGCCGCGCAGGATGCGGCCATGAGCGAGACTGTCATCGACGTAAAAGGCATGAGCTGCCCGCTGCCCGTGCTGCGCGCCAACCGGGCCCTGCGCGGACTCGCCGCCGGCGATCGCCTGCGCGTGCTCGCCACCGACCGGGCCGCGGTCGCCGACTTCCAGGCCTTCTGCCGCGAAACCGGCCATGCCCTGCTGGCGTGGAGCGAGGAGGCAGGGGTATTCAGCTTCGTGATTCGCAAGAAAGCGGACTGAAGCCGAGGAGACGCCCGTGTCGGTAGCCCTGATCACCCACCCCGCGTGCCTCGAGCACGATACCGGCCCCTGGCACCCGGAAAGCGCCGACCGCCTGCGTGCCGTGCTGCGTGCCCTGGAGACCGAGGAATTCCTGCCCCTGCTGCGCGAACTCGCCCCCGCCGCCACCATCGAGCAGCTCACCCGCGTCCACCCCGCCGATTATGTGCAGGCCATCCTCGGCATCCGCCCCGAGCCCGGCGAACAGGTGCCGCTGGATAACGATACGGTGATGAGCGCCGGCAGCGCCGAGGCCGCCCTGCGCTCGGCCGGCGGCGCCGTGCATGGGGTCGATGCGGTGATGGAGGGCTGGGCCCGCCAGGTCTTCGTCGCCACCCGCCCGCCTGGCCACCACGCCGAGCGCTCGCGGCCGCTGGGGTTCTGCCTGTTCTCCAACGCCGCCATCGCCGCCCGCCACGCCCAGGCGGTCTGGGGCCTGAAGCGCGTCGCCGTGGTCGATTTCGACGTCCATCACGGCAACGGCACGCAGGATATTTTCGGCCCCGACCCCGGCCTGTTCTACGCCTCCAGCCACCAATCCCCCTGCTTTCCCGGCACCGGCACGGTCAGCGAGCGCGGCACCGCCAACAACGTCCTCAACGTTCCGCTCGCGCCCGGCGCCAATGGTGGCGATTTCCGCGACGCCTGGGACCACATCATTCTCCCCGCGCTCGACGCCTTCGCCCCCGAGTTGCTGATCGTCTCCGCCGGCTTCGATGCCCATAAGATGGACCCGCTCGCCCAGCTCCGCCTGGAGACCGCCGATTTCCGCTGGATCACCGAGCGGCTGCTGGAATCGGCACGGCTGCATTGCGGCAGCCGCCTGGTGTCGCTGCTGGAGGGCGGTTACGACCTCGATGCGCTGGCCGCCTGCGCCGCCGCGCATGTCCGCGCCCTGTTGCACGGATGACATAAGACGTTACCTTGGGGTTGGCGCCGGCCGCCCGCCGGGCTACGAACACGGCACTTCGATGACGGTTGCGACCCCCCAGGAGCCCGACCATGCCCGCCGCCCGGCAGACGCCCACGACAGCGGTCCCGGCCGACCCGGCGGTGGCTTCTCTCTCCTTCGAGGATGCCCTGGCCGAGCTGGAAAAAATCGTGCGCGGCCTGGAAGGCGGCCAGCAAAAGCTGGAGGACGCCATCGGCGCCTATGAACGTGGCGCCCGCCTGCGCGCCCATTGCGAGGCCAAACTGGCCGAGGCGGAAGCGCGGGTGCAGGCCATCGTCGCCGCCGCCGACGGCTCTGTTGCGCTGCGGCCAGCCGACTGAACCAAGGCCGACCGACTTTCCAGGGTTTACGCACCATGCACTCATCCGTTTCCGCCGCCTCCCTTGCCGCTGCCCTGGCACGCGTTGCCACCGAGGTGGAGGCCGCGCTGGAAGACCTGCTGCCGCCCGTTGAGGGCGCCGAGGCCCGGCTGATCGAGGCCATGCGCTACGCCAGCCTGGGCGGCGGCAAGCGGCTGCGCGCCTTCCTGGCGATGGAAACCGCGGCGCTGTTCAGTGTCGATCGTCGCTGCGCCGCGCGGGTCGGCGCCGCCATCGAGATGGTGCACGCCTATTCGCTGGTGCACGACGACCTGCCCGCCATGGACGATGACGATCTGCGCCGCGGCAAGCCGTCCTGCCACCGCGCCTTCGACGAGGCCACCGCCATCCTGGCCGGCGACGCGCTGCAGACCCGCGCGTTCGAGGTGCTGGCCGAGGCCGACACCCATTCCAATCCGGAGGCCCGCTGCGAGCTGGTGGCGGCGCTGGCGCTGGCCGCCGGTGCCCGCGGCATGGTCGGCGGCCAGATGATCGACATGGTCAGCGAGGGCCAGGCGCTCAATGCCGAACAGATCACCCGGCTGCACGCCCTCAAAACCGGCCGGCTGATCCAGGTCAGCGCCGAGGCGGGCGCCATCCTGGGCCGGGCCGCCTCGGCGCAGCGCCATCTGCTGGCCGCCTATGGGCGCGATCTCGGCGCGGCGTTCCAGATTGCCGACGATCTGCTGGACGCGACCGGAACAACGGAAGAAACTGGCAAAACGGCCGGCAAGGACGAGGCGGCCGGCAAGGCGACCCTGGTGTCCGTTCTGGGGGTGGAGCGGGCACGCGCCCAGGCTGAGGCGCTGGCAGACCAGGCCGCCCGGCATTTGGAGTGTTTCGGCGCCAAAGCCGACCTGCTGCGAGATCTGGCCGGATACGTGGTTTCCCGGCGCAACTGAGCCGGACCTGAGGACTGAGATATGAACGCACCCGTCGCCCCGCCCGTCCTGTTGTCGCCCAACCCGCCGACCCCGATGCTGGACCGGGTGCGCTACCCCTCGGACCTGCGCAATTTCTCGCCCGAGCAGCTCAAGCAGGTGGCCGACGAGTTGCGCGCGGAAACCCTGGACGCTGTGTCGGTGACCGGCGGCCATCTGGGCGCTTCGCTCGGCGTGGTCGAGCTGACGGTGGCGATCCACGCGATCTTCGACACCCCGTATGACCGGCTGATCTGGGATGTCGGCCACCAGTGCTACCCGCATAAGATTCTGACCGGCCGGCGCGACCGCATCCGCACGCTGCGCCAGGGCGGCGGACTGTCCGGCTTCACCAAGCGGTCGGAAAGCGACTACGACCCGTTTGGCGCGGCGCATAGCAGCACCTCGATCTCGGCCGGGCTCGGCATGGCGGTGGCGCGCGACCTCAAGGCCAACCGCGGCCTTGCCGATGACCGCCACGTCATCGCCGTGATCGGCGACGGCTCGATGAGCGCCGGCATGGCCTACGAGGCGATGAACAACGCCGGTGCGCTGCGCTCGCGGCTGGTGGTCATCCTCAACGACAACGACATGTCGATCTCCCGGCCGGTGGGGGCGATGAGCGCCTATCTGTCGCGGCTGCTGTCCTCGCGCAGCTTCCTCAACCTGCGCGAGGCGGCGGTGAAGATGGCGCGCCGTTTCCCGAGCGGCATCGAGCGCTCGGCGCGGCGGGCCGAGGAGTTCGCCCGCGGCTTCCTCACCGGCGGCGGCACGCTGTTCGAGGAGCTGGGCTTCTACTATGTCGGCCCGATCGACGGGCACAATCTGGACCATTTGCTGCCGGTGCTGCGCAATGTGCGCGACGCCGATGGCGGGCCGATCCTGGTGCATGCGATCACCCAGAAGGGCAAGGGCTACGGCCCGGCCGAGGAGAGTGCGGACAAGCTGCACGCCGTCAACCGCTTCAACGTGGTGACTGGCGAGCAGGCCAAGGGGCCGCCGGGGGCGCCGAGCTACACCAAGGTTTTCGGCAACGCGCTGATCGCCGAGGCCGAGGCCGACCCCGACATCGTGGCCATCACCGCGGCGATGCCGTCCGGCACCGGTCTGGATGCGTTCGCCAAGCGGTTTCCCGATCGCTGTTTCGACGTGGGCATTGCCGAACAGCACGCCGTCACCTTCGCCGCCGGTCTGGCGACCGAGGGGATCAAGCCGTTCTGCGCGATCTATTCCACCTTCCTGCAGCGCGCCTACGACCAGGTGATCCACGACGTGGTGCTGCAGGGCCTTCCGGTGCGCTTCGCCATGGACCGGGCCGGGCTGGTCGGTGCCGATGGCGCGACCCATGCCGGCAGTTTCGATCTTGCCTTCCTGAGCTGCCTGCCCGGCATTGTCGTGATGGCGCCGTCCGACGAGCTGGAGCTGATGCACGCGGTGGCAACCGCGGCGGCTATCGACGACCGCCCGAGCGCCTTCCGCTATCCGCGCGGCGAGGGCACCGGGCTGACCCTGCCCGAGCGCGGCGAGGTGCTGCCGATCGGCCGCGCCCGGGTGCTGCGCGAGGGCGGCAAGGTGGCGCTGCTATCGCTGGGCACAAGGCTGCACGATGCGCTGCGGGCGGCGGAAGAACTCGGTCAGAAGGGCCTGCCGGCGACGGTGGTCGATGCCCGCTTCGCCAAGCCGTTGGACACCGCGCTGATCGAGCAACTGGCGCGCCACCACGAGGTGCTGGTGACGATCGAGGAAGGCAGTTCGGGCGGGTTCGGGTCCGCCGTGCTGCATCATCTGGCGTGGAAGGGATTGCTGGATCATGGGGTGCGGGTGCGCCCGATGGTGCTGCCGGACCGTTTCATCGACCAGGACACCCAGGCGAAACAGCTTGCCGATGCCGGGCTGGTCGCCAAGGACATTGTTGCCACTGTGCTGACCGCGCTGGGTCGCGAGGTGGCGGCGGTGACCGCGTAAAGCAAGGAAGGCCAGGGCTCTGCCCTGGACCCGCCAAGGGCCGGGAGGCCCTTGGAACCCATTCCATAAGGGGTTCCGGGGCGCGCTCCGATGAAGTATCGGGCAGACCAACTTTTGGTGGATCGCGGCTTGGTGGAGTCGCGCACCCGCGCCCAGGCCCTGATCATTGCCGGGCGCGTCTTCTCCGGCGAGCGCCGCATCGACAAACCCGGCCAGCAACTCGCCGAGGACCAGCCGCTGGAACTGCGCGGCCAGGACCACCCCTGGGTCTCGCGCGGCGGCCTCAAGCTGGCGCACGCGCTCGACCACTTTGCGCTCGATCCGGCCGGCCTGGTCTGCCTCGACATCGGCGCCTCCACCGGCGGCTTTACAGACGTGCTGCTGTCGCGCGGCGCCGCGCGCGTGCATGCGGTCGATGTCGGCCACGGCCAACTGGCCTGGAAGCTGCGCACTGACCCGCGCGTGGTGGTGCACGAGCGCACCAACGCCCGCTACCTTGCCGCCGACACCATCGGCGAGCCGGCCGGCGCCCTGGTCTGCGACGCCAGCTTCATCGGTCTGGCCACCCTGCTGCCCGCGCCGCTGGCGCTGTGCGCCCCCGGCGCCTGGGCGGTGGCGCTGATCAAGCCGCAATTCGAAGCCGGGCCGGCTGCCGTCGGCAAGGGCGGGGTGGTGCGCGATCCGGCGGTGCACGCGGAGGTCTGTGCCCGCATCCGCGACTGGTGGGCGGGCCTGCCGGGCTGGCAGGTGGATGGCATCGTCGAAAGCCCGATCACCGGCCCCGAAGGCAACCGCGAATTTCTGCTCGCAGCGCGCCGGCTGGCGGATAACGCACCGCCGGTCCGACCTTGAGAAATTTCAGACCTTGAGAAATTCCACCTTGCAGGCGCGTGCACCGCTCACCCGGGTGCCGGCCCCGCGGGCGCCGTCGAAATGCGCCTTGATGCGGTAGGTATAGGGCGCTCCCTGCACCACGCGCCCGAGGTTATAGTCGGAGAGGCCGGTCAGCCCGTCGGCGAGGATCGCGGCATCACCGGCGGAATTGATCTGACCGTCGATGGCCAGCCAGCTCGGATGCCCGGCGATGCCATGTTCGCCGTGGAGTTGGCCATCCTTCACCTCGGCAGGAAATTGAAAGACGTAGCCGAGGGCGCCGTCACTGGCCTTTTCGCAGGTCAGGGTCACCGCCCAATGGCCATCGAAGCTGCCGGCGGAAGCGGCGGGGCGACCGGCGAGGGGGGAGGCGACGATGGCCAATGCGAGGACAAAAACCGCTGCACGCCGCATCGACATCTCCGTTCCTGCGTGGCCAGCGTGGTGATTGCTGCGAAGCTTGCCTACTCCGTCGCCCTGTTCGCGCCGGCACCCGGAGCATCCCGCTGCGCTATCTCCGCCAGCAGCGACCACACCAGCGCCGGCTCCATCTTCACGTTCGGATCGTTCAACAGCCGGTCCACTTCATCCACCTTGCGGGCGTAATCCGTCTCGGTCATGCGCGCGTTCCTGCTATCGTTGCGATCGGGATACGGCACCACAACCGTGGCAGTACAATGGCAGCTTCCGCTCGCCGGCGCTTCACAATTGCGTGTTGCTCATTACACCGACGACATCACCGCCGGTGCCAGCGCCGCCGTCCGGGCGGCCGGGTGGGCGGGGTTGCGAAAGCGCAGCTCTCCGTCCGGTGCGGCGTCGGGGCCGCCGGCGCCGAACAGTTCCAGCCGCGACGCGCAGGTCACCGCCACCACCCGCCGTGCCTCCGGCAGGGTGAGGAACTGCCGCGCCTCGCCTTCCAGCTCCAGCTTCTCGCGCAGATGGCGCCATTCCAGCCGGTCGGTGTCCTCAATGAACATCGCCAGGATGCCCGGCCGTTCTCCGGTCAGGCGCACCGGCGCCACCGCCGCCATCCGCCGGCGGATCGCCACCGCCACCTCGTTCTCCCGCCCGGCGCGCGCCGCCAGCACGAACACGCCGCGCCCCGCCGCGCTGACCGCCAAATGCGCCTCGTGGCCGAACTCGCGCCGCAGGGAGGACATCAGGCCGTTCTCGTCGGCCTGCGCCGCCGCCAGCATCAACGGGTCGAGCCGCAATACCGCCGCCTCGTCATGGTCGGCGCGGCGGCTGCTCTCCAGCATGGTGCGGATGCGGCCATGCAGCACCGCCAGCGGGTCCGGCTCGCCATCCGCGCGCAGCCCCTGCGGCAGGGTGAGTTTCAGCAGGTAGCGGCCGGGATGCGCCGCCAGCCAGGTCTGCAGGTCGGGGTCGATGCGGTCCACCAGCCGCACCCAGGCGCCGCGATGCACGTCGCGGCCCGTCTCGGCCGAGACCGTGTCGCAGGCCAGTTCCGCCTCGACGCCGTGGCGCGACAGCAGCAGATCGAACGGCGCGCCATCCTCGAAGCCGGAAAACCGCACGGTGAAGCCGCGCTCGCGCTGCAGTGACGCGGTGCGCAGCAGATGGAAGACCGGCATCATCGTGCCGCCTTCCGCCAGCCCCGCCCGCAACGCCGCGCGCAGCCGCTCGCGGCCGGGGCGCGACAGGCCCCGATGGGTGCGCACCGCCTCGGCCGCCACCGCCGCCATGTGCCGTTCCGCCGTGCCGGGCACCCGGATGGACCGCCGGCGCAGCCGTTCGATGGTCACCTCGACGGCATGGCGCTGCAGCGCCGCCTGGCCCTGCCGCTGCCCCTGCGCCACATCGCGTTCGATCGCCGCCAACCGGTCGCGCCACAGGCGGGCGCCGACGAGCTCGACGAAGGCGTCGAGGGAGGGGAGGGGGGGCGGTTCATTGAAAGCGGTCATACCGTCCTCGATCGGGTGCGCGTGTCACGGGAAGGCGGAGCGGAGAGGCGCATCCTGCCCTGAATGCATGTAAATTACCCTCAGGTCGAGAGGGGACCGCAGCGGTCCTGTATTTTTTCGCCTCACAACCACGGCAATCAACTTGATTGCCCAAAAAACAGGCATGTCAGGGGCGAGGAAGCTGCGGTATCGCGGGCGCGTCAGGGTTCTGGGCACGCTGCCGCAGCAGGTGGTCGGCCAGGACGCAGGCAACCATGGCCTCGCCCACCGGTACGGCGCGGATGCCCACGCAAGGATCGTGCCGCCCTTTGGTCATCACCTCCACCTCGCGGCCCTGCCGGTCCACGCTGGCGCGCGGGGCGAGGATGGAACTGGTTGGCTTGACCGCGAATCGAACCACCACGGGCTGACCAGTGGAAATGCCGCCGAGGATGCCGCCGGCATGGTTGGAGGCGAATTCCACCACGCCATCGCGCATGTGCAGCTCATCGGCATTGGCTTCGCCCGCCAGGGCGGCGGTGGCGAAGCCGTCGCCGATTTCGACGCCTTTCACCGCATTGATGCCCATCAGCGCGCCGGCGAGATCGGCATCGAGCTTGGCATAGATCGGCGCCCCCAGCCCGGGCGGCACGCCCTCGGCCACTACTTCGATGACGGCGCCACAGGAGGAGCCGGCCAGACGGACGCTGTCCAGGTACTCTTCCCAGGCCATTGCGGCGACGGGATCGGGGCAGAAGAACGGATTGGCGGTCACCGCGTCCCAGTCCCAGCGGGTGCGGTCGATGCCATGCGGGCCGAGTTGCACCAGGGCGGCGCGAATCCGCACCCCGGCGCCGAGCACAAGCCGCGCCACCGCGCCGGCAGCCACCCGCATGGCGGTTTCGCGCGCCGAGCTACGCCCGCCGCCGCGAAAATCGCGGATGCCGTATTTCAGCTCGTAGGTCAGGTCGGCATGGCCGGGGCGGAAGCGTTCGGCGATGTCGCCGTAATCCTTCGAGCGCTGGTCCACATTGTCGATCTGCAGCGCAATCGGCGTGCCGGTCGTCTGACCCTGGAACACACCGGACAGGATGCGCACCGTGTCCGGTTCCTGGCGCTGGGTGGTGAAGCGCGACTGGCCGGGCCGGCGGCGGTCCAGCCAGGGCTGGATATCGGCTTCCGACAGAGGCAGGCGGGGCGGGCAGCCATCGACCACGCAGCCGATTGCCGGGCCGTGGCTCTCGCCCCAGGTGGTGACGCGGAACAGGTGGCCGAAGCTGTTATGCGACATGGTACGGGCCGTCCCGCCCGCCGCTCAGTCGTTGGAGAGGGTGAAATCCGGTGCGTCGGGGTTCTTCATGCCCTGGATGTGGTAGCCGGTATCGACATGGTGCACCTCGCCGGTCACCCCGGAGGACAGGTCCGACAGCAGGTACACGCCGGCACCGCCGACATCCTCGATGGTGACGTTGCGGCGCAGCGGCGCGTTGAACTGGTTCCACTTGAGAATATAGCGGAAATCGCCGATGCCGCTGGCCGCCAGGGTGCGAATCGGCCCGGCGCTGATGGCGTTAACCCGCACATTGTCCGGCCCGAGATCGGCGGCCAGATACCGCACCGAGGCTTCCAGCGCCGCCTTGGCGACGCCCATGACGTTGTAGTGCGGCGTCCAGCGCTCGGCGCCGAGATAGGTCAGGGTCAGCATCGCGCCGCCCGGGCGCATCATCGCCGCCGCCCGCCGCGCTGCCGCGGTGAAGCTGAAGCAGGAGATGTCGAGCGCCTGCAGGAACGCCTCGCGCGGAGTGTCGACATAACGGCCGCGCAGGAACTGCTTATCGGCGAAACCGATGGCGTGCACCAGGAAATCCAGGCCGTCCCAGCGTTCGGCCAGGGCCGCGAAGGCGGCGTCGATGCTGGCATCCTCAGCCACGTCGCAGGGCATCAGCAGGTCGCTGCCAACGCTTGCCGCCAGCGGGCGCACCCGCCGCTCCAGCGCCTCGCCCTGATAGGTGAAGGCCAGCTCGGCCCCCTGCGCCGCGCAGGCCGCGGCGATGCCCCAGCCCAGCGACCGGTCGTTCGCCACACCCATGATCAGGCCGCGGCGGCCCTTCATCAGCGTGCCCTTCGCGGGCGCGCCGGCTTCCTCGCCCTGGTCCATGTGAGGTGTCCTGAGTTCTGTCGTCATTCCTGCGCCGTGGTGACACATGCAGGGGCATTCGGGCAAGCGGGGGCGGGCAGGCGGGGCCAGGAAGTCAGGTGCAGAACCTAGCCTTCCTTCCCTTATTCAGCGGTGCCAGATAGGCATCGACCGAGGAGATACATCCGCCCATGCCCGATCCGCTGGAGATTTTCCGCGTCTGGTTCGCCGAAGCCGGGCAGGCGGAGCCGAACGATCCCAACGCCATGGCGGTCGCCAGCGCCACGCCGGACGGCCGGCCCTCGGTGCGCATGGTGCTGCTGAAGGAATGGGATACGCGCGGTTTCGTGTTCTACACCAACAAGGAAAGCCGCAAGGGCGGCGAACTGAACGCCAACCCGCACGCCGCCCTGCTGTTCCACTGGAAAAGCCTGCGCCGTCAGGTGCGAATCGAGGGCAGGGTGGAGGATGTGTCCGACGCCGAGGCGGACGCCTATTATGCGTCGCGGGCGCGCCTGTCGCGCATCGGTGCCTGGGCCTCGGAGCAGTCGCGTCCGCTGCCCGGACGCGGCGCGCTGCTCAAGCGGATGGCCAAATACGAGGCCACGCACATTGGCGAGCAGATTCCCCGGCCGCCCTTCTGGTCGGGCTACCGCGTGGTGCCGGCGCGGATCGAGTTCTGGCAGGAGATGCCGTTCCGCCTGCACGACCGCACCGTCTACCTGCGCGCGGGTGAAGGCTGGGACATCGTGAAGCTGTATCCCTGACCTTGGCCATCCCCCCCGAACAGGCGCCGGTCGCCGCCCTGCTGCAGGCGCTGGCCGGCGCACCGCCGGTGGAGACGCACATCTCCGCCGTCTTCCTCGGCGCCGACACGGTGTGGAAGCTGCGCAAGGCGGTGCGGCTGTCTTTCCTGGATTTTACCGGACTGCTCGAGCGGCACCGCACGGCGTGGCGCGAATTCGAGCTTAACAGTGCCGCCGCGCCCGGCCTGTATCGCGACGTGGTGCCGGTGGTGCGCCGGCCGGACGGGACGCTCGCGCTGGGCGGCGAGGGCGCGGTGGTGGACTGGGTGGTGCGCATGGCCCGCGTGCCGGCAGGCGATTTCCTGGAGCGCCGCTTGCCGGACGGGCTGGACCCGGTGCTGCTCGACGGGTTGGGCGATTCGGTTGCCGCCTGGCACGCCGCCCTGGCGCCCGTGGACAAGGACCAGGCGGCGGCGCTGCCGCAGGTGGCCGAGGGCAACGTCCAGGCCGCGCTGGCGGCCGGGTTGCCGGCGGCGCGGGTGCAGGCGTGGCGGACGGCGGTGCTGGCCGCCCTGGCCGCCCGGCACGGCTGGCTGCGCGACCGCACCGCGCGTGGCTTCGTCCGCCGCGCCCATGGCGACCTGCATCTGGGCAATATCTGTCTGTGGCAGGGCCGGCCGGTGCCGTTCGATGCGCTGGAGTTCGACGAGGATCTGGCCACCATCGACCTCGGCTACGACCTCGCCTTCCTGCTGATGGACCTCGATGTGCGGGCTGGCCGGCCCGCCGCCAACCGGGTGCTGAACCGCTACGTCGCCCGCACCGGCGACTGGGACCTGGTTACCGGCCTGCCGCCCTTCCTGTCGCTGCGCGCCATGGTGCGCGCCCATGTCGAGGCGAGTCGCGGCCGGCCCACCGAGGCGGCGCGCTACCTCGACGCCGCCCTGGCCTATCTGCACCCGGCACTGCCGGTGGTGGTGGCGGTGGGCGGGCTGCCGGGCACCGGCAAATCCACCCTCGCCCGCGCGCTGGCACCGGAGCTTGGCGCCGCTCCCGGCGCGTTGGTGCTGCGCAGCGACGAAATCCGCAAACGCCTGCACGGCTTGGCGCCGGAGCAGCGTCTGCCAGAATCAGCCTATGCCGAGCCGGTCAGCCGCGTCGTGCTGGCCGAGCTGTGCCGCGCCGTGGCGGCGACCGCCGCCGCCGGGCACGCCGCCATCGCCGATGCGACGTTCCTCGATCTGGCCGACCGCGCGGCCGTTGCGCGGGCGGCCGGCGACGCCCATTTCCTCGGCGCCTGGCTGCAGGCGCCGCTGGCGGTGCTGGAGGCGCGCGTGGCGGCCCGCTGCAACGATGCCTCGGACGCCGGCGCGGCGGTGCTGCGCCGCGCCGCCGCTTCCGACCGGGGACCCGGCGGGTGGCTGGCGGTGGACGCCACCGAGGCGACCGCCGCGCTGGCCGCCGTGCGACGCGGGCTGGCCGCACAGGCGTGAAACGCTGGTATTGATTGCGTTCCGTTCGGGGAGACCAATCATGGCCATCCGCAAGCTGCTGCTGCCGCTGACCGGCACCGTCGCCGGCGAGGCGGCGCTGGCGACCGCGCTGCTCGTCGCCCGCCTGTGGAATGCCCACATCACCGCGCTGCATGTGCGGGTGGACAGCCGCGACGTGGCCCCGCTGGCCGGCGAAGGCCTGTCCGGCGCCATGATCGAGGAGATGATGACGGCCACCGAACAGGAAAGCGCCGCGCGCTGCCACGCCGTGCGCGCGATGTTCCAGCGCTTCGTGGCCGAACACGGCGTTGTTGTGCAGGAAGCCCGGCACGGCGCCGGCGGCGTCACCGCCAGCTTCGCCGCCGTCACCGGTCGCGAGGAGGACGTGGTGGCCCAGCAGGCCCGTTTGGCCGATCTGACCATCGTGGCGCACCCGGAGGCCGGCGAGGACGCGTCATCCTCGGACGCGTTGCATGCGGCGCTGTTCGAGTCGGGCCGGCCAGTGCTGATGGCGCCGCCGGCCACACCCGCCCGGATCGGCCGGCGCATCGCGCTGGCCTGGAACGGCTCCGCCGTCTCCGCCTCGGCGGTCGGCTCCGCCCTTCCCTGGCTGCAGCAGGCCGGGTCGGTGCGGGTGCTGTCGGCCGCGGAATACCAGCGCCGTGGCCCGGGGGCGCCGGAACTGCTCGACTACCTGGCGCTGCACGGCGTGCAGGTGGAACTCGCCACTTTCCGGCCGGTCGAGCGCGATGTGGGGGCGGGGCTGCTGCAGGCGGTGCGCGATTTCGGCGCCGATCTGCTGTGCATGGGGGCCTATTCGCAACCGCGACTGCGCCAGCTCATTCTGGGCGGGGTCACCCGGCATGTACTGGAAAAGGCCGACCTGCCCGTGCTGATGA
This sequence comes from uncultured Acetobacteraceae bacterium, assembly GCA_903918195.1. Taxonomy (GTDB): domain Bacteria; phylum Pseudomonadota; class Alphaproteobacteria; order Acetobacterales; family Acetobacteraceae; genus Rhodovastum. The sequence continues at coordinate 12,339 of CAIXDS010000178.1, read as the reverse complement.
ACCGGTAACGTGTACGGGGTCGTTGATCCGGCGGTCGAGGAGGCCGTTCGCGCCTATGTGAAGCTGATGCGGGCCAGCCGCGCGGTGCTGGCGCGCATCGAACCGGCGCTGGCGGCGTGCGGCCTGACGCCCACCCAGCTCGGCGTGCTGGAGACGCTGCTGCACAAGGGCGCGATGACGCACCGCGAACTCGGCCGCAAGGTTTTGACCAGCGCCGGCAACATGACCGATCTGGTGGACAAGCTGGAGCGACGCAATCTGGTGCGCCGGGTGCGCGATGCCGCCGACCGGCGCGCCGTGCGGGTGGAACTGACCGACCCGGGCCGGGCGATGATCCAGGAGCTGTTTCCGCGCCACGCGATGGACATCGCCAGGGCCATGGCCGGGCTGCCGCCGGAGGACTTGCGGCATCTCGGTGAATTGCTGCGCGCGTTGGGCATGGCGGCCGCGCGGGCGGATGGCGGGTGCGCATCCCTTGAAGAAGGGTCTGCCGAATCATAATTTGAAGTACGAAGATTCGGCGTCGAACAATGATGGAGGGAAAGCACCATGATCGAGGTCCAACCGTTTGCCGCCCTCGGGCGTTTCCAGAACGACTGGCTGAACGCGCGCTACCATTTTTCCTTCGGGCAGTACCACGATCCGGCGCGTATGGGCGTGGGCGGCCTGCGCGTATGGAACGACGACGAGGTGGCGCCCGGCACTGGCTTCGACCCGCACCCGCACCGCGACATGGAGATCGTGACCTATATCCGTGAGGGTGCCATCACCCATCGCGACAATTTCGGCCACGAGGGGCGCACCGAGGCGGGCGATGTGCAGGTGATGCATGCCGGCACCGGCATCGTGCATGCCGAGTACAACCAGGAATCGGTGCCCACCCGGTTGTTCCAGATCTGGATTCTGCCCGGCACGAAGGGCGTGGCGCCGGGCTGGGGCACGCGGCAGTTTCCGGGCCGGGTCGAGGGCGCGCTGAGCGCGCTGGCCGACGGCCGCGCCAGCGCGGACGGTTCCGCCCTCGAACTGCATGCCGATGCCGCGGTCCTGGCCGGCAAGTTGCGCGCCGGACAGACCATCGTCCAGCCGATCGGCGCCGGACGCATTGGCTACCTGGTGCCCGCCGTGGGTTCGGTGACGGTGAACGGGGTGCCGGTGGGCACACGCGATGGCGCCACCATCACCGGCGAGGACGCGGTGGAAATCACCGCCGCCGAGGACGCCGAACTGGTGCTGGTGGACGTGGCGAAGTGACGGGGGGCCAGAGCGCAGCCCTGGTCTTCCTTAGTTTCGCAGCGCCGCCCGCGCGGCGGAGGCGCCGCCGATCATCGCGCCGGTGAAGCCGCCCGCCGCCGCCCAGGCCGAGGCAAGATACAACCCCGGTACCGCGGTGCGCGGCGAGCGCACCAGGGTTTCCGGCGCGAAGCCGTAGACCGCGCCGCCCGGCGTGTTCAGCACCGCATGCATGGTGGCGGGGGTGGCCATTTCGTGCTGCACCACCAGACCGGCGAATCCCGGAAAAGCGGCGTCCACCGCGCCGACCAGACGATCGGTCCAGGCCGCCTTGCGCGCCCGCACGGCGTCGGCGGTGAGGCCGTCCCAGTTCGACAGGCGGTCGATGCCGCACAGCATGCAGAGATAGGGCGTGCCCTGGTTCAGGCCGCTGTCGATGCGGGCATAGTCGGCCATGATGATCGGCGGCAGGCGGTCGCCCGCGGGCGATGCCATGACCGCGGCGGCGTCGCGCTAGTCGGCCAGCGCGGTCATCCAGGCCGGCAGCAGGAAGGTGGAATAGGCCTCCACCCCCACTTCGGCCGGCGGGCGGGACAGGCCGAGGGTGACCGTCCACAGCGAGACCGAGACCGGCCGGCGTGCGTAGGGCGCCAGGAACGCTGCCCGCCAGGGCTCCGGCAGCATCGCCGCGAGCACGGTCGGGGCGGCATTGCCGAACACCAGCGGGGCCGCGGCGAGACGCGGGTCGCCGCCCTGGCGGTTGCGGTGTTCCACCGCGGTGACGCGGTGATCGTCCACCAGCAGGCGGGTTGCCTCCCGGCCGGTCAGCAGGGTGCCGCCGGCCTCGCGTATCCTGGCGGCCAGCGCCTCGGTGAGCGTGCGCGAGCCGCCGCGCGGGTAATGCGCCCCGCCGGCGATGAAGGAGCCCTGCGCCACCGCGTAGGCCAGGAACAGCATGCGCTCGGGGTCGTCGTGGTAGTACGGCAGCGTGGCGGCCAGCGCGCATTTGACCGCCTCGTCGGCGCCGAACAGGCCGCGCAGCACGTCGCCGAGCGTCGCCCGCGCGTGCCGGATCAGTGGCCAGAGGCGCGGCGCCGCCTCGGGCAGGTGGCGCAGCCACCAGGCCTCGTCGTCCATGTGGGCGGTGGCGAAGCTGGCGGCACCGCGCACGGCCAGCACGGCATCGAAATAGCGCTGCAAGGCACGCTCATGGCGCGGGAAGCGGGCCCGGCAGGCGGACAGCGCCGGCTCCAGGCCGGCCGGCATGGTGAACGGGGCGTCCAGCGGCCCGCCGCGCACCTGGTTCAGCTCGGCAGGGGCCACGAACGCCAGCTCGTCGGCCAGGCCGAGTTCCTGCAGCAGGGGCAGCTTGGGGTCCTGGGGGTCGAGCCCGTCCAGCTCGTGCAGCGAGGCTTCCACGGTCAGCGCGCCGTTGCGGTAGACCGTGGCGGCGCCGCCGATGCTGGCATTCCGCTCGATCACCAGCACCCGCCGCCCGGCACGCGCGGCCAGGGCGGCAGCGGTCAACCCGCCGAGCCCGGCCCCGATCACCACTGCGTCGTAGCGTTCCGGCATGTGTCACCGTCCGTAATGTGAACTTTAGTATCCGGACGGAACCCGGAACCTTGACCTGGGTCAAGGAACCAGGGGCAGCTTTCACGGTGGGGGCGGGGGTCAGGACCCGCCGCCACCCCCCTGATCGGGCGCTGGCGCGCTGTTGAGCAGGATATAGCGCTCGATCCCGATCAGCTTGATGAGGTCGAATTGGCGTTCGAGGAAGTCGATGTGCTCCTCCTCGCTATCAAGGATGCGCCGCAGCAGGTCGCGGGACACGTAGTCGCGCACCTGTTCGCAATAGGCGATGCCCTCGCGCAGGTCGGTGGTCGCCTTTTCCTCCAGCGTGAGGTCGGCGCGCAGGATTTCCTCCACGGTCTGACCCACCAATATCTGGTCCAGCCGCTGGACGTTCGGCAGGCCGTCGAGGAACAGGATGCGCTCGATCAGCCAGTCGGCGTGGCGCATCTCGTCGATCGATTCGTGGTATTCGTGGTCGCCCAGCTTGGTCACGCCCCAGTGGCGCAGGGTGCGGGCATGCAGGAAATACTGGTTGATCGCGGTCAGCTCGTTGGTGAGCTGGGTGTTCAGGTGCTCGATGACCTTGGGATCGCGCAACATGCGGTGTCTCCTCTCACCGGCTTATCCTGCCACTGTCGGCGCGCTTGTTGCCAGCGTTACCGGCAGCTTTACCGGTTCGGCGGCGATCGCCTGCAACATCAGGTCGCGCAACTTGCGCACGCAGGTGCCGCATTGCACCCGGCAGCGGCAGGCCTGGAAAACCTCCTGCGGCCGGCGGGCGCCCTCCTCGGTGGCGGCGCGGTGGATGTCGCGGTCGGTGAGCGCGTTGCAGATACAGATGTACACGCCGGACCTCTCCCGTCTGATCCGGTCCTGATTACTACGTTTGCGAATAACTCGCAATTGTGATCGCGGGCAGGCGGCGCTATGGGCTTGACGGCAGCAAGCGGTAAAGGGTGACCGCGCGTTCGGTGCGGTCCTCCAGCTCGGTGGTGGTGGGGACCGCGTAATGGGCGAACGGCTCAAGCCCGTCGCGCGGCAGATAGGCCCGGCCAGGGTCGGCCACCCACACCTCTGCCCGTTCGGCCAGCATGCGCAGCCAGGGCAGGATATGTGCCGTCATTGGTAATTCATAACAAATATCGCCGCAGACGACAAAATCCCAGCGGCAGGGCGTGCCGACCAGGTCGGTGGCGAGCGCAGTCACGGTCACGCCATTGGCGGCGGCGTTGAGCGCGATGGCGGCGGCGGCCATCTCGTCGATCTCGGCCGCCTCCACATGGGCGGCACCGGCGCGGGCGCAGGCGATGGCGGCGATGCCGCAGCCGGCGGCGAAGTCGAGCACCCGGCGCCCCGCGACCATCGCCGGATGGTCCAGCACGTGCCGCGCCAGCGCCTGCCCGCCCGGCCAGGCGAAGGCCCAGAAGGGCGGGGCGATGCCGGTGCGGTGCAGCCAGTCCTCGGTGGCCTGCCAGATCGGGGTGATCTCGGTGGCCAGATGCAGGGTGATCTCCGGGACCAGCGGTGCCTGCGCCGGCGCGGTATGGGCGCGCAGGAACGCGGCCGCGCCGGTCACAACGCGCCGGTCACAACCGGCCGAGCAGGACGGCCAGCCCGATGGCCAGCCCGACCTCCCGATTGGCCTTGAACAGGCGCAGGCAGAGGCCGGGGTCGTGGATGTCGAGCAGAAGAACCTGCCGGGCGAGCAGGGCGGCCGGCAGCGCCAGGGCGGCGAAGAACGGCCAGGACAGCCCCTCCAGCCAGCCGGACAGCGCCAGCAGGGCGACCGTCGCGCCGTAGCAGACGGCGATGAACGGGCGCGATTGCTCGCCCCACAGCCGGGCGGTCGAGCGCATGCCGACCAGCGCGTCATCCTCGCGGTCCTGGTGGGCGTAGATGGTGTCGTAGGCGAGGATCCAGCAGATGGTGCCGAGATAGAGCGCCAGCGCCGCCCAGTCGAACCGCCCGGCGGCGGCGGCGTAGCCCATCGGCGCGGCCCAGCCGAAGGTGAGGCCGAGCATGGCCTGCGGCCACCAGGTGACCCGTTTGGCCAGCGGATAGACGATCACCAGCAGCAGCGACGATACCCCCAGCACCTGGGCCAGCGGATGCAGTTGCAGCAGGATCAGCAGGCTGGGCGTGCACAGCGCCGCCAGGAAGCAGATCGCCTGGAACAGCGACACCGCGCCGGAGGCGAGCGGCCGGCCGATGGTGCGGGTGACCTGGCGGTCCAGCTCGCGGTCCCAAATGTCGTTGACCACGCAGCCGGCGCCGCGCATCAGGAAGGCACCGACGAAAAACAGCGCCAGCAGCCAGATTGTCAGGCCCGGCGTGGCGCCGGCCAGCAGGATCGACCACAGCCCGGGCAGGAACAGCAGCCAGGCGCCGATCGGCCGGTCGAAGCGGGCCAGCAGCACGAACGGCACCGCCTTGCGCGGCAGGCGCGCGACCCAGCCGCCGATGATAATATCAGTATGGCCCGGCTGCGCGGGAGCGGGTTCGGTGAAGGATGTCATGCCTGCTAATCTGCCTGCCGCCATGGACGCGTCAATCACCTCGCCGCGACTGTTCATCCAAACGTCCCTGCACGAGGGCGCGACGGTCGCGGCCAGCGCGGCGCAGGCGCACCATCTGGGCACCGTGCTGCGGCGTGAGCCGGGCGGTGCCGTGCGGCTGTTCAACGGCGCGGACGGGGAATGGTCGGCGCAGATCGCCACGCTGCGCCGCGACCGCTGCGAGTTGACCATCGGCGCCCGGCTGCGCCCGCAGGCGCCCGAGCCGGATCTGTGGCTCGCCTTCGCGCTGCTGAAGCGCGACGCCACCGACCTGGTGGCGGAGAAGGCGACCGAGCTGGGCGCGTCGGCGCTGCTGCCGGTGCTGACCGCGCGCACGGTGGCGGCACGGGTGAACCTGGAGCGGCTGGCGGCGATCGCGACCGCGGCGGCGGAGCAGTGCGAGCGGCTGACCGTGCCCTGGATCGCGCCGCCGGTGGCGCTGCCGGCATTGCTGGCGGACTGGCCGGCGGGACGGGTGCTGGTGGTGGCGGTGGAGCGGCGTGGCGCGCCGCCGGTGCGCCCGCCCGCCGGCCCGGCCGGGCTGCTGCCGGCCGGGCTGCTGGTCGGCCCCGAGGGCGGGTTCACCGGGGCGGAGCTTGACCTTCTGCGCCGGCATGCCTTTGTTGTTCCTGCCGGGCTCGGCCCCCGCATCCTGCGCGCGGAGACGGCTGCGATCGTCGGGCTGACGCTGATGGGGGCGTCCGCCGGCATTTAAGACCCTAACAATGCGCGCCGCTGCGCCAGCAGGAACGGAACCACGATGTCCAATCCCGGAGAGGCCGACGCGACGCCGATCACGTCGCCGCGGCAGTTGGCTGAGTACCTGGCGGCCGGCGGTAAACCGCGCGAGCGTTTCACCATCGGCACCGAGCACGAGAAGTTCGGCTTTCGCCATGCCGATTTCGCCGCCCCGCCTTATGAGCCCGCCGGCATCCGGGCGGTGCTGGAGGGCATGGCGGCGGCCGACGACTGGGAGCCCATCTTGGATCGGGGCAACCCGATCGGGTTGAAGAAGGACAACGCCTCGGTGTCGCTGGAGCCGGCCGGGCAGCTGGAGCTGTCCGGCGGGCTGGCCGGCACGCTGCACGAGACCCGTGCCGAAATCGAGGCGCACAACGCCCTGGTGCGGCGCGTGGCGGAGCCGCTCGGCATCGGCTTCGCGCCGCTCGGCTTCCACCCGACCCTGACCCGCGCGCAGATGCCATGGATGCCGAAGGGGCGCTACGCCATCATGCGCCGCTACATGCCGACCGTCGGCGCGCTCGGGCTCGACATGATGACGCGCACCTGCACCGTGCAGGTGAACCTGGACTTCGCCGACGAGGCGGACATGGTGCGCAAGATGCGGGTGTCGCTCGCCCTGCAGCCGGTGGCGACCGCGCTGTTCGCCAACTCGCCGTTCACCGAGGGGCGGCCGAACGGGTATCTGTCCTATCGGGCGCATGTCTGGACCGACACGGACCCGCACCGCTCCGGCATTCCGGGCGTGTTCTTCGAGGACGGGTTCGGGTTTGAGCGCTACGCCGAATGGGTGATCGATAACGTCCCGATGTATTTCGTCTATCGAAACGGCCGCTATGTGGACGTCGCCGGCCAGTCGTTTCGCCGCTTCATGCAGGGGTCGTTGCTCGACACCGAGGCGGGTACCGCCACGATGGGGGACGCCGCCGACCACCTGACCACGGTGTTCACCGACGTGCGGCTGAAGCGCTTCATCGAAATGCGCGGCGCGGATGCCGGCACGTTGGACATGATGGTGGCGCAATCCGCCCTGTGGGTGGGCCTGCTGTACGACGAGTCGGCGCTGGCGGCGGCGGTGGCGCTGGTGCGCCGGCATCCCTGGACCGACTACCTGGCGCTGCGCCCGTTGGTGGCCCGGCAGGCGCTGGATGCGCCCTGGCAGGCCGGCACGGTGCGCGATCTGGCGCGCGACATGGTGGCGATCGCCGGTGACGGGCTGCGCGCGCGGGCGCGGCGCAGCTCACGCGAATGTGATGAGTCCGTGCATCTCGCGCCCCTTGAGTCGCTGGTGGCCGGGGCGCCCACCCAGGCGGAACGGTGGCTGGAACGTTTTAACGGCGAATGGAACGGCGATATCACGCGACTTTTCTGCGAGGCGGCGATCTGACGCGACGGGCGAACCGGGCGTAACGGGCGGGCGCGAAACAACAGCTTCATATACCGCGCAGCGTGACGCTGCGTGCACGCCATGATTGCGGGAATGCTTGCCAGTGCCCGCCGTACGGGCGTTTAATATGCACATGATCGTAGGCTCCCCTCCGCGTGGCGCATCGGTCTCGCCGTCCACGCATGGCGAGCCGGTTCTGGTTCGTCTGCGCCTGATCGGCCAGATGGAAGCCTGGACGCTCACCAGCCAGAACGTGCTGCCGAGCGGGCGAAAAACGCGCGCGCTGCTGGCCGTGCTGGCGCTGTCCTCGCCGCGTCCGGTGCTGCGCGGCAAGGTGGCCGAGATGCTGTGGAGCCGCCGGCCCGAGGAGCAGGCGCGCGCCTCGCTGCGCCAGGAAATCCATCGGCTGAGCGAGGCGCTGGCGCAGGTCGGTGCGCAGATTCTGGCGATCAACCGCGACCATCTCGCGCTGCGGCCAGGCACGGTTTGGATCGACGTGGAGGAGATTCTGCGCGCGACCCCCGAGCGGGCGTCGCCGTTGACGCTGCTGGACGGCGATCTGCTGGAGGACCTCGACGGTGTCGATCCTGCCTTCGATATCTGGCTCGCCGGTGAGCGCGAGCGGTTGGTGGACCGCGCCCGCGTGCTGGCCGAGCAATTGTTGCGGGAGAAGACCGACTCCGCCTCGGTGATTGTCGCGGCGCAACAATTGCTGGCGATCGACCGCTCGCATGAGGGGGCGTGGCGGGCCCTGATGCGCGCCTACGCGGAGCGCGGCGAGCGCGGCATGGCGATCCATGCCTATGAGCGCTGCCGCAGCGTGCTGGCGGATCAGATCGACGCCCAGCCTTCCGAGGAAACCCAGCTGGTGGCGGCCGAGATCCGCGCGGCGGCGCCGCTGTCGCGGCCGGCGCCGCCTGCGGCACCGGCGCCGCCCGATCAGCGTTTCCCGATGCGGACGCCGCTGCGCACCGAACCGCGCAGCGAGGTGCGGCCGACCGCGCTGCGCGGCGGCGCCCGGGTCGGCGTGTTGCCGCTGCAACTGATCGGCACCACCGAGATGGAGGCGCACCTGTCCATCGGGCTCGCCGACGAGATCACCGCGGCGTTGGCCCGGTTCCGCTGGATGTTCCTGGTCTCGTCGAACGCGCTGGCGCGTTTCGCGTCGCAGACCCGCGACGAGGCCGCGATCCGGCGCGCCTTCAACATCGACTTCCTGCTGGACGGCAGCATCCAGCGCGTGCCCGACGCCGTGCGGGCGTCATTGCGGCTGCTGGACCTGCGCGCCGGCAACCAGGTGGTTTGGTCGCGGCGGTTCGACCGCGCGGCGAAGGATCTGCTGACGCTGCAGGACGATGTGGCGGCGGAGGTGGTGGCGCAGATCGAACCCGAGATCCTGATGATCGAGGGGCAACGTCTGGCGGCCCGGCCGCTGACGGACGTCACCGCGTACGAGCTGGTCTTGCGGGCGCTGCCGCTGCTGTCGCGGCTGGACCGGGCCCAGTTCATGCAGGCCGGTGAGTTGCTGCGCCAGGCGATCACGCTGGAGCCCGATTATGCGGCGGCGCATTCCTGGTTCGCCTTCTGGCACATCTTCCTGTTCGGCCAGGCCTGGACGGCCGACCCGGCCGCGGTGATGGCGGAAGCCGGGCGGCTCGCCAACCGGGCGATCAGCCTCGACCCGCAGGACGCGCGGGGGTTGGCGATCGCCGGCCATGTGCGCGCCTTCCTGCACGGCCGGCTGCGCGAGGCGCTGGTGCTGCACGAGCGGGCGCTGATGGTGAACCCGAACCTGGTGATGGCCTGGGCGCTGTCGGCGACCGTGTTCGCCTATCTGGGTGAGCTCGACGAGGCCGAGCGCCGCATGCGGCACTGCAAAAAGTTGTCGCCGCTCGACCCGCACGCCTTCTTCTATGACACCGCCCTGATTGTCGTGGCGCTGCTCAAGCACGACCACGCGGCGGCGGTGGCGATCGGGCGCGAGGTGAGCGAGATGAACCCGGCCTTTTCGGCGGCCTGCAAGCCCTATCTGGCGGCTCTCGGCCATCTCGGCCGCACCGAGGAGGCCGCGCTGGTGCGCCTGCGGTTGCTGTCGATCGAGCCGGACTTCAGTGCCGCGCGCTTCATCGAATTGAGCCCGTTCGAGCGGGCCGAGGACCGGCTGCATTACCTTGCCGGGTTGCGGCTGGCGGGGCTGGCGGACGGGTAGGGGGCTCGCAGGGACGCCGGGCCTTTACGGCCGGCGGTTCAGGTGGGCGAGGTGCCCTGGAGAGCCTGGCTTATGACCGCCTCCAGTTCGCCGGTGCGGAAGGGCTTGCGCAGCACGGTCAGGCCGGCGGCGCGGAGTTCGGCGGTGTCGCCGCGGCCGCCCGTCGCCAGCACCACCGGCAGGCCCGGCAGGCGGACGCGCAGTTCGCGGGCCAGTGCGAGGCCGCTCATGCCGCCCGGCAGCATCAGGTCGGTGATGACCACCGCCGGTAGCACACCTGCAGCGACGGCCGCCAGCGCGGCGTCGCCGCTGGTCTCGTGGCGTACTGTGTGACCGAGGCTCTGCAGCACGTCGCATAGAATCTCGGCGACATCGGTGTCGTCTTCGACCAGCAGAATTGCGACCATCCCGGTGCTCTCCCGCAATGACAGGGCTGCCGGGCGTCCCCGGCCACGCTGTGGCCCGGCGACCCGCGGTCAGGCGGCTTCGTACAGCTTCAGAACCGGGCGGATGCAGTTCAGCGCTGCCTCGAAACTGGTGTGGCGGGCCAGGGCACTGCCGCGGATGCAGTCGGTGACGCACCAGTGCATCCCCTCCGGTGTGATCATATAGGCCGGGTCGGGGTTCTCGCGAACCCAGACCAGGACATAATCGGGGTCCACCCGGCCCGGGGCGGCCACGCTGACCGAGGCGTCGCACAGGCCCATGCAGCGGCCGGCCTGAAGCCAGCGGTTCAGGACGGTGCGGTGGTGCGGCAGCAGCCGCTGTCGCAGCATGACCACGTTCGGGCCATCATAATTCCACCGGGGTTTCGAGCGTCTATTAAGCATGGCACGGGCCTCACGAACGCGTGAGGAGTATTATCCATCGCCCTGGTATGCAGCGCCAAGCAGACTATTCATTGTTCCGCCCGCAACGGCGCGGCTGTGACATGCAGAGCACACCGTTGCAGAAAACGCACGGACCGGCGGGGCTTCCCTGCAGCAGGCCCGCTCGCCTCGGCGGCAGCGTCCACGTTTGCCATGCCACCCTGACCGGCCCACCAGGGCATGGGGGCCGGTCGCGATGGTCGGTCAGATCGGTCTCAGGCGGCCGCGTCCGCCGGGCACAATTGCGCCGCACGCCCGGCCAGGTGCCGGCGTAGCGCCATCGGCACCTGCCGGTGCGATCTGGCGCGCGGCAGCGGCAGTTCGGTGATCTCCCGGCCTTCGGGGTAAAGCGCCAAATGCTCGGCCCAATTGTCGAACGCCATGCGATCGACATTGTCCACGAAGGTCTCCGCCGGCACGCCTTCCGCCAGGATCAGCGCGTGGTCGGCCAGTTCCAGGTGGTAGTAGGTGTACACCCTGGGCACGTTCTCCTCGCGACGGATCGTGCTGCCGTTCACCAGCGCGCCGGCCTGGATCAGCACGTCGCCGATCAGCAGGGCGTGGTCGGGGGAGACCAGCAGATCGCGCACCGGCAGGTTTTCGTCCAGCGCGCCGGCGGTGATGCGGATGGGCAGCACGCGCAGCGGGTCGGCGAAGACGCGCGAGACGGTCTGGCGGCCGATCCACAGGATGGGCTGCGCCTCGCCCTCGGCGGTGAGCACCAGATCGCCGATGGCCAGCGATTCCACCGCCCGCTCACCCGCCGGCGTGCGGATGAAAGTGCCGGGCATGAAGCAGATGACGATCTCGTTACCGTTGATAATATGGAAGTCATCGCCGGTGTACGGCTGATTGAGCGCCAGCGTGCCAAGCTCGATATCGGACGAATTATAGACAATGAGCGTTTGGCCATCCGGGCTCAAAGTAACGCTGGCGGCCCCGTTGACCAGAATGCCCTCGCCGGTGCCGATATTGCCCAGCACGCCGTCGAACTGGTTCAAGCTGAGCGCTGTGAGGTCGAGCACGCCAACCCCGGCTCCGCCCCCCTCGAACAGGATGGTCGGGCTGCCGGTAACGGGGCCGTCGAATTTCAGCACCGAGCCGGTGACGTTGGCGATTTCAAACGTTCCCGAGGAACTGACCGGACCGGTGAACTCAAGCGTGCCGCCCGAGGCCGTTACCAGGCCGGTGATGTTGGGGGAGCCACTGACCGTCCCGTAGCCGGTGAGGCTGCCCAGGGTCAGTGGGTCGCCGACCGACTCGACCGTGCCGCCCGCAAGAGTTATGGCGCCAGCTGTTCCGTTACCGGTCAGCACGCCGAAGCTGCCGATGGTCACGCCGGCACTGTCGGTCAGCGTCGCACCATGGTCCACGATCAGCGTGGCGCCGCCGCTCACGGTCTGTTTGGCGTGAATCGTCGTGTTCTGGGCAATCTCCAGAATCTGGCTGGCGGCGTCCATCCGGACCCCCGCTATCGTCGTGCCGGCGCTATGGTCGAGCTTCAGCGTCGCCGGGCCGGACGAAGTGTCGATCACCAGTATCGTCCCGGTGCCCATTTGCCCGGTCACATCCAGCGTGCCGCCCAACGCCGTTACCTTTTGGGTGGCAACCGCGATGGCGACCGTTCCATAACCCGTCACGCCGGTATCGGAGGAGATGCTGCCGCTGCCGCTGAGCGTGCCCCCCTCCAGCGTGATCCCCGCTTTGTCCGTCAACTGGACCGCACTGCCATCCAGCTTGATCGTGCCGGCGCCGACATCCAGCGCGGTCGTC
>CAIXDS010000177.1 GCA_903918195.1 uncultured Acetobacteraceae bacterium | reverse complement strand
CTTTTATTTTGCCAATTAAATCAATCAGATAGCTTAACCTAGTGCCTATGGGGCTTTGCCCCTGGACCCCACCAAGGGCCGAGAGGCCCCTGGCGGGTCCAGGGCAGAGCCCTGGCCTTCCTTTATCCTTCATACTCCGCCCAACAATTCGGCGTCTCATACACCACCACCGCCGCGAGCAGCGGCAGCGATGGCCTGACCCGTTCCCAGATCCACACCGCGATGTTCTCGGCCGTCGGGTTGCTCAGGCCGTCGATGTCGTTGAGGCAGTGGTGATCCAGTTGCGCCAGCAGTGGCGCGAAGGCGTATTCGACATCGAAGAAATCAACCAGGAACCCGGTTGCGGGGTCGAGCGTTCCTTCCAGTCGAAGCTCCACCCGATAGGAGTGACCGTGCATCCGGTGGCAGCGGTGCGTGGGCGGCACGCATGGCAGCCGGTGGGCTGCCTCGAACGTGAAGGCCTGCGTGATCTTCATGGGATTCCGAGCAGTTTGTGGGTTTGCAGACTGAGCCGCCAGCGCGGATGGGCGCGGCAATAGGCGATCGCCGCCGCGGTATTCGCGGCAAGCGCGGCGCCGTCCAGCGGCTGCAGGAGGAAATGGTCGAAACGGAGATGTTCGAAGCCGTCGGGCGCCATGCCGGGCAGCGGGAACAGCAGCTTCAGCTCATCCCCCCCGGTCAGAAGGAGCGGCGCGCCCGGTTTGGGACTGACGCAGATCCAGTCGATGCCGGCGGGCGGCTGCAGGGTGCCATTGGTCTCGACGGCAATTTCGAAGCCCTTGCCATGCAGTTCGGCCACCAGGGCGGCATCGACCTGCAGCAGTGGCTCGCCGCCGGTGAGCACGACAAGCCGCCACAGCTGCTCGTCGCCCCACGCCGTGGCGATGGCCTCGGCCAACGCGCGCGCGTCGGTGAAGCGAGCGCCGCCAGGACCGTCGGTGCCGACAAAATCGGTGTCGCAGATGCTGCACGGCGCGCCGGCGCGGTCGGCTTCACGGCCGCTCCACAGGTTGCAGCCGGCGAAGCGGCAGAACACCGCCGCCCGGCCGGCGTTGCGGCCTTCGCCCTGCAGGGTGTGGAAGATCTCCTTAACGGCGTAGCTCACGACGGCATTGTCTGCGGACCATCATCAACACTGAAGTAGCGCACGGCATAGCCGGGTTTATCGGCCGGCGGCAGGATACCAGCTGCTTGCGGCTGAAGACGGCGCAGGCCTGTCGGCAGGCTGGGACACAGCACGGCGCGCCGGTAACCTTGCGTTACTCGATTGCCTTGGTTTTTGGAGGCTCCAGGGTGGCAGAGAGCCTGCAGCCACATTACATTTATGTTGGCCAAACATATCAGGGAGGGAAAAAAGACATGTCTGACCAGGTAGCGCAGGCGCCGCCGTTTTTTGCGTCCCCGCTTTTCGCGTCGCGCTCTTTGTTGCCCTTCGCCGACCGGGTCCGGCAGGTGCCGGCAAACGCGCCGTTCCGCTGGCTGGAAGCGGGCTGGCGCGATCTCCGCCGCAGCCGCGGGTTGAGCGTCGCCTATGCCTTCCTGTTCGTCGTGGGCGTGTTCTCGCTGACCGCCGGTCTGGCTGCCGCCGACCTGGCCTATTTGATCGTGCCGGTCGGTGTCGTCTTCATGCTGATCGGACCGGCGCTGACGGTGGGGTTCTACGCCATCAGCCGCGACATTGAGGCCAATCGCGATCCCACGCTTGGGTCGGCCTATACGGCTTGGCGGTCCAATTCGGGGGGGCTGTTTGGCCTGGGGCTGACGGTGCTGCTGTTCCTGGTCGGGTGGCTGATCTGCGCCACCCTGGTGTTCGCCCTGGCCTTCCCCGACGCGGGGTTCAACTGGCAGGACGAGCTTGCGGGCACGCTGTTGACCGCGAAGGGGATGTCCTTCCTGGCGTTCGGCACGGCGGCGGGGACGGTCCTGGCGACCATTGCCTTTGTTGCCGGGGCGTTCTCGCTGCCGCTGTTGTTGGACCGGCGCGAGGGGCTGCTGGAGGCACTGGCGACCAGTGCAACGGCGGTCGTGCTGAACGCGCGGGCGATGGCGGTATGGGCCGGGCTGATCGTGCTGCTGATCGCGGCGGGCCTGGCCGGATGGTATATCGGGCTGTGCGTGACCCTGCCGCTGGTCGGGCACGCGAGCTGGCACGCCTACCGGGCGGTGATCCGGCAGGATGCCTGATTTCGCCTAGCGCCCGGCAAAACTCGGTGGCCGCTTTTCCAGGAAAGCGGTCACCGCCTCGATATGGTCGTCCGTGTTGTGGCACATGCCCTGGGCCATGGCGCACACGTCGAGGTAGTCGCGGAACTCCATCCGCTGGGCGTAGCGCAGCAGCCGCTTGGTCAGCCGCACCGCTTGCGGCGGCCTGGCGGCGAAGCTCGCGGCGATCTCGCGCGCCCGCGCCAGCAGGTCGTCGGGCTCCACCACTTCCAGGAAAATGCCGAGCCGCAGCGCTTCCGCGGCGTCCACCGTGCGGCCGGAGAAGCTGAGTTCGGCGGCGCGTTGCCAGCCGACCAGGCGCTGCAGCAGCCAGCCGCCGCCATCGCCCGGGATCAGGCCGAGGGTGAGAAAACTCTCAGCGACCCGGGCCTCGGTCGAGCCGATCCGCACGTCGCACATGCAGGCAAGGTCGAACCCGGCCCCGATCGCCGGGCCGTTGACCGCGGCGATCGACGGCACCTCCAGCGCGTGCATGGCCTGCGCCATGCGCTGGATGCCCCGGCGGTACTTGCCCTGCACCTCATACACGTCGCCGCCGAAGCTGCCTTCCTCGCGCTCCAGCATGTGCTTGATGTTGCCGCCGGCCGAGAAGGCCGAGCCCTCGCCGGTCAGCACCAGCACGGAGACGCGTTCGTGGCCGTTGATCCATTGCGCCACCTGGGCGATCTCGGCGGCGATCTTCGTGCCGGTCAGCTCGTTGCGCACCTCGTGGCGGTTCATCGTCAGCACCGCGATGCGGCCCTCGACGGACAGGACCGAATCATGCAGTTCCGGCGGGGTCATGCGACGTCCGTTCCTCCTACGTTTGATGCGGTGTTCTCGCATACAGCAATCCCTGGCAGCCCCATAGGGTCGGCTGCACCGGCCGCGAGCCGCACTGTTACATTTTATGCGGCAGCCCGCGGCCGGCGCCGGGCTGCCGTTCTTGACACCCCGCTCCCCCCCCGCTAGCAAACGAATGCCTTCCGGCAAGGCAACTTGCACAGGGGCAGACGAATGAGCGGGAGCGAGGACGGCGGCGGTTCCTTCGAGGACAGGCTGCGGGCCGCGCGGCACAGGCAGGGACTGGATGCCCGGCCACCGGATCAATCCGGCGGCGCGGGGAATCTCGGTGCCTCGGCTTGGAGCATTGGCTTGCGGGTGGGCGTTGAGCTCGTGTCCGCACTGCTGGTGGCGGTGGCCATCGGCTGGTGGCTGGACAGGTGGCTGCACACCTCGCCGGTTCTGCTTGGCGTGTTCGTGCTGCTTGGGGGTGCGGCTGGTGTCGCCAATGTGTGGCGCATCATGGGGTCCGGGGCGCTCGGCGCCGGGCCGATGTCGGAACTGACGGGCCGTCCGCGCGGCGGCCCCGGTGGTAAAGGACGTGACAGTGGCGGCTGAAGGGCACGGAATCGACGTCCTGGGGCAATTCCAGCTCCACACGGTGGGCGCGGCGGTCGGTCAGTCCGTCAACTTTACCCAGGCCAACCTGATGATGGTGCTGGCCGCCGGCCTGACACTGGCCATTCTGTATTTCGGGACGCGGAAGCGGGCGGTGGTGCCCGGCCGGCTGCAGGCGCTGGCGGAGCTGAGCTACACCTTCATCCACAACATGTGCACCGATCAGATCGGCGAAGAAGGCAAGAAGTTCTTCCCGCTGGTCTTTGCGCTGTTCTTCTTCATCCTGTTCGGCAATCTGATCGGCATCTGGCCGTATGCGTTCACCTTCACCAGCCACATCGCCAACACGCTCGCCCTGACGGTTCTGGTCTGGGTGCTGACCACTGCGGTGGCGCTGCGCCTGCACGGGTGGAAGTTCTTTACCTACTTCGCGCCGCCCGGCGTGCCGGTGGCGCTGATGCCGCTGCTGATACCGATCGAGATCCTGTCCTACCTGTCACGGCTCATCTCCCTCTCGGTCCGACTGTTCGCCAACATGGTGGCGGGCCACATGATGCTGGAGGTGTTCGGCGCCTTCATCGTGATGCTCGGGGCTGCAGGCGCGCTTTACTGGGCGCCGGCCGGCCTCTCCTTCGCGGTGGATGTCGTGCTGATCGGCTTCGAATTCCTGGTCGCCGTGCTGCAGGCCTATGTCTTCGCCCTGCTGACCTGCATCTACCTGCACGACGCCGTGCATCTCCACTAGCCACCGTTATCACCACCCTCCGCGCGTCCGGCGGCTTCATGCCGCCGGCGCCTCTGGATCAAGAAAGGAATCGGACACATGGATCTCGCTTCTGCGAAGCTGATTGGCGCGGGCCTCTCTGTTATCGGCGTCGGCGGCGTCGGTATTGGTATCGGCACCATCTTCGCCGCGCTGGTTTCCAGCATTGCCCGCAACCCGTCGGCCCGCGCGAACGTGTTCGGCCTCGCCATCCTGGGCTTCGCGCTGACCGAAGCGGTGGCGCTCTACCAGCTGGTGTTCTCGTTCATCATCCTGTTCGGCTGACGCGCCGGTTGTCTGACCGGCCGGGCGCAACCGCGCCCTCAGCCTCCGCCATCCAGCCTCCGCCGGGAGCCCCCATGCGCCGGATCGCCGTCGCCGCCGTCACACTGTTGGCTCTCCCCACCGCCGCGCTGGCGGAGGGGATGCCGCAGCTGGACTTCAAGAACCCGCTGACGACCAGCCAGGTCGTCTGGCTGGTGTTCATCTTCTCCGTCCTCTACGTCCTGCTGTCCCGCTGGGGGCTGCCGAAAGTGGCGGACGTTCTGGAAGCCCGCGCCGTATCGATCGCCCAGGATCTCGATGCCGCCCACCAGGCCAAGGCCGCATCCGACGTGGCGGTCGCCGCGAGCAACGAGGCGACCCGCGTGGCGCATGCCGAGGCGCAGGCTGAAATCTCCGCTTCCGTGGCCCGCGCCAAGGCAGCCGCGGCAGCCCAGGCGGCCGAGCTGAATGCGCGCCTGGAGGCCCAGCTCGCCGCTGCCGAGGAGCGAATCGGTGCTGCCCGCGCCTCCGCGCTGGGCGCCTTGCGGCAGGTTGCCACCGAGACCGCCGACGTGGTCATCACCCGTCTGACCGGCCGCGTGCCGGGCCGCGGCCTGGTTGACCAGGCCGTCGGCGCCGCCCTGGCCGCACGCGGTCAGGGCTAAGGAGGTCACCATGCAAGAAGCAGGCTTCTTCGCCACCCCGGCAAACTGGGTTGCCATCGCCTACATCACCTTCTTCCTGCTGGTCGGCCGTAAGCTGTGGGGGGTGGTCGCCGGGCTGCTGGACGCCCGGACCGCCGCAATCCGCGCCGAACTGAGCGAAGCGAAGCGCCTGCGCGAAGAAGCCGAGGCCCTGTTGCGCGACGCCAGCGCCCGCCGCGTCGCCGCGATAGCGGAAGCAAAGGCGCTGCTGGAAGGTGCCCGCGCCGAAGCAGGCCGGCTCGCCGCCGCCGCCGAAGCGGACGCGAGCGCCGCCGCCGCACGCCGCGAACGCATGGCGCTCGACCGGATCGCCGCCGCCGAGAAATCCGCGGTGGATGAGGTCCGCATTGCCGCCGCCGACATCGCCGCCGTCGCGGCGGAGCGGGTGATCCGTGAGGACTTCACGCAACAGGCCGACGCGGAGCTGATCGACCGCGCCATCGGCGGCCTGCCCGCAGCTTTGGCTCGCCGTGCCGCCTGACCGGCGGCGCGCCTAACGGCAGCGCAGTGGACGCGGGGACGGGGGCGGCCCGAGGGCTGCCCCTTTTTCGTGCGGAGAGCGGCATGCCCCGGGCACGGGTGCACATCACCGGCGCATCCGGGTCGGGCACCACCACGCTCGGCCGGGCCCTGGCGCAGCGGCTGGCGGTGCCGCATTTCGACACCGATGATTTCTTCTGGGTGCCCACCGATCCGCCCTATCGGCGCAAGCGGGAGGTGGCCGACCGGCTGCGCCTGCTGCACGAATTGCTGGGCGAGCGGCGCGCTTGGGTGCTGTCTGGGTCACTGGACAGCTGGGGCACGACGCTGGTGCCGCTGTTCGACCTCGTGGTCTGGCTGGACACGCCAACCGACATCCGCCTGGCCCGCGTCGCCGCGCGCCAGCGGGTACGCTACGGCCGCGCTGCGATCGCGCCGGGCGGGGCGCTGTACGATGAGCACCGGGCGTTCCTGGCCTGGACGGCCGCGTATGATACCGACCTGAGCGAGGGACGCAGCCGGCGCCGGCACGAATCCTGGCTGTCCGAGTTGCCCTGCAAGGTGCTGCGGCTCGATGGCACCCGGCCTACCCGCCGCCTGGTGCGCGATGTGCTGGCGGCGCGGGCCTCGCCGTAACCGATCAGGCCAGCCAGCGGCGGCGCACGCTGCCGAGCGCGATCAGGCCGATGCCAATCAACGCCAGCGTCGCCCGCTCGGCCAGGTTCGACCCGGGACCGACCAGCAACGTCAGATGGCCGCCGCTGATGTCGCGGCCGCGCAGGTCCACGGCAATGCGGTTGCCGTTGACCAGCACGTCGTCAAGCATGACGGGGATGGTGCCGTCGCCGGTCGCTACCTGCAGGTCCTCATCGTCCGGCAGCGAGGTGAAGGTGACCACCGGCCCCACGAACGCCTCGTCGCCAGCCGACAGGCAGCACCATCCCTCGGAGAAGGTGAACACCAGCGCCTCATCGGTCACGTCCAGGCTGAGCGAGGGATAAAAGCCAAGATCGGTGACAGCCTGGCCACCGCCGACAGTGAAATCGCGAGTCACCACGCCAGCAGGGGCCGGCTCGGCGCCAAGATTGGGGACACGCCATTCCACCACACCGGCCTGCCCGGCCAGTGGACCGGCGGCCAGGGTGGGCATGGGGGCTTGGGTAAGGACGGTAAGAAAGACAAGCAAGGCCAGGGGGCGCTGCCCCCTGGACCCCTGCCAAGGGCCGAGAGGCCCCTGGACCCCATCACTTGAAGGGTTGTGGGAAGAGGGGGGTGAGGAGAGGCCGATG
>CAIXDS010000176.1 GCA_903918195.1 uncultured Acetobacteraceae bacterium | reverse complement strand
GCCCCATAGGCACTAGGTTAAGCTATTTGATTGATTTAATTGGCAAAATAAAAGGGCCAGAGCTGTGTGGGAAGCGGCGCCTTCCACGAAGGCTCCTCACCACTGGGATGCCGGACGCGATCCACACCTGCCAGGGATTGGGAGGTTGCCGGCCGCCTGGATTTCACCTTTTTTAATCAATGAGATCGTTTAACCATAGTGCCTATGGGGCAGAGCCCTGGCCTTTCTTTGCTTACCCCAACAACACCTTCACATATCTCCCCGGCGCATCGTCGGTCGGCGTCAGTTTGCCGTCGCCCGGCTGGCGCGCCTTCACCTGCCGCTTGTCCAGGGCGGTGATCCAGAGCTGCCAATCCGGCCACCACGAGCCGGGGATTTCGGTGGCGCCCTTGAACCAGTCTTCCGGGTCGTCGGGCAGCTCGGGGTTGATCCAGTGGCTGTATTTGCCGCCTTCGGGCGGGTTGACCACGCCGGCGATATGGCCGGATGCGGCGAGGACGAACCGGTTCTCGCCGTGCAGCAAATGGGTGCCGTAATAGGTGCTGCGCCAGGGCGCGATATGGTCCTCGCGGGTGGAGATGAAGTAGGACGGCACCTTCACCAGCCCGAGGTCGATCGGCGTCCCGGCCAGGGTGATGCCGCCGGGGTCCTTCAGCCGGTTTTCCTGGTACATGTTGCGCAGGTAGAAGCTGTGCATCCGCGCCGGCATGCGGGTCGAGTCGCTGTTCCAGTACAGCAGGTCGAACGGGAACGGGTCGTTGCCCAGCAGGTAGTTATTCACCACGAACGACCAGATCAGGTCGTTGGCGCGCAGCATGTTGAAGGTGGTCGCCATCTCGCTGCCATCGAGATAACCCCGTTTATTCATTTTCTCCTCGAGCGCCTGGAGCTGCTCCTCGTCGATGAACACGCCGAGTTCGCCGCACTCGCGGAAATCCATCAGGGCGACGAAGAAGGTGGCACTGCGGATGCGGTCGTCGTTGTGCGCCGCCATCCAGGCCAGCGTGGAGGCGAGCAGGGTGCCGCCCAGGCAGTAGCCAATCGCGTTCACCGCGGTCTCGCCGGTGGCCGCCTCGATCGCCGAGAGGGCGCTGAGCACGCCCTCGTTCATGTAGTCGTCGAACCCCTTCTCGGCGAGGCTCTCGTCGGGGTTCACCCAGGAGATGATGAACACGGTGTGGCCCTGGGCGACCGCCCAGCGGACGAAGCTGTTCTTCGGCCGCAGGTCGAGGATGTAGAATTTGTTGATCCAGGGCGGGATGATCAGCAGCGGCCGTTTCAGCACCTTGTCGGTGGTGGGGGTGTACTGGATCAGCTGCATCAGGTCGTTCTGATAGACCACCTTGCCCGGCGTCACGGCGATGTTCTCGCCGATCCGGAAGGCGTCCGTGTCGGTCATTTTGATGCGCAGCTCGCCTTTGCCGCGTTCCAGGTCGGCGAGCAGGTTGTTCAGCCCGCGCAGCAGGTTCTCGCCGCTGGTCTCGGCGGTTTTGCGCAGCACTTCCGGGTTGGTCAGCAGGAAGTTGCTGGGGCTCATGGCGTCGACGAACTGGCGCGAATAGAAATCGACTTTCTGGGCGGTATGCGAATCCAGCCCGTCGGCCTGCTTCACCACGTCCTGCACATAGCGCGCCGACAGCAGGTAGGACTGGCGGATGAAGTCAAAGACTTCGTTTTCCTTCCAGGCGTCGTCCTTGAAGCGGCGGTCCTTGGGGTCGCCCTCGATCACCGGCTGGCTGTCGATGCCCATGATACGCCGCGCGGCGTTCTGCCACAGCGACATGTAGTCCTGCCAGAAGCCGAGCTGCGCCTGCACCAGCTTGGCCGGGTTGGCCATCAGTCGCGTGGTCATCTCCATGAAGGCGCCACCGATATTCAACGGGTCGGGGCTGGCCGGTCCGCTATCCGCCTGCCGCTTCAGCCATTCCCCGACGATGCGTTGCGAGCGCTCGGCGATATCGGCCATCGAGCGTCCGATTTCGGTGGGATCGGGCAGCTTGAGTGCGCCGGGTTCCGGCTTGGACGGCTCGGCCATGAGGGTATCCTTCCCGAAGGTCCGGCTGCGCGCTAAACCTGCTCCGCAGCGGCGCTGTGGCAGGATGGAGCGGTCCGGACTTATGTCAGATAATCGCGTGCAACGACTTAGTAGGGCGTGCCCGGGAGGCGTTCAAGTGCGGCCGCCGCAAGGCTTGCATGCCGTTGTGCGCGCGGGCTGTCGGGCGGCGGGCGGGGTGATGGCCGCGGTGCTGCTGGCGGGCTGTTCCTCGTCGGGCCCCTCGCTGAGCCCGGCGGATTGGTGGCATTCGCTGGAGGGCGGCAAGATTGCCGAGCAGCGGCCGCCGCCGCCCAATGCCGATGCGCCCTATCCCAACCTGGGCAGCGTGCCGGCGCGCCCGGTGCCGACCGACGCCGCCGCCCGGGGGCGGATCGCCAGCGGCCTGGTGGCCGACCGGGCCAACGCCCAGTATGCCCAGGCCCAGTACGCCGCCGCCGCTGGCAGCCCGTCCGCGCCGGCCAACGTGCCGGGGCCGACCGGCCGCGGCCCAGCGCCGCCCCCGCCGGCAGCGGAGTCCGGCACCCCCAGCGCCTCGCTGGTGGCCGCGAACGCCCCGCCTGCGGCCGCGCGCCCGGTTCCGCCGGCAGTAGGCGCGGCGCCGCCGCCACCACCACCACCCGATCACCCGGCCACGCCACCGGCCGCCACCCCCCCCGGCCCCGCGGCGGCAGCGGCCCCGCCTGCCGCCAGTCCCCTGCCAAATGCGGGCACCCTGCCAAATGCGGGCACGCTGCCGGAAGCGGGTGCGCTGACGATACCGGCCGCCCCGCCGGCGGCGCCGCATCTGGAGGGCATCGACGTGCCGGCCTCCACCGTGCCGACGCCGCCGCCGGTTGCCCCGCCAGCCCCGCCACCGCCGCCCAAGGCCGTGACCACCGGCAAAACCGTCACGGTGCCGTTCCAGCCCGAATCGGCCGAGATCACGACCGACGCGCAGAACGCCCTGCGCGCCCTGGCGTTGCGACGCGGTGCCGCGCCGCTGGAAGCGATCGGCTACGGCGACGGCCCCGCCGGCGACCCGGCCGGCCAGTCGGCCGCCCTGCCGCTGGCGCTGGCGCGGGCGCGCGCCATCGCCGCGGTGCTGATGGCCTCCGGCGCGCCGTCCTCGCAGGTGCAGGTCCAGGCCGAGGCCGAGGGCAGCGGGGGTGCCGCTCGCATTGCGGATTGATTTCGTCCTTGCCCGACCCGGCCGGGAGGGGCATTGCCCATCCCTCATTCACCCGATCGCTTCCAGAACCCCAAGGGTCCGGACCGCTGCCATGCACGACGAGTTCCATCGCATCCGCCGCCTGCCGCCATATGTCTTCGCCGAGGTCAACAAGGCCAAGGCAGCGGCGCGCGCTGCCGGGGAAGACATCATCGACCTCGGCATGGGCAACCCGGACAGCCCGACGCCGCCGCATATCGTGGCCAAGCTGGTCGAGGCGGTGCAGGACCCGCGCACCCACCGCTATTCGGTCAGCAAAGGCATCCCTGGCTTGCGCCGGGCGCTCGCCGGCTATTATCGCCGTCGCTTCGATGTCGGCCTCGACCCCGAGACCGAGGTGGTGGCGACACTCGGCTCGAAGGAGGGGCTGGCCAATCTGGCCGCCGCCATCACCAGCCCGGGCGACACCATCCTGGTGCCCAACCCGTCCTATCCGATCCACCAGTTCGGCTTCATCATCGCCGGCGCCGCGGTGCGCAGCATCCCGGCCAGCCCCGACGAGGAGATGCTGCGCGCGCTCGACCGCGCGGTGCGCCATTCGGTGCCCAAGCCGACCGCGCTGATCGTCAACTTCCCGTCCAACCCGACCGCCTACCTGGCCGATCTCGACTTTTATCGCGAGATCGTGGCGTTCTGCCGCGAGCACGAAATCTGGATCATGTCCGACCTCGCCTATGCCGAGATCTATTTCGGCGACAAGGTGCCGCCGTCGATCCTGCAGGTGCCGGGGGCGAAGAACATCGCCGTCGAGTTCACCAGCCTGTCGAAAACCTATTCCATGCCGGGCTGGCGGATGGGTTTCGCCGCCGGCAACGCGAAGTTGATCAACGCGCTTACCCGGATGAAATCCTACCTGGATTACGGCGCCTTCACGCCGGTCCAGGTGGCCGCCACGGCGGCGCTGAACGGGCCGCAGGATTGCGTGCAGGACATGCGTGATCTGTACCGCGAGCGCCGCGACGTGCTGATCCGCGGCCTGCACGCGGCCGGCTGGGATGTGCCCTGCCCGGACGGCTCGATGTTTGCCTGGGCGCCGATCCCCGAGCGTTACGCGCCGATGGGCAGCGTCGAGTTCAGCAAGCTGCTGCTGGCGCGCGCCAAGGTGGCGGTGGCGCCGGGCATCGGCTTCGGCGAGCACGGCGACGGCCATGTCCGCATCGCCCTGGTCGAGAATACCCACCGGCTGCGCCAGGCGCTGCGCAGCATCCGCAGCTTCCTGCAGTCCGACACCAACGGTCCGTGGGGTGCCGACCCCGACCAGGCGACCATATGACCCGCCCGCTCTCGGTCGCCGTCGCCGGCCTGGGCACGGTCGGCGCCGGGGTGCTCAGGCTGCTGCGCGACAATGCCGACGTGGTCACCGCGCGCGCCGGCCGGCCGATCGCCGTCACCGCCGTTTCTGCCCGCGACCGCACGCGCGACCGCGGCGTGGAGCTGGCGGGGCTGCGCTGGTACGACGATCCGGTGGCACTGGCGGCCGACCCCGCCGTCGATGTGGTGGTGGAGCTGATCGGCGGCTCGGAAGGCCCGGGCCGGGCGCTGGTGCAGGCGGCCCTGGCCGCCGGCAAGCCGGTGGTCACCGCCAACAAGGCGCTGCTGGCCGTGCACGGGGCGGAACTGGCCGCCGCCGCCGAGCGCGCCGGCGTGCCGCTGGCCTTCGAGGCGGCGGTGGCCGGCGGCATCCCGGTCATCAAGGCGCTGCGCGAGGGGTTGTCGGGCAACCGCATCAGCCGCGTCGCCGGCATCCTCAACGGCACATGCAACTACATCCTCACCGTGATGCGCGAGCGCGGGCGCGAGTTCGCCGACGTGCTGGCGGAGGCGCAGAAGCTCGGCTACGCCGAAGCCGACCCTGCGTTCGACATCGACGGTATCGACGCCGCCCACAAGCTGGCCATCCTGGCGGCGCTGGCGTTCGGCCGGCCGGTGGCATTCGGCGCGGTGCACGTCGAGGGCATTCGCCGCATCTCCGCGCTCGACATCGCCTTCGCCGGCGAACTCGGCTACCGCATCAAGCTGCTCGGCATCGCCCGCTGCACCGAGGCGGGCATCGAGGCGCGGGTGCATCCCTGCATGGTGCCGCAGGCCGCGCCGATCGCCCGGGTGGACGGGGTGTTCAACGCCGTGGTGGCGGAGGGCGACTTCATCGGCCGGGTCATGCTGGAAGGACGCGGCGCCGGCGCCGGGCCGACCGCCTCGGCGGTGGCGGCCGATCTGATCGATATTGCCCGCGGCCGAAGCACCCCGGTCTGGGGCGCCGCCTCGGGCGCGCTCAGCGACGCCCCCTCGGTGCCGATCGAAGCGCATGTCGGTGCCTACTACCTCCGCCTGATGGTGGTGGACCGGCCCGGCGTGATCGCCGACGTAACCGCCGTGCTGCGCGACCAGGGCATTTCCCTGGAGAGCATGCTGCAGCGCGGCCGCAGCCCCGGCGAAGCGGTGCCGGTGGTGCTGGTGACCCACGAAACCGGCGAGGCGGCGATGCGCGCCGCGCTGGCCCGTATCGGCGCGCTCGATGCCGTGCTTGAAGACCCTGCCGTAATCCGGATTGAACCGGCCTGAATAAACGCTTTAGGAGGAGTCACGTCATGTCGATACAAGAAAATGTTGTCCGCGAGCTGGTCAGCGGCCGCAATCTGGCGCTGGAACTGGTTCGGGTCAGCGAGGCCGCCGCCCTGGCGGCCAGCCGCTGGATGGGCCTGGGCAACAAGAACGAGGCGGACGGCGCCGCGGTGACCGCCATGCGCAAGGCTTTCGACGCGGTGGCGATCGACGGCACCGTGGTGATCGGTGAAGGCGAGATGGACGAGGCGCCGATGCTCTATATCGGCGAGAAGGTCGGCCGCGGCGGCCCGGCGATGGACATCGCGGTCGATCCGCTGGAGGGCACCAATCTGTGCGCCAAGGGCGGCCCGAATGCGCTGGCGGTGATCGCCCTGGCCGAACGCGGCAATTTCCTGCACGCGCCCGACATCTACATGGACAAAATCGCGGTCGGCGGCGGCCTGCCGCGCGGCGTGGTGGATATCGACGCCTCGGTCGAGGAGAATTTGCGTAATCTGGCGCGCGCCAAGGATTGCGACGTGAGCGACCTGGTGGCCTGCCTGCTGGACCGCGACCGGCACGAAGACAAGATCAACCGCATCCGCGCCCTCGGCGCGCGCATCATGCTGATCACCGACGGCGACGTGGCCGGCGTGATGGCGACCACCCAGCCCGACAGCGGCGTGGACATCTTCTTCGGCATCGGCGGCGCGCCGGAGGGCGTGCTGGCGGCGGCGGCGCTGCGCTGCGTCGATGGGCAGATGCAGGGACGGCTGATCTTCGAGAACGAGGAGCAGATCCAGCGGGCACGCGACATGGGCATCGCCGACCCGCACCACAAATTCGACATCATGGAACTGGCCAAGGGCGACGTGCTGTTCGCCGCCACCGGCGTCACCAGCGGCCCCATGCTGCGCGGCGTGCACCGCCACGGCCATGGCGCGATCACCCATTCGGTGGTGATGCGCAGCCGGTCCGGAACGGTCCGCTACATCGAGGCGCACCACAACTACAACATCAACCCCTGTGCCCAGGCATTGTTGGCCGGGCAGTGAAGGCAGCTCTTTGAGCGGAACGGCGGCGGCGCCCGTGCTCGGCGTCGCCTGCAGCCTGAGCAACCGCCGCTGGATCTGGCGGCAAGGCGAGGACCGCGTGGGCCTGGGCATCGCCCAGCGCCTGGGCGTGCCGGAGATCGTCGGCCGCCTGCTGGCGGCGCGCGGGGTCGGGCTGGAGGCGGCGACCGACTTCCTGGAGCCGACGCTGCGCGCCCTGCTGCCCGACCCCAGCGTGCTGCGCGACATGGACCGCGCCGCCGCCCGCCTGGCCGACGCGGTGCGGCGTGGTGAGACCGTGGCGGTGTTCGGCGATTACGACGTGGACGGCGCCTGCAGCGGGGCGCTGATGACCAGCTTCCTGCGCGGTCTGGGCTGCACCGTGTTCCCGCACGTGCCGGACCGCATCACCGAGGGCTACGGCCCCAACGTGCCGGTGCTGGAGGCGCTGGCGGGGCGCGGTGCCACGCTGTTGGTCTGCGTCGATTGCGGCACCGCGGCCGGCGACGTGCTGGCCTGCCTGAACGGCCGCGCCGACGTGGTGGTGCTGGACCACCACAAGGCGGAAGGCCCGCCGCCCGGCGTGGTG
Source organism: uncultured Acetobacteraceae bacterium (assembly GCA_903918195.1). Classification (GTDB taxonomy): domain Bacteria; phylum Pseudomonadota; class Alphaproteobacteria; order Acetobacterales; family Acetobacteraceae; genus Rhodovastum. The sequence goes on along the minus strand of CAIXDS010000176.1, from coordinate 1,387 downwards.
GCGACCGTCAACCCGAACCGGCTGGATTGCGGCTCCGGGCTCGTCATGCTGTGCGCCGCCGGCATCGCCTTCCTCACCGCCATCGGCACGGTGCGCGAGTTGCGCCGCGGCGGCTTCTTCGCCGGCCGCCGCGAACCCGACCTGCTGGGCCTGCTCGACATCGTGGCGCTGGCGACGGTGTGCGATGTGATGCCGCTGACCGGGCTGAACCGCGCCTTTGTCGCCCAGGGGCTGCGGGTGATGGCGCGGCGGGAGCGACCGGGCATCGCCGCCCTGCTGGAGGTGGCGCTGGTGCGCGACCGGCCGACCGCCGCCACGCTCGGCTATGCGCTCGGCCCGCGCATCAATGCCGGCGGGCGCATCAGCGAGGCCGATCTCGGCCTGCGCCTGCTGCTGTGCGACGATCCGGTGGAGGCGCGCGCCCTGGCCGCCACGCTGGATGCGGTGAACCGGCAGCGCCAGATGGTCGAGGCGCCGATTCTGGAGTCGGCCATGCAGGCAGCCGAGGCGCAGATCGCCGCTGGGCGTTCCGCCCTGCTGGTTGCCGGCGTCGAGTGGCACCCCGGCGTGGTGGGCATCGTTGCCGGCCGCCTCAAGGAGCGGTTCAACCGCCCAGCCTGCGTCGCCGCGCTGGCCGACGGCATCGCCAAGGGCAGCGGCCGTTCGGTGGTCGGCATCGATTTGGGGGCGGCGGTGATTGCCGCGCGGCAGGCCGGCCTGCTGCTGACCGGTGGCGGCCACGCCATGGCGGCCGGATTTTCGCTGGCCGAGTCTGGCCTGCCGGCGTTCCACGAATTCCTCGCCGAACGGCTGGCCGCGGCCTCCGGCCTGCCCTCGGCGGCCGATCTGGCGGTGGAGGGCACGGTGGCGGTGCCGGGCTGCACCACCGAACTGGCGCAGCACCTGGCCCGACTGGCGCCGTTCGGCAACGGCAACGAGGAGCCGGTATTCATCCTCCCGCGGGTGCGGGTGGTGCGCGCCGACCGGGTCGGCCGCGAGGGTGCCAGCATCCGCGCCTATGTGGAGGGCGAGGGGGGCGGCGGGCGGCTGAAGGCGATGAAGTTCCGCGCCCGCGAGGGGGCGCTGGCGGATGCGCTGCTGCGCCGCGACGGGATGCCGCTGCATCTGGCCGGGCATTTACGGGCCGAGGAATGGAACGGGTCGGTGAGCGCGGGGTTTATTATTACAGATGCGGCGCTGGTGTGAGAGGTCGGGTTAAACGAATAAAAGTTTTTTGGTTCTTTTTTTCAAAAAAACAGAAAGCCTTCTTTTTGAAAAAAGAAGCAAAAACTTTTATTCGTTTAGTATTCGATCAGGCCCGCGATTACACGACATGCCGGCAAATGTAGGTTGGGTAAGCGAAGCGCCACCCACCGACGCAACGAGG
>CAIXDS010000175.1 GCA_903918195.1 uncultured Acetobacteraceae bacterium | reverse complement strand
GGACACAGACGCCCTCGGCCTGATGGCCGCGGAACCGGCCCGCAACATGGACGCGGATGAGCGGAGCTACGAGGTCCGCGATAGCCTTGACGGCCTGCCGCGCCTGACTCCGGTCATCGAAGCTCTTGCCCGCAGCCGGGCAGACATGCTGCTCGCCGACCATACTCGCGTGCGTGACGCCGCCGCTGCCAAAGGAATTCGATCGACCGTGGAAGTCTGCCTCCCCGCTGACGTGATCGGCGCCTTCGTGCTGTTGCCCGTCTGATGAACGTCACGCTCCCCATAGCCGCCGCGGCTCTGCGCACCGAGCGGCGCCCCAGTCCCGGCGGGGCATCCACCGAGACCGCGTTTACCGCAATCCGCATCGAGGGCGGTCTGTTTCCCGCGGAGTTCCTCCAGCGCGTTGCCGCTCTGTCGGCTCCTGGCCAATCGCCCGAAGACTACGGCGTGCCGCCGGGGCGGACCTTGCGCGACGAAATCGGCCGCTACTGGACCATCGCCGGGGCGCTGTGGAAGGACTACCGCCAGAACCGCCCACGCGCCGACATCCCGGCCGAGCGGACCGGTATTGAAAGATGGCTGCTCCGCCTGCTGCGCGACGTGTTCGGCTATGCTGACATCGCGGCGGCCACCAGCCGCGCCGCGATAGGCGACCGCAGCTTCCCGATTACCCATCGCATCCAGGGCGGCGCGATACCGCTGCTGCTGACCGTGGCGGAGCGCGAGCTTGACCGCTCCCACCAGGCCTTCGGCGAAGAAGGGCGGCGGCGCGCGCCCCATGCCATGGTCCAGGAATACCTGAACGCCGATCCGGCCACGCTGTGGGGCATCGTCGCCAACGGGCCACGCCTGCGGTTGCTGCGGGAAAACCCCTCGCTGACCCGACCGGCCTATGTCGAGGCCGACCTCGAACGCATCTTCGAGGAAGGGCTGTATTCCGACTTCGCCACCCTCTGGCTGCTTGCCCATGCATCGCGCTTCGCGCCTGGGGCGGGGGGCATGGCCGAATGCTGGCTGGAACGCTGGCGAGCCGAGGGGGCCAAGACCGGGCAACGGGCGCTGGAGAAGCTCCGGGCCGGTGTCACCGAGGCGCTGCGCGAGCTCGGCTCCGGCTTCGTCGCACACCCGGACAACAACGCCCTGCGGGCGGCGCTCCAGGACGGGACGCTGACCGCCGAGGGACTGCACCAGCAGCTTCTCCGCCTGGTCTATCGCCTGCTGTTCCTGTTCACCGCCGAGGAACGTGGCCTCCTCCATACGCCCGAGGCCACGCCTGAAGCACGAGCCCTCTACGCGGAGGGATACGCTCTTGCCCGCCTGCGCGACCGCGCCAGGCTCAAGCGCCATTACAACCGCTATGCCGACCTCTGGACCGGTCTGACGGTGACGTTCGGCGCCCTTTCGCGCGGCACGTCCCTGCTTGGCCTGCCTGCCCTTGGCGGCCTGTTCGACGAGGCACAGTGCCCGGACCTCGATGCCGCCGCGCTGCCCAACACGCGGCTGCTGGCGGCCATCCATGCGCTGGCCTTCTTCACCGACGCTGGCAGCCTCCAGCGCGTCAACTACCGCGATATGGGCACCGAAGAACTCGGCTCGGTCTACGAGAGCCTGCTCGAACTCCATCCCGTGGTGCAGGTCGAGACCCGGCCGTGGACCTTCGGCTTCGTCGGCGACGACACCGGTGCCACCACCAAGGGCAGCGAGCGAAAACTTTCGGGCAGCTACTACACCCCCGACAGCCTGGTGCAGGAGTTGCTGCGCTCCGCCCTCGACCCGGTCATCGAGCGGGCGATCCGCGACAACCCGGCCGACCCGCGCGGCGCGGTGCTGCGCCTGAAGGTGCTGGACCCCGCCTGCGGCTCCGGCCACTTCCTGCTCGGCGCTGCACGACGCCTGGCCGACGCCCTGTCCCGGCTGGACAGCGAAGGTGACCTGCCGGACGAGGCACTGCGCCGCCACGCCCTGCGCGAGGTGGTGCGCCGCTGCATCTTCGGCGTGGACCGCAATCCGCTCGCGGTCGAACTGTGCAAGACCGCCCTGTGGATCGAGGCCATCGAGCCGGGCAAGCCGCTGACCTTCCTCGACGCCCACATCAAATGCGGCGACAGCCTGATCGGCGTGGCCGACCTTTCTGTCCTCAAGGCCGGCATCCCCGACGAGGCGTTCAAGGAACTGACCGGCGACGACAAAGCCTACGCCCGCGACCTGCGCAAACAGAACAAGGGCGTGCGCGACAACCCCGTGCTCACCCTGCTGCCCGAAGTGGCGCTGCCGCCCGACCTCGCCGCCGCCATCGCCGCGCTGACCGACGCGCCGGAGGACACGCTGGACGCCGTGGTGGCGAAGCGCCGCGCCTTGGCCGATGTTCAGACCGGCCGTGCGGCCTATGACATACGGGTGGCCTGCGACCTGTGGTGCGCCGCCTTCTTTGCGCCGCGCGCCGCCCGGCCGGAATATCGAGGCCGGGAACTGGTGCCGACCACGGATACGGTGTGGCGCTACCTGCGCGCGCCGTCGTCAGTCTATGGGCCGCTGATTGGCGCGGTCGAGGAACTGCGTGGGCGGCTGCGGTTTTTCCATTGGCCGCTGGAGTTCCCGGACGCGGTTGCAGCGGGCGGCTTCGACTGCGTGCTGGGAAATCCGCCATGGGAGCGAATCAAGCTACAGGAAACGGAATTCTTTACCGCCCGTAGCATGCGCATTGCCAAGGCTCCCAACGCCGCGGCACGACGCGCGCTGATCGCCGCCTTGGCGACGGGAGAAGCGGCGGAACGCACGTTGCACCGCATTTTCGAGGACACGAAACGGGATGCCGACGCGTCGAGTCAATTCGTACGCGGCTCCGGCCGATTCCCATTGACTGGTGTAGGGGATGTTAACACATACGCAGTGTTCGCAGAGGCATTCTTGCGCCTACCACGGCAGCAGGGGAGAGCCTGGCTAATCGTGCCGCTTGGGGTGGCAACATCAGACACGCTTTCTAGCTATTTTTCTGCACTGATTTCTGAAAAGCGCTTACATTCATTATATGCGCTTGACGAAATCAAAAAATGGTTTCCATCAACAAAAGACAATCAATCATTTTGTCTTCTAACTTTAGCTACTTCTTCGCGACCATTATTCGCTTTTAGAATCGAAGACCTCTCACAACTCAGCGACAATCGGCGTCGTTTTGAGATTTCCGGGCAAGAATTAACGCGCATTAACCCGAACACCAAGACGTCGCCCGTATTCAGATCACGTGCGGATGCTGAATTGACGGCGCATATTTACGACTCCGTTCCGGTGCTGGTCGACGAAGCGAAGGGAGCGGTTGGCAATCCATGGGGCATTAGCTTTATGACAATGTTTCATATGGCAAACGACAGCGGATTTTTTCGGACGGCCCGGCAATTGGAGCAGGTTGGAGCTCTACGCATAGGCGCGGATTGGGTCCTGTCAGACGGCTCCCGAATGGTGCCGCTCTATGAAGCGAAGATGGTTCACCACTTTGACCATCGGTTTGGCAGCTATCCTGATGGTCACGTCGATGACACGAGGGCATTGCCCCGGCCGACACCAGAGCAGCAACGCGACCCAGGTTATGGGCCATCGCCACGCTATTGGGTATCGGCGACCGAGGTGACAGCACGTCTGGCTGAGCGTGGCTCGCAGAGAGGCTGTCTGATGGGGTGGCGGGACATCACCAATGCGACGAATGAGCGTACGATTATTGCTGCAGCAATGCCGCGTGTTGGAGTGAACCACAAGTTCATGTTGTTCTTCACGACTTCTACCGCTGCTTGTGAAGCGGCATTATTGGCAAACTTAACGTCTATTACCGCTGACTATATCGCACGGCAGAAGATCGGCGGAACATCGCTCGCCTATTTCCACATGCGACAGTTTCCCATCCTGCCGCCGTCCACATACACCGCTCCCATTCTTGCCTTCCTAATTCCCCGAGTTCTCGAGCTGACCTACACCGCCAACGACATGCGCCCCTGGGCCGAAGACCTCGGCTACAACGGCCCGCCCTTCGGCTGGAACGAGGACCGCCGCGCCCATCTCCGCGCCGAGCTCGACGCCGTCTACGCCCACCTCTACGGCCTGACCCGCGACGAACTCCGCTACATCCTCGACCCCGCCGCCATCTACGGCCCCGACTTCCCCTCCGAGACCTTCCGCGTCCTCAAGGAGAAGGAAATCCGCCAGCACGGCGAATACCGCACCGCCCGCCTCGTCCTCGCCGCCTGGGACCGCCTGACGGCGGACGGCACCTTCGCCGGCTGGTCGCGATGAACGGCGGATACGGCGCTGCCGGAGGCACACCGCCGCCTGATCCGTATGTCGCCCGAAGCTAGCCAATCGGCCGAAGAGGGGGATTGCGCAGGCCCATGCTTACCGCTAAGCATACGGGCGGGGCACTCGGAAGCCAGCCGATTCGGGAACGCCGGAGGAGGCCACAGACACAACGGATCTCGTTAATTGAAGCAATTGCTTACACAGGAAAAGGGCTTGATCTTCCGAATCGTGCATCGGAAGAACATCCCCTGGATTTTGGACAATGGAATACCCTGCGCTAATTCGCAGGCATTCTTCGATGGCTATGTAGCAATCGGTAACCAGGACCTGATCGACAAGCGAAAGACGCGGCTGATTCCTGTCGGTTTTGGTGGCACCCTCAGCGACTACGTACCGTTTTATTTCACGCCACACTCAGTTATGCTTTATAATATCAAGACGGGCTACAACAATGTAAAACAGCGGCCGAACGACGAGATTGTCGTTATTGTTTCATCTCTTCCTTGCCTTTTGGAACAAGGCGTTCCTTTCCTGTTCACCGATCGGCACGCTTACCTTGAAGCGGCGACTTTCTTTTCCGATCTGAATGATCTGTCCCAAATAGATTGGAGCGTTCTGAATGCTCGCGACTTCAAGCGGGACCCGGACGACCCTGGGAAGTTTGAACGTTATCAGGCCGAAGCGCTGGTTCACCACCATGTGCCCGTTTCCGCAATCCTCGGCTTAGCCTGTTATACGGATGAAGTGTCGGCGCAGATCAACACCTTGACGGCTGCCAAAGGCCTGGCCCTGACAGTCGTCACAAGGCCGGAGTGGTACTTCCGATGATCAACTTCACGCAAGGGAACCTGCTCGAAGCCGGAACCGAGGCGCTTGTGAACACGGTGAATACCGTTGGCGTCATGGGTAAGGGCATTGCCTTGATGTTCAAGGAAGCTTTCCCCCAAAACTTCGCGGCCTATGCCGCCGCGTGCAAACGCAAGGAAATCCAGGTTGGCCAGATGTTTGTCACGGAGCGGCACGCGTTGATGGGGCCGCGGTGGATCATCAACTTTCCGACCAAACAGCATTGGCGTCATCCATCGAAAATGGAGTGGATCATCGCCGGACTTGAAGACCTGAAGCGTGTGGTCTCCGAACGCGGCATCCGGTCGATCGCGCTCCCGCCGCTCGGCAGCGGGAACGGCGGACTGAACTGGGCGGAGGTCAGGCCATTGATCGAGGCGGCGCTGGCAGACCTGCCCCTAGACGTCGTCGTCTACGAGCCAACCTCCGAGTATCAGAACGTCATGAAGCGGACCGGCGTCGAACAGCTGACCGTCCCTCGCGCGCTTGTCGCTGAGCTTGTCCGTCGCTACTGGATCCTTGGGATTGAGTGCACGCTGCTTGAAATCCAAAAACTGGCCTACTTCCTGGAGTCGTCGATTGAGCGGCAGGGTATCGACAACCTGCTCGGCCTGGAATTCAAGGCCAACAAATTCGGCCCCTACGCAACGAAGCTGACGCATCTTCTGAACGGCCTGGATGGTAGCTACCTCCATTGCAGCAAAAGGCTTGCCGACGCGGGGCCGCTCGACACTATCTGGTTTGAAGACACCCGACGTGATTACGTCGCCGCATTTCTCTCGTCAGCCGAAGCGAAGCCATATCGGCCAGCGCTCGAAGCTACATCTGGAATCATCGACGGTTTCGAATCGCCCTTGGGAATGGAACTGCTTGCCACTGTCCATTGGCTGCTTCATCGCGAACATGCCAAGCCGTCGCTAGACGATATCAAGGCGGCGCTCGCTTGTTGGCCCGGCGGCTCTGAATCCGCAGCACGCAAACAAAGACTGTTCGATGACAGGTTGATCGGACTGGCTCTTCGCCGCCTTGCGCCGGAGCCTGCCAGCACCCATGGGGTTGACCCGTCACGGGAGGACAGCAGTGCCCAACACATCTGATCGTTCGCGCCATACCGACGCGGCGAAAGGGTTCGAGTCCAACACGTCTGCAACGCCACCGATTGCGGAACCGACTCCACAGGGCGTAGAGGCAGTCAATCCAGCCGTCGAACTTGGTCGGCGCGGCGGCGCGGCGCGCGCCCGGAGCTTGACCAGCGAACGGCGCAGTGAGATTGCGAGGATGGCCGCTGCTCGCCGATGGAGTAAGAAAGCCACAAAGGAGTAGAGCCGACGAAGCCGAAAGCTGGCGTTGCCGCGGGCTACCGATTCTTCGCCTCTTCGTAATGCAAATCTGCCCGGACCGCTTCATGACCGCCGAAACCACCTTTGACGCAACCTCCGACACCCTGGCGAACCTCTTGAACGAGGTCGCGGCGGGTCGCCTGCAACTACCCGATTTTCAGCGCGGCTGGGTGTGGGACGACGAGCACATCGCCGCTGTGATCACCAGCGTTGCCCGCTCCTTCCCGATCGGCGCCATCATGACCCTCCAGATCGGCGGCGAGGTCCGCTTCAAGCCTCGCCCGGTGGAAGGCGCAACCTTCAAGGGCGAGCCGCCGGAGCCGGAGCGACTGCTATTGGACGGCCAGCAACGGCTGACCTCCATGTTTCAGGCGCTGATGCTCAAGCACGCCATCCGTACCCGCGACACCAAGCGGCGCGAGGTGGACGTGTTCTACTATGTGGACATCGCCAAGGTACTCGGCACGGCCGAGGACCGCGAGAACGCCGTGTTCAGCGTCCCGGCCAGCAAACAGGTCACCGGAGCGTTCGGACGCGATGTAAAGCTGGATCTGTCTACGCCCGAAAAAGAATTCGCCAGTCGTTGTTTCCCGCTCAACATGACATACAGCAGTGACGAGTGGTTCACCGGCTGGATGAAATTCTGGAACTGGAACTACGCCCCCACCGAAATCGAGCTGTTCAACAAATTTCGCAGCGCGTTCATCGACACCTTCAAGGGCTATTCGGTGCCGGTCATCCAGTTGCGCCGTACTGCCAGCAAGGAGGCCGTCTGCCGGGTGTTCGAGAAGGTGAACACCGGTGGCGTGGCGCTGACGGCCTTCGAGCTGCTGACCGCCACCTATGCCGCGGAGGGCTTCAATCTCCGCGAAGACTGGTTCGGCAACCCCAAGGCCAAGCCAGTCATGAAAGGCCGCGCCGCCCGGCTGGCCGAGGCCGGCAAGGTGCTGGAAGCCATCGAAAGCACCGACTTTCTGCAAACCGTCAGCCTGCTCTACACCGCTGCCGGAAAAGCGCTGACCGAAGAAGGAAAGGGCGGCCGGGGTATTCCCTCGGCGATCAGCTGCACGCGGCAGTCCATCCTGGATCTGCCGCTGGCCGCCTACCGGGACCACGCCGACGCAGCCGAGGAAGGTTTCCGCCGTGCCCGCCAGTTCCTTTGGCGGGAGAAGATATTCAGCGGCTACGACCTGCCCTACCGGACGCAACTGGTGCCGCTCGCCGCCATCCTGATCAGCCTCGGTGACCGCTGGAACGACGCGGCGGTACGGGCGCGCGTGCGCAACTGGTATTGGTGCGGCGTGTTTGGCGAACTCTACGGCGGCGCTATCGAGAGCCGCTTCGCCCGCGACCTGCCGGAAGCGGTCGCCTGGGCGCTTGGCGGCGACAAGCTGCCGCAAACGGTAGACGAGTGCAACGTCGTCGCTGACCGGTTGCGCACCCTCCAATCCCGCCAGTCTGCCGCCTACAAAGGGCTGCACGCCCTGATCATGCAACGCGGCGGCGCGCGCGACTGGCGCACCGGCGCCGATGTGCAGGAACAGACCTATTTTGACGAAAGCATCGACATCCACCACGTCTTTCCGCGCGCCTGGTGCGAGAAGCAGGGCATCGGACGCGGACTCTACAATTCCATCGTCAACAAGACGGCGCTCTCGGCGGCGACGAACCGCTTCCTCGGCGGCGATGCACCGTCCACGTACCTCAAGCGGTTGCAGGAACGCCAGAAGCTCAGCCCGGAGCAAGTCGATGGATTCCTGCGTACCCACTACATCGATCCCGCCCGGTTGCGGGCCGATGACCTGTCCGGGATGATGGTGGCCCGGGCCGGGGGACTGGCGGCGGAGATCGCCGACGCCACAGGCAGGCCGGTGGGCGGGGCACCCTTCGCAGACCTCTTCGGCAATAGGGGGGTAGTCGACGACACGTCTGACGAGTGACACCCCTCCCGCTACACCCTCCCCCGCGGTGCGCGTTGAGCAATTGCAAGCCGTTGCCGCACCTGCTCGTAGATTTCGATGACCCCGGGCATGGTCAGGGTTACGGCCACGCCGAACGGAACCGGCTCGTCGATCGGCGTCCCTTGATCCGGATCACGCTGAACGATAAGCGAGATCGACATATCGGCGCTAACGGCCGGCGCCTTGCTGCCGCTCCAACAGCGCGTAAACAGCGTCCCCCGGTTTGTCTGCTTGGCGTCCGGCTGGTTGGAATGCGCTTTGACCCCGAGCGCGGCGATGTCGTCGGGCTCCAGCAGTTTCAACCGGACCGAACGATAGCTTTTCCTCCCCGGCGATACGGGCGTGAACCAGGCCAGTGTTGCCAGCATAGCATGGGGACGGGCTTGTCCGCCGATGACCGCCGGGACCGGCACAGAAATCGATACGACCTTGTCCCTCTCCAGGGTGCCGGCAGCCCAGAAGGTGGCACGATCGGCAGCGCAGGCCACAGCGTCGTCACCGGCGACGACGCCATAGCCGAGAAACCGACGGATATTGTCCTTCTGGCGGACATGCTGTCTGCCGTCAGCCGGGCCGATCGTCGCCCGGATCAACGTCGCCGCCTCATCGGGCCATCTGGCCGGATGAGCCAGAAGACTCTTCAGGAGCACAGCCCGCTCAATATGCGAGAGGCTGCGGAAACTGTCGCCGTAGGCAGCTTCCAGCGCATCGTGGATTTGGTGGCATGTTCTGGACGCCAGCGCCGTCGCGGCGCTGGTGCCATTGGTGAAGCCGTCGAGGTTCTCGCGGCCATCGCGCGGCGGCGCGGCGACCTTGATGCCGGCGGACCGTGATGGGCCGGCCACATCAACCTCGATATGCGTATCGTTCCTGACCACCCGAAGATGCTCGCGTGCGCCCGGCAAGAGAATGTCGGGCTTGACCGACAACGCGAAGCCAGGACCAAGCGCGCTCGATGGGTTTGACATCGTCAGGTTCGGATACGGATCGACATTCAGGCGGGCCGAAAGCCGGTGAGCCGGCAGCACCGCATCTTCGTTGCAGGCGCCAACGGTCAACCCATTCACGGTTTCGGCCGGCGACAGCAGGCGGCGATCCGCGATGATGCCGCCGATGGCCCGCAGCGTTCCTCGCGATTTTTCCTCAGCGGAGGCGTCTTCAAAAGCAATCCGGGTTGCGAACGCCGGGACACCAAACGACCGGGTGTTGTTTCCCGCACTAACCAGGAAGAGGATGCCGAAGCGGTAGGCCAGACGGTCCAGCAGCCGCGCCCACGGCGATAGCTGCCCATGAAACTGGCGACGGCGATTGCCGAGCGACAGATTGACGATCAGCACGTCAGGCGCCGTGGGCTCCCGGCCCTCGCGCATGGCAATGATCGCGGTGTAGATCATATCCACGATCAGGCGGTCATCGGGGAAGGCATCCCCCGCCCCGAGCACCGGCACCACATGGATGCGTCGGGGAAGCGGAGGCTCAGGCCGGTTGAGGTCGCCGCGGATGATGACGGACGCCATCGCGGTCCCATGCACGCGGCCAGCCACCAGCGCGCCGGCTTCCAGGCTGAACTGATCGTCGAGAACGATATGACGGTTGAGCAGGGGATGGGCGGCCACGGGCACGCCGTCCAGCAGCGCCAGGATGGGGTTGCCAGGCTGGCCGGCCTCCGTGCCGCGTTCGGGCACCGAGGAATCGGCCAGTTCGAGTGTTGTTGCCACGCTCTGAGGCCGGATATGCATCACCGGCTCAAGGCCGGCGATGCCTTCGGGCGAATGCTGAAGGATTTCGCGTACGGTGGTCACTGGCAGGTCGGCAAGCAGGGCGTGATAGGCGATATCCGCGATGCGGCAGCGTGACACGATCCGCCCGCCACGTCCGACAATGGCGGTGCGAACAGCCTCTTCCCGGTCTTGGGCAAACCGGTCGCTCTCGCGGAAGACCAGCTCGATCTCCAGCTTCACCAGGTCCGTGTCAGCGCGGCCGGCGATCTCTTCGGTGAGAACATCGGTGTCGTCCGGCTGGACCCTATCAGCCGGCCCCCAGGGCCGGAGATCACGGAGAAGCGCGAACACATTTCGCCAAGGCGCGGCAATCGGGAGATTGCGCAACCATCGATCCCATAGCGATTGAAGTTCCCGCAATGCCTGAACGTCCGGAACCATCAGGTAGGCGACGGGCGCCTTGTCAGCGTCGTCGGTGTCGAGCTCTTCCTCGTCGACAAGCTCAAGACCCGGAACCTTGCGAACCGCTGCGGCAAAGTTGTTGATCGAACCGCGGACCTCGAACACCAGCAGGCGCTCCGGCGCCAGGCCGGTCGGATCGGCTTGCAGTTCCAGCCCGGATGGATCGCGGCTGAGAACTTCGGTCAGCCGGGCGAATTTGGGTGAAAACGCGCCAGTCTGGCGTGCGAGCGGGAAGGCTTCAGGTTTCGGTATCGGCTTTTGTTTGCCGACGGGACGGGCGCGCTGGTCTTGAGGCGTCAGCCTCAAAAGGGGTTTGCTCGGATCGCTCGCCATCTAATTCCTCGGGTCGGACGCGCGACGACCAGAGGTCAAGTTCCGTTGCCAGCGCATCATCGATTTTGATCTCTCCCAGTCCCAGGATATGCCGCCGCCTTATGGTCTGGCAGAAATCCAATGCTTCAGCGAAGCTAATCAAGCCCAGCTTCCCTGCAATCTTCTGGACCGGCATGCGCGGGGCTTCAGGCCAGTTCGAGATGATCCGGTCCAGAAAGACCTCAATGAGCTTCCGGTCAGGCGCGGGGAAGGCGAGCCTGATCTGGAAACGGCGCCACACAGCGCGGTCGAGCAGTTCGGCGTGGTTGGTCGCAGCGATGACAACGACGTAGCTCGGCAGTTGATCGAGCTGCATCAGCAGGAACGAAACCACGCGCTTGATCTCGCCGGTCTCGTGGGTGTCGCCCCGCTCTTTTCCGATCGCATCGAATTCGTCGAAGAACAAGACGCTCGGCTGGGTCCGCACATAGTCAAACAGCTTGCGCAGCCTGGCATTCGTCTCGCCAAGATAGCTGCCGATCAGCGCATCGTAGCGAACAACGAAGAGCGGAAGCGCGAGAGCCTCAGCGAGAGCTTCGGCAAACGACGTCTTGCCATTGCCGGGGGGGCCGGACAACAGAATGCGATGGCGGGGCTCATAGCCGTGGGCACGCAGGACATCGGCCCGAACATGCTCCTCCACCAGCTGGCGCCCGTTCTCGCGAACGGGGAGCGGTAGCAGCAGATCGTCGAGCCGCGCTCGCGGCTCGATCTGGATGATCGCCTCCCGGCCGTTGGCCCCGGCACTGCTGGCTGAGGTCGTCAGAGGCGGCGGAGTGACCGATACGGCCGAGAGCGCACGGTGAAGGCGGTCGGCGAGAACGTGATGATTCTTCGCCCGCTCATCGGCCACAAGGGCCTCGGTCGTCGATTTCAGCATCTCCCTATCGCCGGCTGCGCCAGCGCGAATGAGAGAGACGAGGAGATCGCTACGAGCCATGACCGTCCAGATTTCCAGCTTTCACGTCGCCGGTCGCGGCGACTCAGAACTTTACCCAACAATGATCCCGCTGTCGCCGGGATTGATCGGTGCCAAACCAGAGCCGGCAGCCGCGCGGCCAGATCGTCGTTCAAGCCGCAACTCCGTGTCCTGGTAGCGGAGCCGCCGGACGAACCGGCCCTTCACCCGCACCGCCGGGTTGACCGGCACCTGGGTGGTGCGGCCCTCGTTGGTGGCGCGCTCCCAGTCAGTCGGCTCCCATGTCACCCCGAGCTTATCCAGCGCCGTGCGAGCGGCACCGAGGAAACCGCCGGGGCTGTTGAGGATCGGCTCGCCGGACAGCCGCGAGATGACCGCGCGGCCATAGACGCCGTAACCAAGGCGTACCAGCCGCTTGTCGCTCACCAGGCCGCGCAGCGCGCGCAGCACCTGATCCTCGCCGCCAAGGTCGCGGAATTCGCGCGTCAGAAACACATCGTCCCGTCTCCGGGCAATCCGCTCCTCAATCCTCTGGCGCAGTGTCCGCCGCCTCGGCATCGTGCCTCACCTTACGCAAAAACCCGACATCAGCATACACAAAAACCCGACGCTTTCAACGGAAATATATTGTTTGATCAGTTGATTATGGCTTAGCGCTCTCCGGCAATCCGTCGCGCTCGGTTGGCACTGCCCCGGCGTTTGATTGCGCACGTCGCGCCAGCAGGCTCGCGGTGGCGCTACTGGGAACCCGATTCCCAACCATGTTAAAATGTTCTGGAATCGCATTAAAAGCTGTGGTAGATTGAATGCAATGGTGATGAGACAACCCTGCTGACGCGGGTGACGGTCTCACCCGACCCATGATGATGATCATATTGATCAATATGCGTCCAGCGAGGACGCCACGGGTTCACTTGGTCACAACCTTGAATATGAGGTGCGTATGAACAGGACGGTATTTATCGATCACTCCGAATAGGAACAAACCCTCCGGCGCGTGACTTGCGGCACTGTCCCATCAGCGGCGGATGACTGATGGGAGGTTGTCATGGACGTTCCCACCCTCGATCCCCTGTGGCTGGCCGGCGCCGTCACCTTCGCCGCGGCCGGTGCCCTGGGGTTCTACGAACTCG
>CAIXDS010000174.1 GCA_903918195.1 uncultured Acetobacteraceae bacterium | reverse complement strand
CGCTTCGTCAACAAGGCGCCAACGCCTCCAAAAAAGCCCACCGCCGCTTGGATCAACCCACCCGTGCCGAAAAGCCGTTCCTGAATGCCGGCCCTGCTGCCATCGAGGTCATTGAAACGTCCCGTGCCTTCCCCCGTGCAGGCAGCGTTATCGGCATCGACAGTCTACGCCGCCCTCACTGACGGGTCGGTCGACACTGTGTTCCGTTACGTCACGCCACACCGGCCCACGCACGATGACAGCTCAACCCCCGACCAGCAGGGACCAAAACAACCCGTCGACCATTTGCCCGAGCCAAACGCTTCCAGGGCAAGGCAACGCAACCGAGCCTAAATGTCGAACCCGGCTGTATCAAAGTCGTTGACACGTTCCGTCCGTAGTGCCAACGCCTTTGTGGTCGCCTGTAAGCGCCGGATTATAAGCCGCAATCTAAATCGAGGTGTCAAAGGCGGATAACGCATGCCCCGGACTCTGTGCCAAATATAGCATGTCACCGAACCTGGGAGCCCACGGATCGGAGGTGAATGAGCCGCCCAAGCCCCGAACTTCGATCGCGCTCGACCTTCGGCAGGAGCCCAATGGGGGAAAGCCAAATGCCGGGATCTGAGCGGGAGGGGACCCAGGCAACCCGGTTCCCTATCGCGACATATAGCCTCGCCTTCAATTGAGCAGACACTCGTCAGCGGGCTGTCACGTCGTAACCACGACAACAAGCGTCATATTCCGAACAAAACTGGCGGCTCGCGTTGAACTGCTGTCAGGATCGAGCGGTTGACGCACGCTCCGTTGCAGCCGCAAGGGGTACAATGGAGTGCACTGTGGACGGCCCGGGACTTGCTTAACCACGCCCGGATGCGGAAAGGTATGGCTTGGCAAACGCCGTTCGCACCACGCCATTGCGAACCGGGTGCGAGGATGAATTGTCTGGAGACGACGCAAACCGCAGGGGTCGGTCGTGACTGCAACGCCGCCGCATTTCTCGTCGCGCTCCCGACGCCGTCGGCACGTTCGCCTTGACGCCGTCTGACGCCCCGCAGTCACCGTTGCCGAAGTGGCAGACATGCGTTTCGACAGCCCTTGACAGTTCCCCCTGCATCCATAACCATTGCGTCGGAGAAACTCTGGCGGAGATCTGATTATCAACAAAGCTGGGCCGGGCGTGTCCGGAGTGCCGAACATAGGCAGATAGCGGCGATTCCCGAAGGAAACTGTTGATCTCTATTCGTTTTTGTGGATAGGGCGTGGGTATTTTTTCTTGCAA
The DNA here is from genome assembly GCA_903918195.1 of uncultured Acetobacteraceae bacterium. Taxonomy (GTDB): domain Bacteria; phylum Pseudomonadota; class Alphaproteobacteria; order Acetobacterales; family Acetobacteraceae; genus Rhodovastum. The sequence continues at coordinate 20,241 of CAIXDS010000174.1, read as the reverse complement.
ATCCCACTCAGTTGACAGACTTCCAAGCTTTCAGCCTCCAGGCTGCTTTCATGACCCGTCGCCACGGATGCAATCGGCCGACGCGTTCCCGATGTGGCGCCCTTCATCGACCGGCGCTGGTTTACTGGAGACCCTGATACATGAAGTTTCAAATCCGTTCTTGCCTTTCCGCTCTTGCTCTGCTTTTCAGTTCCGCTGCCTGGGCAGCGGGTCCGGTCGACCGGCTCGGCCGCGATCTGACGCCCGCAGGCGGCGAAGTCGTCGGCAACAAGGACAACACCATCCCGGCCTGGGAAGGCGAGCTTGCGCCGCTGCCGGGTTGGAGCCAGGGCAAGGTCCGCGCCGACTACTGGAAGTACAAGGCCGAAAAGCCGCTGTTCTCGATCGATGCCGGCAACGTCGACAAATACGCCGCCAGACTCACACCGGCACAGATCACCAAGATCCGTGGCACGCAGGGCTACCGGATGGACGTCTATCCGTCCCACCGCAACTGCAGCCTTCCTGACTTCGTCCAGGCGAACACCAAAGCTGGTGCGGCGCAGTCGCGCATCGGCGCGGATGGCTGGTCGTTGGAGGAAGCGGTGCTGCCATCGGTGCCGTTCCCGTTCCCGCAGAGCGGCATCGAAGCGATGTGGAACTTTCTTGCGCGCTATCAGGGTGTCGCCGCCGAGTGGCCGAACGGGACGACCTATATCTCGGGCACCCCCGGCTCGGGCCGTGACAACGTCGTCAAGTGGCTACAGTTGAACTACTACCCGTGGGCGTCGCACGGCGCGCACAGTCCGAAGGACAATGGCGGCCTCGCCAACGGTACCTTCTATCCGATCTACGAGCCGGTGGCGCTGGCCGGCCAGGCGGCGATAACGCGCTACTATTTTGGCCGCGACCCTGAGCCGTTCTACTACTTTACGGGCCAGCGGCGCGTGCGGCGGCTGCCGACCTATGCGTATGACGCGCCGATCATCGGCAGCGAGAACCAGTACCCGACCGACGAGATGCTGTTGTTCTATGGCAATCCTGATCGTTTCGACTGGAAACTCGCCGGCAAGAAGGAAATCTACACGCCCTATAATGGATTCCCGCTTACCAACTTCAATGCCAAGATCGCCGACGTGTTCGGGCCCGCCTTCCTTAACCCGGCGTTTCGCCGTTACGAATTGCACCGGCTGTGGGTGCTCGAGGGCACCGTCAAGGCAGGCATGCGTCACTCGGCAGCGAAAAAGGTTCTCTATCTCGACGAGGACAGCTGGAACATCACCGTCGGCGAGGACTACGACAGCGCCGGCAAAATCTGGCGGCTGAATGAGGAGCCGGTGCTGCCGGCATGGGAGATCCACGCCTGCGTCTCCGGCCCGCTGACCAATCTCAACGACCTGATCAGCGGCCGCTACGTGGCCGACATGACCGTGATCGAGGGGACGGACCTTAAGTTCTATGCCGACCCGAGCGAAGACAGGCGCCTCAAGGACAGCTTTTTCACCCCCGAGAACCTGCGCTCGATCATGGAGCGCTGATCGGCGCTGGCTACTTCTCCACCTGGCTATCGAAGTCCCGGAGTCGTTTTATGTCCATGCCTATCCCGCGGGCCAGCTTTGCCCTGACCACCGTAGCGTTGATGCTGGCCGGGCCCGCAGTGGCCGCGTCGTTCAAGCTCGATGATGGAATCGATGGGTCGTTCGACACGCAAATCACCGCCGGCGTGGGCATCCGCACCGGCAATGCGACCTGCATCCTCGTCGGCGACCCGACGGCGTGCGGCGGCTCGGCCAACACGGCCCAGGGGTCCGCCAGCGACAACGGCGACCTCAACTACAAGGCCGGGCAGGCTTTCACCGGCTACCTGAAGGCCACCAACGAACTGTTGTTGCACAAACCGGACGTCGGCCTCGACTTCATGGCGCGTGCAACCTATTTCTACGACCCGGCCGCGGACAGCACCGACCGCACCAAGCTGTACGGCGGCGAAGCGCAGGTCGTCTACAATTTTCAGTTGCTTGATTTATGGGCGGGGAAGAAGTTCAGCATTGGCGACCGGGACTGGCGCGTCCGGGTGGGCAATCAGGTGATCAATTGGGGCGAAAGCTATTTTTTCTTCGGCGGCATCAACGCGACGAATGCGATCGATTTTCAGAAGTCGCTCATCCCGGGGGCTCAGATCAAGGAATACGTGCTGCCATCGCCGATCGTGTCGCTCGCCGGCGAGGTCGCCGATGGTGTGAACGTTGAAGGGTACTACCAGTTCGGCTGGGTGCCGAACCGCTATCCGGCGGCGAACAGCTACTGGTCAGCGGCCGACTTCATCGGCCGGGGCAACACCGACATCCTGACGCTGAACACCTCGAACTTCAATGAGCTCGGCCTCGATGCGGCCTCCATCCTGCGGCTGCAGGGCGTGCGGGGGCTGGTCAGCCGCGGCCAGCTCAGCGCGGTCGAGAGCCAGATTCTCGCCCCGGGCGGCGCCTACGGCGTGGTTGGGGCGCCCATCCTGACCAGCCGCGACCCCTACAGCGATAGTAACCAGTTCGCCAATCAGGGGCAGTTCGGTCTCTCCGCTCACTACAAGCCGAGCGGCTCGACCATCGACCTCGGCCTGTATTATCTGCATTATTTCGACCATTCGCCGGTCCTGAGCTATGTCGGCAACCCGAACGTCTCCGGGGGTGTCGACGCCCAGGCCCGCTACCTGGCGAACCGGGATCTGATCGGCGCCAGCACGAACTTCCCGCTCGGGCCCTGGGCGATCGGCAGCGAGCTTTCGTACCGCCCGCACGATGCGGTGTCGCTGTCGGGATGCTTCACGCCAGGCCAACCGATCGATGCGAACGTCAACCTCAACCCCGTTCCCAGCGGCGACTGCCCGTTGTGGAAAGATATGCAGAAGTACGAAGCGCACCTTGTCGGTCAGCTTAATCTCACGCCCAGCGACAACCCCACCGTCATCCATGCGCTGCGGGCCGACACCGCGGTGCTGACTTTCGAGCTGGTCGGCACGGAATACCCAGGTCTGACGAAGACCATGACGCAGACCGTCGAAGGGGTGACGGTGGAACAGCTTCCAGCTGCCGGCTACATCACCTGGCTCAACGGAAAAGGCTTGCCCAAGGCGGTCGGCTCCGCGTTCTCCTCCGGCCTGGCAGTGGACTTCAACTGGACCTACGACGGCAGCCTGCTGCCGGGGTGGCAGGTCACGCCCGACATCACCTACTACGCCGCGCTCACCGGCGAGACCCCGACCCTTTCCGCCAACTACATGTCCGGCGCGCAGTCGCTGAACCTTGCGGTCTATTTCAACCAGAATCCGGCCGTGTGGCAGGCCGGAGTCAACTTCACGCTCTTCTTCGGCGGCGCCCAGCCGTACTACCAGCCCTACCGGGACCGCAGCTTCGTCGGCCTTTTTCTCACGCGTAATCTCTAGGAGGGCGGCACGGCACCACAGGATTTACACAGGCCCCGATTCATGTACCTTTTTCTGTCGATGCTGGAGCGATGGTTCTTCGGCCACCGCATCGCGCTACTCGCCGTCTTCGGCGTCCTTACCGTGCTGATGGGAACCTTCGCTGCCCAATTGCACATGGATGCCGGCTACGAGAAACAAATTCCGGTCGGCCACGAGTACACCCGCACGCTGGAGAAATACGGACCCGACCTGTTTGGTGCCAACCGGCTGACCGTGGTGGTGCGGGCGCGCAACGGCTCCATCTGGACCCATGAAGCGCTGACGCGGCTCTACGAGGTTACCGAAGCGGTGCGCCTGCTGCCCTACGTGGACCGCCTTGGCGTGCAGTCGTTGTGGACGCCGAGCGCACAGGTCTACGAAATCACCGAGGACGGCTTCCGCGCCGAGCCGCTGATCGCCTCCACCGTCACGCCCGAGGGATTGACCCCGAACGTGGTCGCCGGCATCGAGCGCTCGACCAGCCAGGGTGGCTTCGTCGGGTCGCTGGTATCGCGCGACCAGAGCGCAGCGATGATCATCGCCGAAATCTCCGAGCGCGACCGCGACGGCAACAAGGTCGATTACGTCGCCTTCAACCGCACCATCGAACGCACCATCCGCGCGCAGTTCGAGGACGGCGACTTCGAGATCCAGATCATCGGCTTCACCAAGCAGATCGGCGACGTTGCCGAGGGCGCGCGCGGCGTGCTGACGTTCTGCGCGCTGTCGGTGCTGCTCACCGCGCTGGCGGTATTCTGGTACTGCCACTCGGTGCGGTTCACCCTGCTGCCGATTGCCTGCTCGGCCACGTCGCTGGTCTGGCAGTTCGGTACGTTACGCCTCCTGGGCTATGGGCTCGACCCGATGGCGGTGCTGGTGCCGTTCCTGATCTTCGCCATTGGCGTATCGCACGGTATTCAACAGATCAATTTCATCGTGCGCGAACTGGCCGCGGGCAAGTCCACCGCCGCTGCGGCACGGTCGAGCTTCACCGGCCTGCTGATCCCAGGCACTCTGGCGCTCGTCACCGCCTTCGTCTCGTTCATTACGCTGTTGATGATCCCGATCCCGATGGTGCGCGAGCTCGCTGTCACCGCCTCTATTGGTGTCGCCTACAAGATTGTTACCAACCTCATCATGCTGCCGGTGGTCGCCTCGTTGCTGCACTTCACGGCCGAGTATGCCGAGCGGGCGCTTCTTAAGCGTGAGGCGCGGGCTGGCTGGCTGCGGACGCTGTCGCGCACCGCCGAGCCGGTCAACGCCATCGTCATCGTTGCCATGGCGACGCTGCTGTTCGGCGTGGCGGTGTGGGAAAGCCGCGACCGCGTGGTGGGCAGCCTGCAGCCAGGCGCAGACGAGTTGAACGCCGAGTCTCGCTACAACCGCGCCGCGGTGTCGATCGCCAATAACTTCGATGTGGGGCTCGACTGGCTGTCGGTCGTGATCGAGGCCCCGGCGGGGTCCTGCATCAATCCCGCCGTCGGCGACTACGTCGATGCGCTGACCGCGATGGCCGAGCACGTGCCGGGCGTCGCCTCGGTCTCGTCGTACTCGGGCCTGCTGCGCACCTATAACGAGGGCTACAATGAGGGCAACCCGAAGATGTTCGTGGTGCCGCTCGACAGCGGCAACTATGCCAGCCTGACGCAGGAGATCCAGCGCACCCGCGGCTATGTCAGCCAGGACTGCGGGATGACCGCGGTGCATCTCTACCTGACCGACCACAAGGCGACGACGATCCAGCGCGCGATCGACGAGGTGAAGCGCTTCGCCGCAAGCCACCTCGAGCCGGGGCTGCAGGTGCGGCTCGCCGCGGGCAATGCCGGCGTTGCTGCGGCCATCAACGACGAGGTGGCGCGCAGCGAGCTGCCGATGCTCGGCTGGGTATACGCGACGATCATGGTGCTGGTGTTCCTGGTTTACCGCGATGTCCGCGCCATGATTGCCTGCTGCGCGCCGCTGACGTTGGGCACCTTCATCGGCTACTGGTTCATGAAGGAACTGGGGATCGGCCTTACCGTCGCCACGCTGCCGGTGATGGTGCTGGCGGTGGGCATCGGCGTCGATTATTCCTTCTACATCTACAATCGCATCCAGCTGCATCTGGGGCGCGGCGAAGATATCGTTGCGGCACTCGAACTGTCGGTCCAGGAGATCGGCATGGCGACCATTTTCACCGCGGTGACGCTGGCGATCGGGGTCGCGACCTGGTCGTTCTCGGAACTGCGCTTCCAGGCTGATATGGGCAAGCTGCTGGCCTTCATGTTCATCGTCAATCTGGTGATGGCGATGACGGTGCTGCCGGCACTCGCGGTGGTGCTGGAACTGGTGGTGCCGCGGCGACGGGCGGTGCGGGTGCCGGGGATTCTCTATCATGACTGACCCGAATTATGACTGATCCGGCCATCGATGGGCCGCACCTCCCCGCCCGGGGTGCCGGCACTGCAGTGCGGCGGCGTGCGGCCCTGCTGGCGGGAGCGTCCTGGGTGCTCGCGGGAAACAAAAGAGCCGGCGCGGCGACGCTGGCGATCCACCCCGCCGAGCGCACGCCCTTCGCCACCACGCAGATGATACTTGCGGTCGCGCGCGCCGGCGCCCGTATCGTGGCGGTCGGCGATCGCGGCGTGGTACTGCTCTCCGACGACGATGGTGCGAACTTCCGCCAGGCACGCTTCGTTCCAGCCCAGGCGGCGCTCACCACCGTCGCCTTCGCCGACGCCCACACCGGAATTGCCGGTGGGCAATGGGGTGTTCTGCTGCGCACCGACGACGGCGGCGAGACATGGCGGCTGTTACGCAGCGACCTCGGGACCGACCGGCCGATTTTCTCGGTCGCCTATGTGGGGCCCGACCACGCCATCGCCGTCGGGCTGTGGTCGCTGCTGCTGGAGACGCGCGATGGCGGGGCGAGCTGGCAGGAGCGGCAGCTCGCCCCGCCGCCCGGTTCGACGCGCGCCGACCTCAACCTGACCTGCATATTTGGCAATGGCCGCACGCTGTTCATCACCGCCGAGGGCGGCAAGCTGCTGCGCTCGGACGATCACGGGGCAAGCTGGACCTATGTCGAAACCGGCTACGGGGGCACGTTCTGGACCGGCACCATGCTGCGCGACGGAACGCTGCTGATCGGCGGGCTGCGCGGCACGATTTACAGCAGCACCGACCGCGGCAGCACGTGGCGACCGGTGCCGACCGACCGGCGCAGCTCGGTCACCGCCTTCGCCCAGACGGCCGACGGCACGGTGGTGGCGAGCGCGCTGGACGGGGTGCTGCTGACCAGCCGCGATGACGGTGCCAGCTTCGTCTCCTCGCAACGCGACGACCGGCTGGCGCTGACCACGGTGCTGGCGAAGGGAAAGGCCAGCGTGGTGATCTTTTCCAAGCGCGGGGTGGCGCAATGACGGCGGGGCGGCATGCCCTGCCGCATCCATCGGCGCCCTGCGGCGCACCCGGCGCATCGCCCATACAAGGGAAGACAAGATGAATCGCGGAGTTTGCATCGTGGCAGCAGCCGTGGGAGCGGCGCTGATGGTGGGTGCAGCGGCGGCCGGCGAGACGGCAAATAACGATGCCGCTGCGGCCGCCCTGATCAACACCAAGTGCGGCGGCTGCCACGAGCCGGGGCCCGATGGGGGGTTGGCGCGCATCAGCGCGGTTCGCAAGAGCCCGGAAGGCTGGAACCTGACGCTTCGCCGCATGCAGCAATGGCACCACGTGGTGCTGTCCGATGCCGAGCAGGCCGCGCTGGTGAAGCATTTTGCCGACACGCAGGGGCTCGCGCCTGAGGAGACCGCGCCATTCCGCGCGGTTCTCGAGCGCCGCCCCGGCAATGTCGAGCATGCCGACGATCCCGAAGTGGCGACCTATTGCGCGCGCTGCCATTCCTATGCGCGGGTCGGGTTGCAGCGTCGCAATGCCGCCGAGTGGCTGAAGCTGGTGCATACGCATGTCGGGCAATTTCCGACGCTCGAATACCAGGCCTCCAGCCGCGATCGTGAGTGGTGGCACATCGCCACCACCGAGCTGCCGGACCGGCTCGGCCGGAAATGGCCGCTCGTCACCGCCAGCTGGACGGCCTGGCAGGGCCATGCGTCCCCCGACCTCGCCGGCAGCTGGCGGGTCGTCGGGCATCGCCCCGGCAAGGGCGATTACAATGGCACGCTGGTGGTCGACCGCACCGACGTTGACCGCTACACGGTGCATCATCGTCTGGTGATGGCGGACGGTTCGGCGCTCGATGGCGATGGCGACTCGATCGTCTATACCGGCTACGAGTGGCGCGGTGCCGCCACGCTCGGCGGCCTGCCCGTGCGCGAGGTGTTCGAGGTGTCGGCCGACGGGTCCCAACTCCGGGGCCGCTGGTTCGCCAGCGACGCCGTCACCGGCGGCGATCTTACGGCGGTGCGCGGCGGCCCGGCGATTCTCGCCGTGCAACCGCCCTATCTCAAAACCGGACAGACGGCGCGGCTGACCATCGTCGGCAGCGGCCTGAGCGGCGAGGTCGATCTCGGGCCTGGCGTGCAGGTGCAAACGATCGAGCAGACGTCGGCAGAGTCGGTAACGGTGCTAGCCGTCGCCGGCGCGACGGCGGCAACCGGCGGGCACGATGTCGCGGTCGGCGCGGCGCGGCTGGCTGGCGGGCTCGTGGTCTATGACAAGGTGGGATCGGTGCGGGTCGAACCCGGCTACGACGTGGCCCGGGTCGGTGACAATGGGGGGCCGATCGCACTGGTGCCGGCGCAGTTCGAGGCGGTGGCGTACCTGAACGGCCCGGAGGGCAAGCAAGGTGAGGTGCGCATCGGCGTGCTGCCGGCCAGCTGGAGCATCGCCGGCTACGACGCCGATTCCAAACAGGCCGAGGATGCGAAGTTCGGCGGTCAGATCGATCAGAACGGGCTGTTCACCCCGGGCGGCGCCGGCCCGAACCCGGCGCGTGGGGGCGCCAACAATGCCGCCAACCTGTCGGTGACGGCGGTGGTGACCGACGGTGCCGTGCCACTGCAGGGCAGCGCGCACCTGATCGTGACGTTGCAGCGTTGGAACGACGCGCCGGTCCGCTGAGCGGCGATCCACGGTGCTGCACCCTGAGCATTTCCACGAGGTCCAGCACGGCGCGCGCCGGCTGCTGTTCCATGCACCGACCGCTTCTCTGTTCGACGCCGATCCGCTGGTCGGTGCCGTGCTTGGCCTGCTGCGAGACGGCGCCGACCCGGCAACGCTGGTGACCGGTCTGCGCGACCGCTTCCCGCAAGCGGAGCTGGATGCGGTGGTCGCGGAGTTGGCGTTGCTCGACGCCAGTGCCCCGGCCACGCCCGCTTCGCTCGCGCAGCCGGCACCGGCAGCGCTGGTCCTGGCGCTGACCAGCGGCTGCAATCTCGCATGCTCCTATTGCTACAAGGAGGACTTGACGCGACCGGGCGCGGCGCGGCGCATGACCGAGTCGCGTGCGTGCGAGGCGGTGGACCTGCTGATGCGCGTCTGCGGCCCGGCGCCGCTCGTCACCGTTACCTTCTTCGGTGGCGAGCCGCTGCTGGAACTGCCGCTGATCCGCCGGATCGTGGCGTATGCCGAGGCGGCGGCGGCGCGGGACGGCAAGCAGGTAGCGTTCGCGCTCACCACCAATGCCATGCTGCTCGATGATGCGGCCATCGACTTTCTGGACGCGCATCGCTTCGGCATCACCGTCAGTATCGACGGACCGGCGACACTGCACGACCGTCATCGCCGGACCGCCGGCGGGCAGGGAAGCTACGCGACGGTCGCCACCAACCTGGGCCGGCTGCTGCAGCGCAAGCGCTCCCGCCCGGTCGGTGCGCGCGTCACCCTGGCCGCCGGTTGCACCGACGTGGCTGGCATCCATGCGCATCTGCACGACCAGTTGGGATTCACCGAGATCGGCTTCGCGCCGGTAACCGCCGGCACGGCGGCGGCGTTCTGCCTCGACGACGCCGACCTCGCCGCGGTGTTTGCCGGGTTTCACGCCCTAGGCCGGCGCTGGCGCGACGCGGCGATTGCCGGACACGACATCGGCTTCGCCAATATCGCCAATCTCGTGGCCGCGCTGCACAAGGGCGCGCCCCGCGAGCTGCCCTGCGGCGCGGGCACGCGGATGCTCGCCGCCGATGCGGACGGCGCGTTGCATCTGTGCCACCGTTTCGTCGGCAGCGACGGGCCGACATTTGGCAGCACCGAACAGGGTATCGATGCCGCGGCGGTGCGGGATTTCGTGGCGCGCGCGCTTTTCCGCGCCGCCGCCTTCTGCACGGGATGCATCGCCCGGCCGGTCTGCGCCGGTGGCTGCTATCACGAATCCTATGCACGGCACGGCGATTTGTTCCGCCCGACCGACCATTATTGCGAGCTGATACGGGAGTGGGTCCGGTTCGGCATCGGCGTCATGGCCGACATCAAGGCGAGCAATCCCGGGTTCCTTGCCATCAACGCACAGCCGCGAAGGGCAGCAACATGAAGCATCTAAAGCCGGTCAACGAGAAGGCGCAGGCGATCGAGCGCGCCGCCGGGCAGGGCCGGGCGGAGGAGGTGCGGCCGATGCAGTCGGTGGTGGGCTGCGCCAGCACGTTCGATCCGGGCTGGGAGGTCGATCCGTTCGGCGGCGTGGCGGCGCTGTGCCAACCCATGGAGGCAGATTTGTATGGCTGCTCCGACCCGTGCTGGTGGCCCGCCCAGGTGCCAGACACCATCAACACCTATCCCGACTGGAGTGCCGGCGCGCCGTCTGCGCAGCGCGACTGGCGCAAGCTCAACGCCGTGTTCCCGAAGAAGTAGATGGCCCCGGCATGCCCAGCCGCCGGCGCGGAGAGAACCTGATGCAACGGATCGTGCTTGCAACCGTCGCCGCCCTGTTCGCCACCCTGGTGGCGGGCGCGGCGAGCGCGAAGGAATTCCTGCTCACTTCGGTCAAGCCGAACACGCTGGTGCTGGTGGACCCAGCCGCGCGGCGGGTGGCACGCACATACGAGATCGCCGGTCCAGGTTCGGTGCTTGGCATCGCGCCTTCGCCGGACGGCCGGATCGCCTACGTGGTGACCAACCACTGGAACACCCTGGTCGGCATCGACCTCGATAACGGGAGCGAGGTGTTCCATGCTGATTTCTCGTCCGGGGCGCTGCGCGTGCGCAACACATTCGGCCTCGAGGTCAGCCACGACGGCCGTGAGATCTTCGTGCTGCTGCTGCCGACCGTGATCGGCCCGAGCGAGTACCATGTGCAGGACCCCTACATCGCTGTCTACCGCGCCGATGCCGGGTTGCAGGCGGTGCCGGTCCGTACCCTGCCGGTGCCGCGCCGTACCGCGCAGATCATGCAGTCCGACGACGCCAGCAAGCTGTATTGCGTCAGTTGGGACATCCACGCCATCGACCCGCAGGACGGGCACGAACTCGGCGTGCAGAAGCTGATCCATTGGGACCGCCCCGGCTTCGCCGAGCCCGATGTGTTCGGCGTCTGGACCCAGTTCGAGCAGTCGCATATCTGGATCAATCCGTATTCGGCTGCCCGCACCGATGCCGACCCTGCCGATCCGGCCTCCATGCGCACCGGCATGGCCACACTCGACCTGGCCACTGGCGCATTTCACATGATCGAGTTTGAGAACACCACGAAAGTGATCTTTTCGGCGGTGGTCAATCCGGCACGTCGAAACGAGGCGTTCGCCGTCTACACCACGCTCTCGAAGGTCGATCTGGCAAAGGGCGAGCTGGTCAGGCGGGTGGATCTGCCACACACCTACTACACCGTGAACATCTCGGGTGACGGACGCGAGGTGTATGTCGGGGGCACGATGGACGACATCGGCGTCTATTCCGCCGACACGCTGGAGCGCATCGGCGAGATCAGGATGCCGGACGGGGCCGACCAGGCGGCCTCGTGGGTGCGGATCGTGCAGCGCTGAGCCTGCGTCAGGCGAGGAAGCGCAGGGTGACGACGGACGCGGGGCTGCGCTGGCTGTTCCGCTTCGTCCTGCCGCATCGCTTCCGGCTGGCGCTGGTGCTGCTGACTTCCGCCGGCGCCACGGCGCTGAGCCTGGCGCCCCCGTACCTCACCCGGCTGGTCATCGATGACGGGCTGAACGGCCGGCGCCTCGACCTCATCGGCACCTACTGCGCGCTGATGCTGGGAACTGCCCTGGCCGGGGCGGCGCTGGCGACGTTCAACCGCTGGCACTACCTCACCTTGTCGGCGCGCACCCTGTTCGCCCTCCGCGAGGCGCTGCTGGCGCATCTGCAACGTCTGCCGCCGCGCTTCTTCGCCGGGCGCGCGGTGGGCGACATCATGGCGCGCGTGGACGGCGACGTGGCCGATATCCAGCGTTTCGCCGTCGACACGCTGCTGGCCGCCGCCAACGGCACGCTGGCGCTGGCCGGGCTGGCAGCGGTGATGGCGGTGCTCAGCCCGAAGCTGCTGCTGGTGTCGCTGGTGGCCGTGCCGGCGCAGCTTGCCGTGGTGCGGGCGCTGCGTCCGCGCCTGGAGCGGCAGACGCGGTCGCTGCGCGAGCGGAGCGGGGCGGTGACGGGCTTCTTCATCGAGACGCTCGGCATGATGAAGCTGGTGCAATCGTCCGGCGCCGAGGCCCGCGAGACGGCGCGGCTGACCCGGCTGCAGGGCGACCTGCTGGACGATCTGCGCCGGCTGGAGATGACCGGCGCCGCCGCCGGCAGCCTGCCCGGGCTGATCGGCGGCATCGCCGCGGCGGCGGTGTTCCTGGCCGGCGGGGCGATGGTGGTGCATGGGCAGCTCTCAGTCGGCACGCTGATTGCTTTTGTCGCCTATCAGGCGCGCGCCGCCGGGCCGGCCGGCACGCTGATGGGCGTGGCGCTCGCCTGGCGCCGTGCCGCGGTCAGCCTGGCGCGGGTCGGCGAGCTGTTGGCGGAGGCGCCTGCGGTCACCGATCCGCCGGTGCCGCTGGCGCTTCCCGCGCAGGCGCGCGGCTTCCTGTGCCTCGAAGGCGTCGGCTTTGCGTACGGGCCGGAGTCTCCGGCCGTGCTCGCCGGCATCGATATGGCGATTCCGGCCGGCACCAAGATTGCCGTCACCGGTCCTTCGGGCGTGGGCAAGAGCACCCTGATCGACCTGCTGCAGCGCCACTACGATCCCACCGAGGGCCGCATTCTGCTCGACGGGATCGACCTTCGCCGGCTGCGTCTGGCCGAGTTGCGCCGATGCGTCGCCGTGGTGGCGCAGGACGCGCCGCTGCTGGCCGGCACGCTGGCCGACAACATCCGCTATGCCGCGCCTGACGCCACCGACACGGCCGTGCGCCGCGCCGCCATGCTGGCCGAGGTGACCGAGTTCGCCGACGCCCTGCCGCTTGGCCTGGGCGCGCGCATCGGCGAGCGCGGGGCGACGCTGTCGGGCGGACAGCGGCAACGCCTGGCGATCGCGCGCGCGCTGCTGCAGGATCCGTTGGTGCTGATCCTCGACGAGGCGACCTCGGCGGTGGACCATGCCGCCGGGCGCCGCATCGCCGAGGCGATCGACCGCCTGTTCGCCGGCCGCACGCGCATCGTGGTATCGCATCACGCCGACGCTTTCGCCGGCGCCGATGCAGTACTGGAAGTGCGTCGCGACGGCGTGGTGCTGCGCCATGGGCGGCTGGCCGCATGACGTCACCGGTTGCGGTTGGTCTCATCGATAGCGGCGTGGCGGCCGGGCTCGCCAGGGCGGTGGCGGCATCGGCCCGGTTCGAGCTCAGTGTCTGCGGTACGGTCGTGGCGGCGGCGGCCGGGCCGGACCGGCTTGGGCATGGCACGGCGGTGGCGGGGCTGATCCTGCGCTCGGCGCCGTCGGTCCGGCTGCTGGTCGCGCAGGTGTTCGATGCCCGCGCCGTCGCCGCGCCCGCGTCGGTGGCGGCGGCGCTGGACTGGCTGGTGGCGGAGGGGGCCAGGCTGGTCAACATGAGCGTCGGCCTCACGGCCGACCGGGCGGTGCTGCGGGCCGCCTGCTTGCGTGCGGTGGAGGCTGGCGTGCTCGCGATCGCCGCGGTGCCGGCGATCGGCCCGGAGGTGTTCCCGGCCGCCTACCCCGGCATCGTGCCCGTCACCGGCGATGCGCGCTGCCAGGGCGACGATCTCGCTGTCCTGCCGGGCGTGCGCGCGGCGTTCGGGGCGAGTCCCTGGACCGGCAGCGACGCGGCGCCAGGCATGCCGGCCGGCGCGAGCATCGCCGCGGCGCGCGTGTCAGCCGCCCTGGCGGCGGTTTTCGCGGCCGAACCGGACCTGCCCGCCGCAGCGGCGTTGGCGCGCGTGGCCGGGCAGGCGGTGCATCACGGGGCGCAGCGTAGTCCGGTGGCGGTGCCATGACCGGCCCGACGGTCGCGCTGGCCCTGGTCGATCTGCGTCACCTCGCGGCCCTTGCGCGTGCGGACGCGCTGACCGTCGCTGCCTGCGGTGCGGCGCTGGGCTGGCGGCACGATCCGTTCGGCGGCGCGCTGGCGGCGCGGACGGTGACGCGGCTGCAGGTTGGCGGCGAGGCCTGCGAGCGGCTGCTGCCGGCGCCCCGCCTGCTGGCGGCGGCGCTGGAATTTGCCCAGGCCCGGGGGCTCGCGCTGTCGTTGGCGACGCCGCTGCTGTCCGACCAGGGCATGGCGGAGCTGCGGGGCCTGCTCGACCGGCTGCCGGCGGGGACCGAGGCGATTGCCAACGACTGGGGCACGCTGCGGCTGCTGGCCCGCGCGTTCCCCGCGCTGGTACCGGTGGCCGGGCGGCTGATGTGCAAGATGGTCAAGGACCCGCGCCTGCCCTCGGTCGCGTGGGCGCGGCTCTATCCGCATGGCATCCACGCCGCCCCGTTCGCCGCCATGCTGGCGCGGTTCGGCGTCCGGCGCATCGAGATGGACGTGCCGCCCTTCGCTGCCATGGCCGACTTCCCGGAGGGCGGGCTGCAGGTCGGCGTGCACGCCCCCTTTGGTGTGTCCGCCAAGGGCCGGTCGTGCCGCATCGGCTCGCTGCACCAACCGGACGCGCAGAAGTTCGCCGCCGGGCATCGCTGCGCCCGGGAGTGCCTAGCCTACACCGCCGCGATGACCCGTCCACAGGGCGCGACCGATCTGCCGACCCATTTGCGCGGCACCACCATCCTGCACACCCACAGCGCCGCCATGGCGGAGGCCCTGCTGGCGGCGGCGCGTGGCACGGTCGATCGCATCATCCTGTCGGGAGACTGGCATTGACGGAAGACTGGCATTGACGGACCACCGGAGATGAAGATCGTCGCCCCGGTGAGTGCCGCCGCCGAGGTCGGGCCGCTATCCGATGCCGGCGCCGACGAGTTCTATTGCGGCCTGGTGCCGCGCAGCTGGGTCGAACGCTTCGGCACCGCCGGCGCCAACCGGCGCATCTTCGGCAATCTCGCGAGCGAAGGGGAACTGGGCGAGGTGATCGGCCTGGCGCACGCGCGCGGGCGTCGCGTGTCGCTGGTGATGAACGCCCCGCACTACAGCGAGGCGCAGGGCGAGGCGCTGCTCGAACTCGCCGGCCAGTTCGCCACCCTGGGCGGGGATGCATTGATCGTCGGCGACATCGGCGTGCTGGCGCTGCTGGCCGGGCACGGGCCGAAGCTGCGGCTGCATGTCAGTTCCCTGCTGTCGTGCCGCAATGCGGAAGCGGCGGCGCTGTATCGCGACCTCGGCGCGCATCGGGTGGTGCTGCCGCGCGATCTCACGCTGGCCGAGATCGCCGCCATGATCGCCGCCACCCCGGGCATCGAGTTCGAGGCCTTCATCCTCAATGATGGCTGCGTGTTCGAGGAAGGCCAGTGCCACACCATCCACCTGCCGTCGCGGCTGGGCGGCCCGATCTGCATCGACGATTACGCGGTGGAGCATGCAAGGCTGGACGGCACGGCGCTGTCGGATGCCGAGGCGGCAGCCCTCGCGGCCAACGACGCGAGCTACCAGCAATGGCTTTGGTATCGGTTCAGTTGCGGCTTCTCGGTGACCGATCAGGGCTATCCGTTCGGCCCCTGCGGGCTCTGCGCCATGCCGGCGCTGGCCGCGTCAGGCCTGACCGCGGTGAAGATCGCCGGACGCGAGGGGGCGACGGCGCGCAAGGCGAAGAGCGTTGAGATGGTGTGGCGCGTGCGCGAGCGCATGGCAGCGGATCACGCCGCGGTGGCAGACTTCGCGCAGAGCCTGCGTGGGCGGCCGGATCTCTGTTCGAGCGGCTTCATGTGCTACTATCGCGATGCGCTCGCGGCGCACTGACGGCCTGCCCTCCGCCGGCACGCGCGGCCAGGACCCGGCGACGCCTTTCCGGCGGGCCTTGCAGCAGAGCCACCTCCGCCTTCAATTCGGGGTTCGGTTCGATCACCTCGCCGCCGATATCATGACCCTAGCGGGACTGCTTGCAGCCGCCAAAAGGCAGCGCGACGTCATTGAAGTTGTGCGCGTTGACCCTGACCGAACCGGCCTTGCGCTGTCACCACGCAAGCCGGTTGCCGCTCGACTTGGGTTCTGGCCCGTTTTATGATGATTACATATATACCTACCGAAGGGAGGCGACGAATGGACGTAGCATTGTCACATGGCTTGCTGAGCGGCAATGTCCGCGACTTCATCGCGCGTCGCCACCGGCTGCTGATCGGCGGGGAGTGGAGCGATGCCCGGTCGGGCAAGAGCTTCGCGGTGTTCGATCCCTCCAACGGGCAGAAGGTCGCGGAAGTTGCCCAGGCCGGGCCGGAAGACGTCGACGCCGCGGTGGTGGCCGCCCGTTACGCGTTCGAGGACGGACCGTGGTCGAAGATGACGCCGAGCCAACGTGGTAAGCTGGTGTGGAAGCTCGGCGACGTGCTGGAGGCCCATGCCGGGGAACTCGCCGAGCTGGAAGCGCTCGACAACGGCAAGCCGATCAGTGACGCGCGAGCGGTGGACGTTCCGTTTGCCTGCGAAATGCTGCGCTACATGGCAGGCTGGTCGACCAAGATCACCGGCCAGACCATCCCGGTCTCGGCGCCCGGGGACTGGCATGCCTATTCAACCCGCGAGCCCGTCGGCGTGGTCGGGCAGATCATTCCGTGGAATTTCCCGCTGTTGATGGCGGTGTGGAAGATCGCGCCGGCGCTGGCGGCGGGCTGCACCATCATCCTCAAGCCCGCCGAGCAGACGCCGCTGTCGGCGATCCGGCTCGGGGAGTTGATCCAGGAGGCCGGCTTCCCGCCCGGCGTGGTCAATATCCTCACCGGCGACGGAATCGCGGGTGCTGCGATCGCCGGCCACCCGGGCATCGACAAGGTCGCCTTCACCGGCAGCACGGAAGTGGGCAAGCTGATCGTCCAGGCCGCTGTCGGCAACCTCAAGAAGGTCAGTCTCGAACTCGGCGGCAAGTCGCCGGCGATCGTTTTCCCGGATGCCGACCTCGACGTCGCTATTCCCGGCACCGCGTCTGGCATTTTCTTCAACATGGGTCAGTGCTGCACCGCAGGCTCGCGGCTGTTCGTGCACGAACGTATCTTCGACCGAATGATGCAGGGTCTCGCCGACGAGGCGGCCAAGATCAAGATCGGTCCTGGCCTCGATCCGGCAAGCCGCATGGGACCGCTGGTATCCGCCGAGCAGTTCGAACGCGTGACCAGTTACCTCGATAGCGGCCGTCAGCAGGGCGCTGAGGTGGTGACCGGCGGCAAGCGGCACGGCACCGAAGGCTGGTTCGTCGAGCCGACAGTGCTGGCGAAGACGACGCCTGAGATGCGGGTGGTTCGCGAGGAAATCTTCGGCCCGGTGGTCTGCGCGATGCCCTTTGGCGACGACGATCTGGACCGCATCGCACGCCAGGCCAATGCCACCGAATACGGTCTGGCGGCATCGATCTGGACCCGCGACATCGGCATCGCCCACAAACTGGCGCGCAAGCTCAAGGCCGGGACAGTCTGGATCAACGTGCACAATTTCCTCGATGCCGCGGTGCCGTTTGGCGGGTACAAGCAATCCGGCTGGGGGCGCGAGATGGGCTACGAGGCGATCGAGCTCTATACCGAGACCAAAGCGGTGGTGGCGCTGCTGTAGCGGCTGTGGGCGGCAAGACGAGGCCAGGGACGTGGCGTGTGCCACGTCCCTGAGCGTGCTTGGCGGGCAAGAGGCCGTCCAGAATGTAGAGGGACCTGGACCAGCCTGTTCGCTGAGGGCAGCAGACGCGGCCGAGCCCGGCAACGCCCAGCCGCGTGCCCCCCATTCTGGACGGTCTCAGACGCGGGCGGAATTTACCGAGGAGGTCACCGCGCCGGTGCAGTACGGCACGCGGATCGGCTTGGTCGGGGAGTGGTGGGATTGAAGCGGGTGTGGAGATCGGAGCGATGAATCTTTCCGACTGGATCGAACGATGGGCCGCATTCGACGCCGCTAAGCCGGCCGTCCGCTACGAAGGAGCCACCTTCAGCTATGGCGACCTGGCCGACACCATCGCGCGCACCGCCGGCGCCCTCGCCGAGTTGGGCGTCCGGCGCGGCGATCGGGTCGGCTGGCTTGGCCTGAACAGTATCGAGAACATCGGCCTGCTGTTCGCCTGTGCGCGCCTTGGCGCCATTTTCGTGCCGCTGAACTGGCGGCTTACGCCGCTCGAGCATCAGGCTGTGACGGCAAATTTCGAGCCGGGCCTGCTGATCATGGAGCCGCCGTTCGCCCATGCGATCGCCGCCAAGGGCGTAATTCTGCGGGGTCCCAAACTCGCCTGCACGGGAGGGGCGCGGCCAGGGTGGATCGATTGGGATGCGCTGGTCCAGGACGCATCGCCGCTGACCAGCGGCGAGGGCGGGAGCGATGATCCGGTCCTGATCTGCTACACCTCCGGCACCACCGGCGAACCCAAGGGTGCGATCCATACCCAGGATGGACTTCTTTGGAATGCCATCAACAGCACCCACATGCATGACCTGACCAGCCAGGACCGGGTGCTGACCACCTTGCCGATGTTCCACGTGGGCGGGCTCAACATCCAGACGACGCCGGCGCTGCATGCCGGCGCCACCGTCACCCTGCATCGCCGGTTCGATCCCGCGGCCACACTGGAGACGCTGGTTCGCGAGCGCATCACGCTGACGGTGCTGGTGCCAACGCAGCTTGACATGATGCTGGCCGAGCCCCGCTGGCTCACTGCCGATCTGTCGTCACTGCGCTGCATCTCGACGGGATCGACCATCATTCCGCCGGTGCTGGTGCACGCCATCCAGGCGCGCGGGATTCCGGTCATCCAGGTCTTTGGCTCGACCGAAACCGGGCCTGTGTCGGTGTTCCAGCGGGTTGCCGACAGCGGCAAGGTCGGCGTGGCCGGCCGTTGCGCCCTCCACTGCGAGATGCGCCTGGTGGACGCCCGGGATAATGACGTGGCCGCAGGCCAGTCCGGCGAAATCCTGCTCAAAGGCCGCAACATCATGGCCGGTTACTGGCGCGACGAAGCCGCCACAAGCGAAGCGCTGAACGACGGCTGGTTCCGCACCGGCGATATCGGTCATCTCACTGAAGACGGGTTTCTTGTTATTGATGACCGCAAGAAGGACGTGATCATTTCGGGAGGCGAAAATATCTACCCTGCCGCCCTCGAGGCCATCCTGAAAGAGTCGCCCGCCATCGAGGAAGCGGCCGTGGTCGGCCGGCCGGACCAGCATTGGGGGGAGGTGGCCGTGGCCGTGGTCGTGCCGCGTCCGGGCGCCCGCCTTACCGCCGATGCCGTACTTGGACTCTTCCAGGACCGGGTGGCCCGATACAAGCATCCGCGGGAGGTGGTGTTCGCTGAACGGCTGCCGAAGACCAGCATTGGCAAACTGGCGAAGGCCGACATCCGCCGGTTCGTCCTCGAGACGCTGCTGCAAGCCCCCGTTTGAGGGCTGGGCGCGTTACCCGATGGAGGATCGGCACGGAACGCCTGGGGTCGGCCCCGCTTTCCGTGACTCGTTTGCTCTATGCCGCCACCGGCACCGGCGCGATGCGCTGGCCCAGGGCGAGCGCCTCCAGGTTGATCTCGACGAACTTTCGTGGCGTTTCCTCCCGGATCGCAGCCGCGATCATGTCGGTGGCGCACACGCCGGAAGCGCCGATCAGCGCGCCGAGGGCCACGATGTTGGCGACGCGCTCATTGCCGAGAGAGCGCGCCAAGGCAATGAACGGCAGCGGCGTCAGCACGAATCCGCCGCCCCCGGCGATATCGACCCGGGCGGCATCGGCCAGCACCAGCCCGCCGGCCCGCATCAGCGGCAGCGACGACGGCACGGCCACATCGTCGAGCAGGACAAGGAAATCGAGTTCCGTCGCCAGCGGATAATCCACCGGCTCCGCCCCTTCGCCCACCACGATGTCGGACCGGCTGACGCCGCCGCGCGAGGTCGGTTCATAGCTCTGCGACAGCGCGATCGTCCGCCCCGCGCGCAGCAGCGCCGCCGCCAGAATCTTCGCCGAAAGCTGCAAGCCCTGCCCGCCGCTGCCGCCGAAGCGGAGTTGCACGCCGCCGCCGGTCCGCTCATCCATGTCCGTCATCCTCATGGCGCACCCCGCGCGGCCACCGCGGCGCGATAGGCGGCGCCATATTCCGGCCGGTCGTTGCGCACCAGCACGCCGGTGCGCGGGGCATTGGCGCGGAACGGCTGGTCCACGATGTTGCCGTAGGTGTCGGGGCGCATGCTGCCCTTCTGGCGCAGGATGATCTCCGGCGCCGAGCCGAGGTCGTTCTTGCGGCCAAATATCTCGGTGCAGTCGGAAATCACCTCGACGAAGGAGAACCCGGGATGGGCAAACGCCTCGCCGATCAGCGTCTTCAGCGCCGGCAGTTGCAGCGTCATGCCGCGCCCGACAAAGCCGGCG
>CAIXDS010000173.1 GCA_903918195.1 uncultured Acetobacteraceae bacterium | reverse complement strand
GAAAGCAGAAAGTGTTGCGCCATGATGACCCCGCCGAGCGAACCAACTCGGCGTCCTTCCTGGCACAGGCAGGGGAATAGTACAACCCATTAATTTCGTTGACAAGATTAGGTGGGTGGCGGCTGCTACATAAGGCCGCGACAATCAGGGAGGCAGAGAGATCAGGGGGAACTGTCGCCCGACTGCCGGTCGGGCTTGGTCTTGCGTGCGATGGCGGTGCGCCGCCGGTAGCTTTCGACGTTCATCTCGAAGATGGTGGCGTGGTGGACCAGGCGGTCGATGGCGGCGACGGTCATTGCCGGATCGGGGAACACCTTGTTCCAGTCCCCGAATGGCTGGTTTGCCGTGATCATCAGAGAGCGGCGCTCGTAACGAGCAGCAATCAGCTCGAATAATACGCTGGTCTCTGCCTGGTCTTTTGTGACGTAGGCAATATCGTCAAGTATCAACAGATCGAACCTGTCGAGCTTGCCGATGGCCGCCGCCAGTTGCAGCGCCTGGAGGCGCTGGACGAGGTCGGTGGTACGCATGAACAGCACGCGGCGGCCGTTCTCGATCAGCGCCCGGCCGAGCGCTGCCGCGATGTGGCTCTTGCCGCAGCCGGGCGGGCCGAACAGCAGCAGATTGGCGCCCTTGGCCAGCCAGGTGTCGCCGGCGGCGAGCGCCATGACGTGGGCGCGGCTGAGCATCGGCAAGGCATTGAAGTCGAAGCCGTCGAGCGTCTTGCCCGGCGGCAGCCGGGATTCGGCCAGATGACGCTCGATGCGGCGCCTGGCACGCTCGGCCACCTCGAGCTCGGCGAGCGCCGAGAGGAACCGCGCGGCAGGCCAGCCCTCTTTGTCGGCCCGCGTGGCGATGTCCTGCCAGAGGCGGCTGATGGCCGGCAGCCGCAACTCGTTCAGCAGCAGCGGCAGCCGGGCGGTGTCGACGGTGATCTTGCTCATGCCGAGACCTCCACGGCATCATCGCCGAGCAACGCGTCGTAGGTTCCCGCCGATGGCAGGGCGACGGTGACGTGCGGCGAGCTGGATTTGGCCGGGACGAACTGTGTCTCCAGGGCTTTGAGGTCCGGCAGGGCGCCGGCGCCGAGGATCGCGTCCAGCTCCGCCGCCAGTTCCGCCTCGCAGCCGCGCTCGTGGGCGAGCGCGAGCAGGCCGACCATAGTCCTGCAGGCGGCGCGCGGCGGCTCGGCGGTGATCAGCGCGTCCCAGGTGTTGCGGAACGCGGTGCGGGGGAAAAGCTGATCGCGATAGACCAGGTTGAGCAGCGCCTGCGGCTTGCGGCGCAGCGCGTGGATGACATGCCGGTAGTCGACCACGTGGACGGTGCGGCCCCGCATGGCGCGGCCTTGTGGTGCCCGACCGCGCCGCAACGCCAGCACCGGCTCGCCGCCGAGGAAGCAGTCGATCCGGTCATCATATATACGTACGCGCAGCCGATGGCCGATCAGCCGCGACGGCACGGTGTAGAAGACGCGGCGCAGCAGGAAGCCGCCGCTGCGGGTGACGGTGACCAGGTCTTCCTCGAAGTCGGTGGTGCGGCGCGGCGGCAGCGAGGTGAGCAGCGGCCGCTCGATCTCCATCTCGTGGCGTCGGTTGGCGTTGGCGCGGCCGACCACTTCTGCAACGAAGCGGCGGTAGAGCGGCAGGTCAGCGAACTCGGCACTGCCACGCAGCAACAAGGCCTGTTCCAAAGCTACCTTTAGGTGGCCGTGACTGGACTCGATCGCGCCATTCTCGTGTGCAACACCCGTGTTATTGCGGGTCGGCGTCATCCGGTAGTGACTGCATAGAGCTTCGTAGCGCTTGGTCTGGTCTTCGGCGGCGTCGCGGTCGAGATTACGAAACGCTGCCGAGAGGCTGTCGCTGCGATGCTCCTGCGGCGCACCGCCAAGCGCCCACAACGCATTCTGCAATCCCTCGGCCAAGGCCACGAAGCTCTCGCCGCCGAGCACCACCTCGGCGTGCTGCCAGCCGGAGAACGCCAGCCGGAAATGATAGAGCCGATGCGCAAGCAGCACGCCCGCGATGGTGACACCGAGTTGGGTGGTATCGGTGAAGTCCGACAGCCCCTGCTTTCCCGGCGGATGGTCCTGGCGGAAGATCACGTCGCGTTCGGGTCCGTACAGCGCCTGCCAGGTTCGCACCCGGCGCTCCAAGGTGCGGCGTGTCCCGGCCGGCAGGTCGCGATGGCGGCGCTGCATCTCCGCCACGATGCTGACCGGGCGCAAACCGGGCACCGCCTTCAGCATGGGGACGATCTCGTTGTCCCAGATCGCCGCCAGCGGGTCCGGCCGGCGACGACCGCGCGTGGTCTGCTTCTGCGAGGGCAACCGGGGATCGGCATCAAGCCGAGCGCCGGTGGTGGCGCTGAGGCCCGCCTTGGCGGCGGCGGCCTCGCGCGGGAGGGTTCGACGGAGGTCCATATACAGTCTCACCTGCTGATCCGTGATGTGATTGCCGGTCACCGGGGGCTCTTCCGGAAAGTTGAGAACCCCGACATTCGGCACGCGTCACGGAGTCGCAGGCCGATCCCCCGCAGGGGACCGCGTTGACGCAGAGTTCGGCTTACGGCCGGGCTACGCCCGACCCGCCGCCAAACCCGGCGTCATCCATCCTGATTGTCGCTGAGAACCATCCTGATTGTCGCCGGACAAGCGGCGGTGAGGCGTGTGTTAGCGATGTAGAAGGCGACCTCGACCGAGCGCTTCCACAGCCCGGTCTTGCTGTTGCGGACCAACACGTTGCGCTTGACACGAATGATGGAGATGACCTGGGGCTGCCAGTCGGGGTCGAT
>CAIXDS010000172.1 GCA_903918195.1 uncultured Acetobacteraceae bacterium | reverse complement strand
TGCTCAAAAGGCAAGGCACTTCACAAATCCTGACGGTTTTCCGTCAGGCCAACCACGGGAAGATTGACGACCACTCCCCTCCAAAACCGCCTGTGACAGATCAAGGCACGACGGATGATTCTGGTCAAACAGGCTCTCAACTGTGCCTCCTGCGCCATCCTGGCGAGGGCATGGGGCCGGGCGAGCATCCTCCCCTGGAGATGATAGCCTTCATAGCGCATCAACTCGGGCTGCCATCGGCCCAGTTCGGTGACTACGCGCTCCGGGACCAGACGCGCCGGGAACATGCGGTCGAGCTTCAGAGGTATTTGCAACTTCGCAGCTTCGGGTTCGCCGATTGGCGTGCCTGCCTGAAGGCGGCCGCGGATGCAGCCTGGGCCACCGACCGCGGGGAGCCGATCGTCCGGGCGATGATCGCCTATTTGCGGGCAAACAACGTGCTCCTCCCCACGGTAGCGGTGTTGGAGCGGACCGGGCTGGCCGGGCGGGCGCGCGCCCGGAAAAAGGTCTTCGAAGCCCTGGCGGATGGCCTGACCGCCGCCGAGCGGGAAGCACTCGAAAAGCTGCTGGCCATCGATCCCGATCTCCGCTGCTCCCGCTTTGCCTGGCTGAGGGATTACTCGGAGTCGCCCGCCCCATCCAATATCGTTGCGCTGCTCGACCGCCTCGAATACGCGCGCGGCCTGGGAATCGGCCGCGGACATGCCGGGCGAATCCACCCTGACCGCCTCAACCGCCTGATCAACGAAGGGGCGATCATGACGGTGCAACACATAGCCGATCTGGAACCGGCGCGGC
The DNA here is from genome assembly GCA_903918195.1 of uncultured Acetobacteraceae bacterium. Taxonomy (GTDB): domain Bacteria; phylum Pseudomonadota; class Alphaproteobacteria; order Acetobacterales; family Acetobacteraceae; genus Rhodovastum. Next base: position 1,749 of record CAIXDS010000172.1, on the reverse strand, counting down.
GGACGGCCATGCTCGTGGCCCAGGCCGCCAGCCTCGAGACCCGGCTGTCCGACGTGACCCTCGCCATGTTCGAGAAGTACATGGGCACGCTGTTCACCAGGGCGCGGGGCCGGGACGAGCGGCGATTCCAGGCCACCCGCCAGGACGTGGCCAAGGCGCTGTTGCTGTTCCGCCGCACCATCGCCGCGCTCCGACTCGCCAAGGAGACCGGCGAGGAGGGGGTCGCCGTCGTCGACCGCGAAGTCGGTATGAAGAAACTCGATGACGTGCTCCCGGTCATCGGGTCCGTCGCCAACGTGGCGGAGCAGGACATTCTCATCACCGCGGCCGAGCGCTACGGCGTCCTGCGGCGGTTCAGCCCGCGCTTCCTCAAGGCGTTCGACTTCCGGTCGGGCACGCCGAACGATCCTGTCCTGGCTGCCATCGAACTCCTCAAGGGGATGGACCGCGACAGCACGCGCGTTTTGCCGGACCGGCCGCCGTCTACGTTCCTGCCGCCGAAGTGGCGCAAGCTGGTCTTCGCGAACGGCAAGGCGGACCGGCGGCTCTACGAAACCGCTGTCCTCGCCACGCTGCGCGAGCGGCTGAAAGGCAGCGGCATCTGGGTCGCCGGGAGCCGCGATTACCGCGCCTTTGAGGACTACCTGCTGCCGGCCGAGGCGGTGCGGGACACCGGCATCGGCGGCGAGACCGACCCGGCCCGCTATGTCGCCGGCCGCGCCGCGACACTGCACGAACGCTTGAATTTCGTGGCCGACCGGGCATCGCGGGGCGATCTTGACGGCGTCGAAATCGAGGACGGCAAGCTCTACATCGCCAGGATTCCGCTGGTTGTTCCAGACGCCGCACGCGACCTGGCCCTGCGCTTGAACGGCATGCTGCCGCGCGCGCGGATCACCGAGGTCTTGAGCGACGTCAACGGCTGGACCGGCTTCGCCGACCGGTTCACCCATCTGCGGACCGGCAATCCGGCTGCCGATATCCCCGCGCTCCTGGCAGCGATCCTCGCCGACGGCACCAACCTCGGCCTCGCCCGCATGGCCGACGCGTCGCGCGGCCTCGGCTATCTCCACCTGGTCAACGTGGCGCAATGGCACATCAGCGACGAGAACTATGTCGCCGCCCGCGCCGCGATCATCAACGCGCATCACCGGCACCCGATGGCCGCGATCTGGGACGACGGGACCACATCCTCCTCGGACGGCCAATATTTCCGGGCAGCCGGACGCGCCGAATCCGGCGGTTCCGTCAACGCCAAATACGGCATCAATCCCGGCGCCGTCCTCTACACCCACGTGTCGGGCGGCTAGGGGCCAATGTACACAAGGGTCATCTCTGCAACGATGAGCGAGGCCCCCTACGTCCTCGACGGGCTGCACCACCATGCCCACCAGACCGACCTGCGCATCGCCGAGCACTACACCGATACCGCCGGCGCAACGGACCACGTGTTCGGCCTCTGCCACCTGCTCGGCTACCGCTTCGCTCCGCGCATCAAGGATCTGAAAGACCGCAAGCTCTACACGGTCGAGAAGCCGGGCACCTATCCAGTGCTCGAGCCGCTGATCGGCGATGCAATCGAAACCGCGGCGATCGTCAGCCAGTGGACCGAACTCATGCGGCTCAAGGCCTCGATCGAGGCAGGCGCGGTCGTTCCGTCCGTCATCCTGCGCAAGCTTTCGGCAGCGGGGGCCGGCAACGCCTTGTCGCGCGCCTTGCGCGCGGTCGGGAGGACCGAGCGGACGCTGT
>CAIXDS010000171.1 GCA_903918195.1 uncultured Acetobacteraceae bacterium | reverse complement strand
TGATCCAGGTCGGCAGATCGCGGCGGGAGTACTCCGGATACATGCACCGCGCATAGTCCTCGAAGCGTCCCGCGTCGGTAGCCCCTGGCGCGAACACCAGCATGGCCACGAAGGCGTTGCAGGTGCTGCACTGCATCAGCTTGCTCTCCACCACTTCGCCCGGATCGACGGGCGGTGCCGGCGGCACGATCGGCCCTTTGTCGGTGGGGGATCCCACGATCTGCTCCATCTGCCGTGCGATCTCCAGCCCGAGCGGCTCGAAGATCGCGCGGCGCTCGGCCGTCCGCGGGTCAGCCGGGTCGCCGGCCACTTCGCAGGAGATGTGCGTGGTGCGGCCTCCGGGCAGGCCCTGCAGCAGGATGCGCCCGAGCGCACCCAGGGTGCGGTGACGGAACTCGTAAGCCCATTCACCCCCTGGCAGGGGCCGCTTTTCGAAGGTGATGTCGGGTGGCAGGGAGATCATGGGGCATCCCCGTCGTCGAAGGGCGATGTCAGGTCTTCCGGATACTGCCCGCCGCGTTCGACAAAGCGCTGCCACGTTGCCCGGCCCAACGGGCTGATGACCAGGCGCCTGTCCGGCTCATATTGCGGATCGAGTAGCCCGAGCCGCAGCAGGGGCAGGATCGTGGCGTGCCCGAATGGCTTTTCGAGGCCGTCACGCGAGACCAGTTTCCAGCCCGGCCTGCCGCTTGGCCTCTGGACGGCAACGAGATGCCCGGACGCGTTCTCCGTAACCGGCGTCTCGCGCCCGAGTGCGAACAGGCAGATGGTCCAGAATGCGTCGCGTGGCCGCGGCGGAATCAGAATCCATTCGACCGCCTCGTCTGACTTCCCTGAAGAGTTCCGGCTGGCCTCCGGTATGTCGTCGGTTGCGGCCGGGGATGGTTGTTGGGCATCAATGAAGCCCTGAACGTAGGCGCGCTCCAACGCGCGCGCAATCGCGCCGGCCGTATCCACGCTCATGCCGGCGCGGCGGTCGTAGCGGTCCTTGTGGACGATATCGCGGGCGGTCTCGCGGAATGCGGCTGTACGGTGTGGGGTCTTGCCCGGCTTGTGTGCGCCGGGGTGTTTGGAATCCAGCCGCGGCACCGGAGCCTCCTTTCATCGATGGCCAGAAATATGATGCCCGATTCGAGTCGGCCCGGCACCCACGTGTCGTCGATCTGAACGAGATCTTCCGGAACGGTCCGCTGCGGTTTGCGCGCCAGGCGGCGCGGCCACAATCTCACAGGGGGACGCGCCGTAATGCATAAATGCAACTCGTTCCGTACGAAATCCACACGTTTGTAGGCGCATTTTACCGTTGACCACACCGGTCTCGGTATCCCCTTCCGCTCGTGTCTCAATTAAGAGTCAAGCCGTCTTTAATCGTGGGAGACAATGAGAAGTAATATCGAATCGGTATGAACACAAGATGGCGCTGCGGCGCAGGAAATCGGAGTGCGTGCACGAAAAAGGTTGCAATTTACGGTTGCGTCACCGCGATCATTCGTGTTTCTACGCCGCCGACGCCAACGAATGAGCTGGCCAACCGGGGAACTACAATCCCCCACCGTGGGTGAACTGTGTGTTTTCTGGTATGTCATTGCGCAATCAGCGATTCCGGGCCCATCATGCGCTCGGCGCGCCGTGCGGCGAGGCTCCCGGACCACATAGGGCACGGGCCGCTGTCGCGGCTGCGTTTGCTGCCGCGATTGCGATTTCTGGCCCGGCACGGGCCGATCCGCTCAGCGTCGCCGAGTTCGGTCAGCTCGCTTTGCGCTGCGGCGCGTCTGTTGCGCCGTCCACTCTGGCCGCGATCGCGCGGACCGAGAGCGGTTTTCAGCCGCTGTCGATCAACGACAACACGACGGGAACCAGTGGTGTTCCCGCGACCCGCGACATTGCGATCCAGATAGCGTCAAAACTGCTCGAAGCCGGTCACTCGGTTGACGTCGGCATCATGCAGATCAACTCGGGCAACTTCGCCAGTCTCGGGCTGACGCTGGAAGCCGCCTTCGATCCGTGCAAGTCGGTTGCGGCCGCCGCCGTCATTCTTGTCGGCGACTATGCCGGCGGCGACACCCATGAGGGGCAGCAGGCGGCGCTTCGGGTCGCGATCTCCAGATACAAC
>CAIXDS010000170.1 GCA_903918195.1 uncultured Acetobacteraceae bacterium | reverse complement strand
GGCGGCGAGGTCCATCTCGATGTCGGCGAGTTGGGCGAGCTTGGCATCGAGTTCGCCTTGCAGCGGGAACCCCTCGCCGAGGCGCGGCTCGTAGCCGGCCAGCCGCACCTGCGCGTCGGTGACGCGGCGGCGATGTTCTTCCAGGTCGGTTTCCAACCGGTCGAGCGCGTGCTCCAGCCGGGCGAGGAGCCCGGCCGCCGTGGTTTCGCCGTCGATGGCGATGGGCTGCGCGAAGTCGGTCCGTTCCAGCACAAGGTCCGGCTCCAGCCGCGCGTCCTGCCGGGCGGCGCGGATGTCGCAGGTCAGGTCGAAGCCGCCGATGCGGCCGACCGTCCAGCAGCGGGGATCGCGCGCCCGCGCGGCGAGGCGGATTTTCGTCAGCAGCGAGGCACCGGCGACCCTGCGCTGTTTGATCGTCCGCCCCTCGATCTCCATGGTGAACTGGTCGCCGCGGGTCGGCAGGCGCCGGGCCAGGTCGGTCGTGATCGCCGCGATCCGACGCTGGGCGTGGTCCTGCTCGCGCGTCGCGTCGCGGATTTGCCGCCGGATGGCGTGCTGATCGTCCACATGTGCCGCGCGCTGGCGTTGCAGCCGGGCGATCTCGCTTTCGAGTCCGGCCTTCTGCATCAGCCGGCTGTCACCCGATGCGATCGCCTTGGCCATGGCGAACTGGTTGGCCTGGCTGCCGACATCCTCCAGCCGGCGGATGGCGCGGTCGCCGGACAGCGCCGCCTCGATGAACCGCGCCTTGCGCTCGTTGTTCTGCCACATCGTGGCGTCCATCGAGCCGAGCGTGGCGTAGGCGCAGATGTCGATCTCGTCGTGCTGGTTGCCCTGCCGCTCGATCCGTCCCTCGCGCTGCTCGATCTGGCTCGGCAGCCACGGCACGTCGAGATGGTGCAGGGCCTTCAGCCGCTGCTGCACGTTGACGCCGGTGCCCATCGTGTCCGACGAGCCGATCAGCACCCGCACGCGCCCGGCCCGGAAATCGGCGAACAACCGCTGCTTATCTGCCGAGCGTTGGTAGTCCTGCATGAAAGCTATCTCGCCGGCGGGAACGCCGCGGGCGATGAGCTGCTGCCTGATCCAGCGATAGGCCGAAAAGCCACGCGTGGCCTCGACATTGATCGTGCCGAGGTCGGAGAAGATCATCTGCCCGCCGCCCGGGATCGGATACGGCGTGCCGTCCGGCCGCATGTAGCTCTGCGCCGCGGTCTCGGTCCAGATGCGGTGCACGTTGTCGATCAGCTTGTTGAGCTTGTTCGCCGGCTCGTCGCCGCTGTCAGGCCAGACCAGCCGCATGTCGATGGCGGCGTGCCTTCCGTCGGTGATGACCGCCAGCAGGATGTCGCCACCCTTCTGCACCCGGCCGGTGCGGGATTCGATCGCCGCGATCCGTCCCGCAAGGTGGCGCTGATGGTCCTTGAAGGCCGGGCTTGCCTCGGCGGTGACCAGCAGGCGCTGGCCGCCACGGATGCGCGGCAGCGTCAGATGGCCGCGCAGGTCGGACTTCTGCACCACGTCGGCGATGGAGCGGAACATCATCATCAGGTCAGCGACGTTGATGAAGGCGGCGAAGCGCGTCACCGGCTTGTAGGTTCCGCTGGGCTGCAGCTCCAGTTCGGTGGTAGTGTCGCCGAAAGCCGACGCCCAGGCGTCGAACTCATGCACCCCACGTTCCCGCAGCGCTTCCGGCGCCTGGAACCGTAATAACGTGTACATCTCGCCCAAGGTATTGGTAATCGGTGTGCCCGAGGCCTGGATCAGCGCACGGCCAGGGCGCTTGCGATCGAGGTAGCGTGCCTTCACGAACAAATCCCACGCCCGCTGTGAACCTTCCGGATCGACGCCCTTCAGGTTCACCTGGTTGGTTGAGAATCCGAGCTTGCGAAACTGCTGCGCTTCGTCAACGATGATCTGGTCGATTCCCATCTCCTCCAGCGTTACCATGTCGTCGCGCCGTCCCTTCATCGCCGCCAGCTTCTCGGCCAGTTTCTCCTTCATGGCCTCAAGGCGCTTGCGGGTGATGCGGTCGTCGGAATCGACGCGCAGCGCGATGCCGACGCAGGCGGCGATCTGCTCCTCGATCATCGCCCG
>CAIXDS010000169.1 GCA_903918195.1 uncultured Acetobacteraceae bacterium | reverse complement strand
GATCGGCCCGTCGCAAAGCTGCTTGAGTGTCAGCGTGGAGCCGAGTGACGTCACCGCCTCGCCCCCCGCATCGGCGCCCGTCGCCAGGAAGGCCGCGCAGCCGTCCGTCGTGCCGGCGGCGACGACCGCGTCAGCGGGCAGGCCGAAACGGGCGGCGAGCGCCGGATCGATGGTCCCCACCGGCGTGCCGGGCTCCACCACCTCGGGCAGCAGGGCGAAGCGGATGCCGAGATCGCGCAGCCAGCCGGGCCAGCTTCGCAGCACCGGATCGTAGCCGGTCTTCAGCGCGTTGTTCTCGTCGCTGATGCCCGGCGATGCGCCGAGCCGGGCGGCAATCCAGTCGGCCTGATGGGCAAGCCGCGCTGTGCCGGGCATGTCCTCCATCGCGAGCAGCTTGGCCAGAGGCGATGCAGCCCCGCGGGCGGCGCTGCCGGCGGGGGCCGCCGCGACGACGGCGCGCACCGCGGTTTCGGGGGCGGGATCGTTGTAGAGGCTGGCCTCGCCGACCGGCCGCCCCGCATCGTCGAGCATCAGGATGGTACCGGAGGTGCCGTCCACGGCGATGCCGCCCACGGCGGAAAGATCGGCGGCCGCATGCAGCGCGGCGAGCGCCGCCTCCACCGTGCGCCACCAGGAAGCGGGATTGCGACGCTGCGCGGGCGCAAGCAGCGCGGAACCGACGGCGAGCGGGGCGCCGGCTGCATCCACCAAGGCAGCTCGCACGCCCGAGGTGCCGACATCAATGCCGATCGCCGCACCGGTCATCGTGGGACGATTCCTTGCCAGGGCCTGCCCGCCACCACCAAGGGCAAAGCCCTTGGAACCAATGACTTTCTTAACGAATGGGGTCAAGGGGCCTCTCGGCCCCTTGCGGGTCCAGCGGAGCCCTGGCCTCACTGACTTGCTTATCCCGGTGCCCCAGGACCCATCCACTCGCTATCCCGCGTCCGCCCCGATCAGCGCCAGACCCTCGGCGACCGAGACGAATTCGCCCCCAGCCGTCAGCCGCCCGGCGCCGAAGCGCGCCTCGAACAGCCGCCGCACCGACGGCACGAACGATGTGCCGCCGGTAAGGAAGACATGGTCCACCGCCTCCGCCGGCACGCCCGCGCGCGACAGCGCCTCGTCCACCGCCGCGCCGATGTGGGCGAGGTCGCCGGCAATCCAGGATTCGAAATCACGGCGGGTCCACGGGACGCGCCGTCCGGGCGATGCCGGTCACCGCCGTAGTGGCACTTGCCGGGGCCCCGCCGACTTCTTCCGCTGTTATGCGGTCTTTCCCAGGCAGCACTTCTTGAACTTCTTCCCGCTGCCGCTTGGGCAAGGATCGTTGCGTCCGACGTCGCGCAGCTTGTTGCGAGCGGGCGCGGTGGACGGCACGAACTGCGCCTCCCGGGGCTTCTTCGGCGCCGCCGCCTGCGGCTGAAACCATGGCCAGCCGGACATGAGCGCCACCACGTCGCCAAACCGACCGATGTCTTCGAGGGCAGGCGGGAACACCGACGTGGGCTCCGTCGCATCCAGCGCCTTGCGCAGGTCCTCCTGGAAGTCCTTCAGCGCGAGAAAAGACGGGTGGATTAGCCTCCGCTCGAACGCCTGTTCAACCAGCGGCGCAAGATCTTCCAGGCCCAGGCAGGAGATGGCCAGTTGCCAGGCTGCCCAGACGACATTCTCCTGGCCTGGTTGCTGCGGCTGCAAGTCGGTGAACAGACCGCGCAGGTAGCCCGCCGTCTCGCCGCGGCCGATCCGGCCGGTAGCGGTCAGCCACGACAGCGCCTCCAGTGCGGCACTCCGCGCGAACTCGTCGGCCGACTCGGCCTCAACCAGCGCGCGCAGCGGAGCCTGGTCGCCGTCGAAGAGGCGCACGAGGATGCACGCCAGATCCTCGGTGATGCCATCACCAAGTGCCCGATCCAGGAAGTCGCGCGCGGTGCCGAGGGCACAGAGGGGACGGAAGGCTCGCGGCTCGCAGACCTGAGCCATCAGGTAGATGCCAAAGGACAGAATGGCGGCGGCGCGGTCGGAGCGGTCGGTGCCGTTGGCAGCTGCCTCCAGCAGGGCGAGCAGGTGTGGGCTGATTTCCGGCCAGCGATCGATGGCCTGCCGCAGCGCCGCGCGTGGCAGATTCCTGTCGGCGGTGACCAGCGCATCCAGGATGGCCTCAGCAGTTAGCGTCTCGTCGGTCATTCCTGCACTCCAAGCGGCTGCGGTCGCGTTGGGACGGCCGGGCGCCCCGTATGGGGTGGTGCCCGGCGTCCGCGCAGCGGTCAAATGCAGCGCGTGCCGCCCAGCGGCACCAGCCCGCGGGCGGGCGCGGCGGCCGCGTCTCAAGCATGCGCAAACGCTCAGCCGCGCCGCGATGCCGGCGCCGGGTTCGGGCAGAAGCTTCCACGCCCCTGGAGGCGGTCGCGGCGGTCCGGAAGACGCTGGGGCCCGTGGTGGCATAGCGCGTCGTGCTCGACAACTGCGAATACCCCAGCACGACGCCAATCTCGTACAGGGGTGTGCCGGCGTGCGCCAGGGTCGAAGCGAAGGAGTGCCTCGGGTTGTGGATGCGGGGGCCGTCCGGCAGGGCGGCGCCCATTGCCGTCATCCTGCCGTCTTGGCCATCGCCTCCGAAGCGGACTCGTCCCGGTGGGCGTCGGAACGCGGGAGTGTACGCGAGACCGGAACGCCATCCTCCCGGTCGGCCCAGCAATCATCAGTGGACGCCCGAGACGCGTCGCGGACGGGCAAGGCCGTTCATTCATCGCCGCCTCCGGCATCGGGCAGAATACCGGGCTCAAGCTCGTCAGACGTGGGGAGGGACTCGGCCAGTTGCGCCGGCAGGGCATCGGCCAGCATCAGTTGGTAGCGGGCAACGCCGATCGGTGCATCGACGCCGCGAAGTGCATACTCGACGACGACGCGGTTGCGCTCGCGGCACAAGATCAGGCCGATGCTTGGATTGTCGTCCGGCTCGCGGTCGTGATCATCCAGCGCCGCGAGATAGAAATTCATCTTGCCGGCGTGCTCCGGCTGGAAAGGCCCCGTCTTCAGGTCGACGGCGATAAGGCAGCGCAGCTTGCGGTGGTAGAAGAGCAGGTCGACGTAAAAATCTTGCCCGCCAACCTCGAGATGATGCTGGCTGCCGATGAAAGTGAAGCCTTTACCGAGTTCGAGCAGCAGGTCCTTGACGCGGGTGATCAGGGCGCGCTCGACATCGCGCTCGCGTGCGGCCTGCCGTAGCGTCAGGAAATCGAACTGGTAGGGGTCCTTCAGCACCTGCTGGGCGAGGTCCGACGTCGCGGGTGGCAGCACCCGCGCGAAATTGGTCAGAGCCTTGCCCTGGCGGGCGTGCGCTTGGGTGTCGATCTGGGCGGCGAGGACCGGGCGGCTCCAGCCGTGTTCGAGCGCTGCCTCGGCGTACCAGAGCCGGGCGGCCGAGTCCTTGACTGCCAGCAATTCGATATTCTGGCCCCACGGCAATTTGCCAACGACCCGTTGGAGAATTGCCGGATCGGGCCATGCGTCCGCGAACGCTCGCATATAGCGCAGGTTGGCGGACGAGAAGCCCCTCGAGTCGGGGAACTCCGCGCGCAGGTCGGCAGCAAGCCGGTCGACCACCTTGGCGCCCCAGCCGTGTCCCGCCTGCCGGTCGCGGATGTCGCGGCCAATCCGCCAGTACAGGCCGATAAGTTCGCTGTTGACGGCAAGAGCGGCGCGCACCCTCGTCTCGCGAATGCTGACTTTGAGATCGGCGAGCCAAGTGGCATAGCCGGCGAGCAGGGCGGGCGGCTGGGCCGTCATCGCGCGACGGCACTGAGGCGCGCTGAACGGCCGGCCGTCATGACGCGGTCGTGTCGTGAGATCCGGAGCGGTCGGCGGGTGGTACAGTTTTTCGGGCGCATTGGCTCCCGCACCGTCGTCAATACATTGCGCGCGAGCTTACGCTAAAGCAGCTTTAGGCTCAAACGGCGCGATTTGTTTCGCGGCGGAAAGCCGCCCCCTGCCCGGCCGACGCGGGTCACTTACGCCGTGACAAGGTCTCTTGCTTTGCAGGACGCCGATGTGAATGGCGTTCAGAATCAGCGCATTAACGGCAGCGGATGCCATCGTCACGGACGGGTCCGGTCTGCCTCAGCACGCAGATGGGCGGCGGGCACTGCGGTCATGCCGGAGGACGTAACGGGCAGCCCGGCGCGGGCAGAATCGACCCGCCGAAACGTCGCGCCGGTGCCCTGCGCGAAACCGTCGTGTGCATCGGCCACTACGTAACCAAGACTTTGGTAGCCCGCCTGCCGCTTCTGGGCCATTCTTGCAAGCATTGGCTCAGCAGCGTCGACGTAGTCGTAGATGACGACGTCGCGCTTGGCATCGTGCAGGCGGTGCAGCCTGCCCGCGTACTGCGCAAGCGTACCGCGCCAGGAGATCGGCATGGTCAGAAACAGGGTGTCCAGCCGAGCATCATCAAAGCCCTCCCCGAGATAGCGGCCGGTCGCCACGAGCACGCGTTCCTCGCCTTCCGGCACTGATTGAAGGGTGTCCCAGGAATGCTTACGTTCCTTCGCCGTCATACCACCACGAAGGACGATGACGTTCTTCGCAAAGCGAGAAATGCGGCTTGCGACCATTTGGAGGTGATCTTTTCGTTCTGTTATTACCACCGGCGACCGACCTGCCTCCAGGGCCAGGAGGACGTCATTGAAGATGATGTCGTTGCGGACCGCATCCTGAGCGAGGAGGCCATAGAGGCTTTGGATCGGGATGCGCGCCCCTGACTCAGAGGGAGGAGCGTGAAAGGCGGTGGGCCTGAGGACCACCTTGTGCGAGAAGGGTCTGGCTGCGGCTTGCTTCCGCGCATCCACGCGGTATCGTATCGGTCCGCACTGCATAAAAATGATGGGATGGTGCCCGTCCTTCCGCGTCACTGTGGCCGAGAGGCCCAGAACGAACTTTGCCCGAGCCTCTCGCGCAATGGATTCAAAGCTGACGGCTGACAAGTGATGGCATTCGTCGACGATCAGGTGACCGTAACCGGCAACCAGGTCCGAAACCTCTCCGCGCTTGACCATGCTCTGAATGAGGGCAACATCGACCGCTCCTGTGGGCTTACGCTTGCCGCCGCGGACCTCGCCGATACGAGCCCGATCGAGGTCCAGGAAGGCGCCCAACCGCGCCACCCACTGGTCAAGCAATTGCTGGCGGTGGACGAGTACTAACGTGTTCGTGCCGCGCTCCGCTATCATTCTCGCTGCGACAACGGTTTTTCCGAACGCGGTGGTCGCCGCCAGCACGCCCGTCTCATGTGCCAACAGCGTCCGGGTTGCCATCTCCTGCTCGGAGGTTAGCTTTCCGAGGAACGTTGTCTCCAGCTGGGTTCCAGCCTGTCGCTCATCCCGCATCTCCGTCTTGATGCCGTGCGTGGCGAGAAGGTCAAGAACGGCATCAAGGCAGCCCCGCGGCAGCGCCGCATGCCGGACAAAGAGCCGTGCGCACGAGATTATCCTCGGCTTGCCAAATGTGGGCAGGCGCATCGCCTGGGCTTTGTAGAACTCCGGATTCTGAAAGGCTGCAAGCCGGATCAGACGATTGACGAGGGCGGGTGGGAGTTCGGATCGATCGACGTAAACTTGATTGCCGAGCACCACCTCGACCTTTTCGGGGAGAGGGCTGGTGATCCGTGCCTCCGGTCGCCGCTTCGAAGGAGGCGTTGCCCATGGCTCCTCGTCGTCGTCATCAATTGGCAGGCGGACTCCAAGGATCTTGCCCGCCGCTGCGGCCTGCTCGACCAGAACCGCAACCTCGCCACGAGTCATTCGCTTGACGCATGACAGAAATGCCCATTGATCGGGATGGGGGTGAAGCTCGTCGTCGACGAACATGCTGTTGCCGCTCTGTCTTGGAGCGTTCTGCAACGGCAGTGCGATGAGGTTGCCGAAGCCGCCGGCCGGCATGGTGTCCTGGCTTGGAAAGAATCGGTCGTACGAATCGAACCCTATCTCCGGGTGGCGTTCCATGGTTTCAGTGATGAGAAGTGCGCCAAGCTTGCGAGCTTCGGCGACAGGCACTGGATCGGAAAAGAAGATCCAGACATGGCCCCCGTTGCCCGAACGCGAGCGTTCGAGAGCCGCCGGAACGCCTTTCGCGCGGCACGTGCCAAGAAATGCCCCGGCGTCCTTGGCCCATGACTGCTTGTCGAAGTCCGCCACGAGAAACCAGCATGTCTCGTCAGCCAGCAACGGGTACACACCCGCGATGAAGTCCTGGTGGCTTCGGCTCGACGTGGACACATCCCGGCCAAGCAGGTGACTCCTGATGACGTCGTCGGACACCGGCGGGAATGCCTGGTGCGTGCATTCACTGCACCGAACCTTCGGCTTCGCGCATATGCCACGGACCCATTCGTTCCGGCATGCCGGGGAGTAGCCAGACTTCCCGGCGCGAGGATTTTCCCACCTGCGAGGGAAGACGTCCGGCCGCCCGCGAAACAGGCTCTTGAAGAGGGCGATCTTGCTCGCCGTGGAGGAGTCCACAGTTACGGCGGCGGTAGCCGGGGCTTGGTCGATCCCTTCCGCCTTCTCGGTCCAGCACGCCTGTTGTTCGTGCCGGATGCCCTGAAGGGCAGCCACGATCTCAGCGCGCTCGCGCTCGACCACAGCGAGACGCTTCGCCAACTCGGCAGCGCGGACCTCCATAGCTTCTCGTGCAGCCATACCACCGTACTCAGGTTCGCGAGAACCGGCCAGAACTCTACCAAAATCGGGTGACCGCCACCAACGTGCCCGACCAGCCGAAGAGATAGAACGACGCGGCAGGAGGCAGCTTCAACTCCCATCGCTTAGATGGAGGCTGACTGGAGGCGTCCAACCAAGGGGGTAGCCCAGAAAGTGGGGAGGCAGGTACGGCCTGCCAGTGCACATTGTGACTTTCACACTGCCAAAAGTCGGCAGCCACATGGTTTCATGGGAAGCTGATTCGGCCCGGCTCCGATTTGCATGACGGCCTGTCTCACGCCCCTGGCTTCCACTTGATGGAACAGCCGATCGATGGAATTTGCCCGGGCGGCGCACTGCCGGACGCCGCAATTGCACGCATGGCCTCGACCAACTCCCGGCGTGCGCCGGGCGGCGGCGGAGCGGTGCGGCCCTCATCAAGGCGACCACGGTATTTGAGCCTGCGGTCCGCGTCATAGCCGAAGAAGTCGGGTGTGCAGACGGCGCCATAAGCCCGTGCCACCGATTGGTCTTTGTCGTGCAGATATGGAAACGGAAGCGCGTGTGCCTGCGCGAAGCGCTGCATGGCCTCGAAGGAGTCCCCGGGATAGGCATCAGCGTCATTGGAACAAATCGCAGCGAATGCGACGCCCTCTGCCATGAGCGTTCGTGCATCGGCGGCGAGGCGG
>CAIXDS010000168.1 GCA_903918195.1 uncultured Acetobacteraceae bacterium | reverse complement strand
TGCGGATTCCGTTCGGCAACAAGGAGGTCGCGCTGCGCCTCGGTGCCCGCTACCGCGCCGGCGGCTGGTATGCTCCGCCCGGTGTCGATCTCGCGCGCTTCCGCGAACGGGGGTGGCTGTGATCAGATGGCAAAGAGGGTCACGCGTCGATCTCGCCGTGACAAACGGTGTTGTTCCGTTCAGCCCCCCTTCCGGACCTTCAGGTGAGCGAACAGCGGGGAGAGAGACCGTCAAAAAAATCGCGGGGACCCTGGCGCCGCCTGATCGCCCTGAGCCTGCTGTCAGCGCACCGCTAAACCGTTCAGCGGGCGCTGTGCCTGATCAATGGCGTGCGTGACCTGCTCAATCGTTCAGCAACGTTGACGACGACCCCGGTGACTCATTACTTCGTTCAGCAAGGTGTTCGCTTTCAGCTGCACATGCTGCACGATCGGCGCTTCAGGAGCCTGATCGAAAGGACTGGGACAGAGCGCGAGCCATCGCCGACGAGAACGGCTACCGCAAGCCCTATGAACCATTAAAGGTTTCTACCGCCGAACAAATTGAGCGTAAGCCGACGCCTGCCAACTGGGCTGCACGGCAGCGGTCGAGCCGCTCACACGCTACAATACCGCTCCTGTGCGCCTTTGACCGGGCCTCGCCGCCGTCCCTCGCGACAAACAACCAGGGACGGCTTGTGCCTTGAGGATGTACTGCCTCGGCCAAGCTGGCCCGCCATGGTCCGCGACCTATCGAGGATTCGCCATGTTGCAGCCACCAGGTAGGCAGGACCAGATTGTCGGGCAGTCCGTTGCCAGGGCACGGGCCGTCGCCCTCGCGCTGGAGTCGATCCTCATGACCCACTACCCGGACGCCGATACGCTGGACACCTTCCGGCCGGGCGAGACCGATCTCGACACGGTCGCCGCGGTGAACCTGGCCGTTGCCGCCGAGTTGGCCGCGTCCGGGGTGCGGGTGTTCGTCCAGCGGGCGGACCGCGCCTCCTTCCGGCGCTGGATGGCCGGGCGGGCCGACACGCAGGAAAACCGCTGGGCGTGGCGCGACCGCAGCCTGCTTCGCGGCGCCGCCGCCCTCAAGGCGCTTGGTGTCGACCCCACCTTGGCAAGGCCTCCTGAAACGCTCGGCAATGCGCCCGGCCCGCTCGCGGATCGCCTCGTCGCAGCCTTCACGGAGGAGGATGAGAAAGGCTCGGAATTCGACGAACTCGCGCACGCGCTCCTGGCGACCGGGCGGCACGACGTCCTCGACCTTGCGGTACGGAAGGCCAGAGACCGCATCGGCGAGGAGGCGGCCGACGATCTCACCTGGGAGCTCCTGCTGGTGGCCGAGGGGGGCGAGATCGGTCCCTCAGGCTGGGCGGGGTTGGCTGCCCTCCCCGTCGCCCTGCCGCCGCATGACGTGCCGGACGCAACTGAACTTCGCGAGAGCCTTCTCGCGGCGGATGTTCTGGACCCTACCACGGACACAAGCTTTCTCCCCGGGTGGCGCTCGCCGGATGCGCTCGCCACCCTCGACCCTGTCGCGGTCCGCCGCGTCCTGATCGACATGGTCGCAGGAATCGAGCCGCGTGACATGCCTCCGGCCGACACGGACGAGCTGGCAGCGAAGGGCTTCGGCGTCCTGCTCGGGCTGCAGGTCGACTGGTCGGTCCCGCTTTGGGATGACGTCACCGCCAATGGCCCGCCACGGGAACCCCAGGAAGGCGAGAAAACACCCGAGGATGCGGCCCGGGCAGCCACCTTCGACCGCTGGAGGGCGGCGATCTTCAACGCGGTGGGCTGCGTGCCGCTGGCCCTGGTACCCCTATCGGAGATCGAGGACGAGATCGCCGACTTCCTGGCCGAGGCGGGGCAGCAGGTTGGCGGGATAGAGGAAATTCGCGAGTTTGTGGCCGGAGCGCGGCATGAGGCTCCGGATGGGGACGTCGTCTGCCGCCCGGAGGTCATCGGCAGCGGGCTGGAACTTTCGCTCTACACGTTGGGCGGCCGTTTCGTCGGAAGCATGAACCTTCCCGCCGAGAGGATGCCTGCGAAAGCGGAGGAGATGCTCCGACTGATCGAATCGATCGTACCGGTGGTGAAGAACGCGCCGGGCCGTTGAGGGGACGACGTAAGACGGCTCATCTCCGTGCTCGTCTCGTCACGGGGGGCTTCGGTCCTGTTGCAACATTTGTCGGGCGTGCGCCTGCCACTGGCCCGCTAGCCCGGGTATGCCGGCCATCCGCGCCAGTTCCTCAATCGAGGCGTCGCCGTGGTTGATCACCGCAAGCAGGCGCCTGAACGGAAAATCCGGATTGGGCCGCGCGTGCAATATGACCGTGCCCCCTGCCGAAACCGCATGCATTCATCGGAATCCGCCGCGGCTCGGCACCGATTCACATGGCGATCGGTCTCACGCCCCTGACTTCCACTTGATGGAACAGCCGATCGATGGAATTTGCCCGGCCGGCGCACTGCCGGTCGCCGCAATGGCTCGCATGGCCTCGACCAACTCCCGGCGCGCGCCCGGCGGCGGCGGGCTGGTGCGACCCTCATCAAGGCGGCCACGGTATTTGAGCCTGCGGTTCGCGTCATAGCCGAAGAAGTCGGGCGTGCAGACGGCGCCATAGGCCCGTGCCACCAACTGGTCTTCGTCGTGCAGATACGGAAACGGAAGCGCGTGTGCCTGCGCGAAGCGCTGCATGGCCTCGAAGGAGTCCCCGGGATAGGCATCAGCGTCATTGGAACAAATCGCAGCGAATGCGACGCCCTCTGCCATGAGCGTTCGTGCATCGGCGGCGAGGCGG
>CAIXDS010000167.1 GCA_903918195.1 uncultured Acetobacteraceae bacterium | reverse complement strand
GGTGGCCTGACCGACGATCTGCGTCGAGCGGCCGACCTGGTGGGCGATCTCGCGCAGCGAGGCGGCGAGTTCCTCGGCCGAGGCGGCCACGGTCTGCACGTTGGCGGTGGCCTGCCGCGCCCCCTCGGCCGAGCCGCCGGCCTGGCGCGTGGTGTCGGCGGCGATGCCGGTCATGCTGCGGGCGGTGGCGTCCAACTCGGCGGCAGCCGAGGTGAGGGTCTGCAGCACGGCGCCCACCGAACCATCGAAGCCGGCGACCAGCTCGGCCACGCGGGCGGTGCGGCGGTCCTTGGCGGCGCTTTCCTCAGCTTGTGTGGCGCCAATGCGCTCGGCCGAGACCAAGCCCTGGCGGAACTGCTCCAGCGCCTCCGCCATGGCACCGACTTCGTCGCGGCGATCGCGACCAAGAACCTGGACGTCGAGTTCGTGGGCGGCGACACGGCGCATCTGCCCGGCCAGCGCCAGCACCGGGCGGCAGACATTGTTGACAGTCAGCAGCCCGCCGCCGGCGCACACCCCGCCGCAGGCCGCCATGGCGGCAAGGATCAGCCACCAGCCGGTTGCGTAGGTGCTGCCCGCGGTGCCCACCCCGGTCCAGGCTTCCAGCACGGTCAACTGGCGCATCGTGTTCAGGGTGTCGATCAGCTTGCGGTAAGCGGCGCTGTTGGCGCCTTCGATGGCCGCCTCCGCCTCCTGCTTCTTGCCGGCGCGCGACAGCGCCAGCACGGGGCCGCTGGAATCGCGGTAATCGGTCCAGGCGGTCTTCGCGGCGGCGAGCAGGCCGCGCTGCTGGGCGGTCGTGAAGCTCGCACCGGCCCCCTCGAACCAGCGGTCGATCATTTCGGTCTCGTCGGTCACCTTGCTTTCGAGCTCGGCCAAGACCTTCGCGTCCTCCACGATGACGTGGTGCAGCACGTAGCGGTGATGGTCGTTGATCTCGGCCCGCAAATCGCCGAGCACGGTCACATGGGGCAGCCATTCACCCCCGAAGCGGACCACCACGGCATTGAGCTGCCGGGTTTGCTGCAGCGAGAACAGGCCGAGACCCAGGCAGGCAACAAAGGCGACCGCGAATCCGATCAGGATGCGTGTGCGGATGGTCATGGATGGCGTCCCGGTTATGACGCGTCAAAGCCTCCCATGAAGGTTTTAATTCCGTGTGAAAGCGGGCAGCGCTCACGCCGGCGTGCGACAGCCACCGTCCACGCGCATCGGTGATCCCCTTGAGCCGGGGGGGATCATTCCCCATGTCGTCCGGCGAGAGTAGCGTCGCCGTCGCCTTTAACAGGGGCGGAGACGCCGGGTCGCCTGAGACAGGGACAGAAGTATATGGACATCCAGAAATTCACCGAGCGGTCGCGCGGCTTCCTGAACGCCGCCCAGACCATCGCCATTCGCGAGTTCCACCAGCAGCTTACCCCCGAGCACCTGCTCAAGGCGCTGCTGGATGACGAGGAAGGCGCGGCGGCGGGGCTGATCCGCGCCGCCGGCGGCGACGACCGCACCGCCCGCGCCGGCATCGACGCCGAAGTGGCCAAGCTGCCCAAGGTCTCCGGCGGCGGCGCCGGCCAGCCCCAGGCCACGCCCGGTCTCGTGCGGGTGCTCGACTCCGCCCAGCAGGCCGCGCAGAAGGCCGGCGATGAGTTCGTCGCCCAGGACCGCCTGCTGATCGCGCTCGCCGCCTCCGACAGCCCCGCCGGCCGTGTCCTGAAAAACGCCGGCGCGACGCCCCAGGCGCTGGAAAAGGCGGTGGCCGACATCCGCAAGGGCCGCAAGGTCGACAGCCCCAACGCCGAGGCCAGCTTCGACGCCCTGAAGAAATACGCCCGCGACGTGACCGCGCTGGCCCGCGAAGGCAAGCTCGACCCGGTGATCGGCCGCGACGAGGAAATCCGCCGCACCATCCAGGTGCTCGCCCGCCGCACCAAGAACAACCCCGTCCTCATCGGCGAGCCCGGCGTCGGCAAAACCGCCATCGTCGAGGGGCTGGCCACCCGCATCGTCAACGGCGACGTGCCGGAAGCCCTGAAGGGCAAGCGGCTGCTGGCACTCGACCTCGGCTCCATGGTCGCCGGCTCCAAATACCGCGGCGAGTTCGAGGAGCGGCTGAAAGCGGTGCTCAAGGAAATCGAGTCCGCCGAGGGCGAAATCATCCTGTTCATCGACGAGATGCACGTGCTGGTGGGCGCCGGCCGTGCCGACGGGGCGATGGACGCCTCCAACATCATCAAGCCGGAACTGGCCCGCGGCGCCCTGCACTGCATCGGCGCCACCACCTTGGATGAGTTCCGCAAGCACGTCGAGAAAGACGCGGCCCTCGCCCGCCGCTTCCAGCCGGTATTCGTCGGCGAACCGAGCGTAGAGGACACCATCTCCATCCTGCGCGGCATCCGTGAGAAATACGAACTGCACCACGGCGTGCGCATCACCGACGGCGCGCTGGTGGCGGCGGCAACCCTGTCGAACCGCTACATCACCAACCGCTTCCTGCCCGACAAAGCGATCGACCTGGTGGACGAAGCCGCCAGCCGCCTGCGCATGCAGGTGGACAGCAAACCCGAGGAACTGGACGAACTCGACCGCCGCGTCATGCAGCTCAAGATCGAGCGCGAGGCGCTGAAGCGCGAAAAGGACACTGCCAGCCGCGACCGCCTGGAGAAACTGGAACACGAACTGGCCGGGCTGGAAGAAAAATCCGACTCCCTGACCGCCGCCTGGAAAGCCGAAAAAGAAAAGCTGTCCGAAAACCAGAAGCTCAAGGAACGGCTGGACGCGGCCCGCAGCGAAGTGGAAGTGGCGCAACGCCGCGGCGACCTCGGCCGCGCCTCGCAGCTTCTCTACGGCGAAATCCCCGACATAGAACGGAAACTGGCGACCGCGCAGGATGGCGGCCGGCTGGTGAACGAATCGGTCACCGAGGAACAGATCGCCTCCGTCGTCTCCCGCTGGACCGGCGTGCCGGTGGACAAAATGCTGGAGGGCGAACGGGCCAAACTGCTGCATATGGAAGAAAACCTCCGCCGCCGCGTCATCGGCCAGGAAGAAGCCCTGCGGGCGGTGTCCAACGCGGTGCGCCGCGCCCGCGCCGGCCTGCAGGACCCGAACCGGCCGATCGGCAGCTTCCTGTTCCTCGGCCCCACCGGCGTCGGCAAAACCGAACTCACCAAGGCCCTGGCCGAATTCCTGTTCGACGACGAACGGGCGATGGTGCGCATCGACATGAGCGAGTTCATGGAGAAGCACAGCGTCTCCCGCCTGATCGGCGCCCCGCCGGGCTATGTCGGCTACGAGGAAGGCGGCAAACTCACCGAAGCGGTGCGCCGTCGCCCCTACCAGGTGATCCTGTTCGACGAGGTCGAAAAAGCCCACGAAGACGTCTTCAACGTGCTGCTGCAAGTGCTGGACGACGGCCGCCTCACCGACGGCCAGGGCCGCACGGTGGACTTCAAAAACACCATCATCGTGCTGACCTCCAACCTCGGCAGCGATATCCTGGCCGCCCAGCCCGAGGGCGAGGACATCGCCATGGCCTATAAAGGCGTCATGGAAATGGTGCGCGGCCATTTCCGCCCCGAGTTCCTCAACCGCCTGGACGAAATCGTCCTGTTCCGTCGCCTGCAGCGCAGCGACATGGCCGCCATCGTGGACATCCAACTCGCCCGGCTGCGCAAACTGCTGGCCGACCGGAAAATCGCCCTGGAACTGGACCGCAACGCCATGGAATGGCTGGCCCGCGAAGGCTACGACCAGGTCTACGGCGCCCGCCCCCTGAAACGGGTGATCCAGCGCAGCCTGCAAAACGCCCTGGCCGGACTGATCCTCGAGGGCACAGTGAAGGACGGCGAAACCGTGCTTGTCTCGGCGGATGGGAACGGGTTGATCATTAACGGGCGGATGGCGGCGGCGGCATAGGGTTAGCAAGGAAGGCCAGGGCTCTGCCCTGGACCCGCCAAGGGCCGGGAGGCCCTTGGAACCCATTCCGTTTGGAGGGTTTTGGGTGAGAGAGGGGGGCGCGGCCCCCCTCTCATTCGAGCGGCCTGACGGCAGCCCTTTCCATCGTATGCAATCGAACCATATAATTTTTGCGTTCACCCTGCGGAGCCCACAACAGCGTCAACCGCC
Source organism: uncultured Acetobacteraceae bacterium (assembly GCA_903918195.1). Lineage (GTDB taxonomy): Bacteria > Pseudomonadota > Alphaproteobacteria > Acetobacterales > Acetobacteraceae > Rhodovastum. Next base: position 26,655 of record CAIXDS010000167.1, on the reverse strand, counting down.
AAAATAGGAGGAAGCGATGAGCCTGCGATTTATCCTGATCGCCACCCAGATTGGGGGATTGCTGGTATTGTTCCTGGTAATGCGGCAGCTTTAGCGGACCGCGATGGCTTTCGCGAACGCCTTGTGAAATTGAGGCGTTCGCTTTTTCTTGCGCGTATCGGCAATCGGGACAAGAACCGGGGGGCGGTGTCTACTATTGGTCGAAGCCCCGGCGTGTGCGGTCACGATCGAGGACATGTAGTGCGTCTGAACCGCATCCTGCTATCTTGTTGCTGTCGGGGTTTGCCCACGCACGTTGTATGATGAACCGTTCGGGCGGCGAGTGGCTGTTTGGGCCGGCGTGTAGGGTGGGTAAGCGAAGCGCCACCCACCGACGCAACGTAGTGCAATCACCGCTTATTTCCGCGTAGCCCCTCCGAGACCATGCCTGATCCCGAAATGCTTGCGCAGGCGGAAGCTTGCATAGGGTGGGTGGCGCTTCGCTTACCCACCCTACGCTTGCTATCACCTATAGGACGTGTTAGGGGTCCGCCACACGGATCAGCGACTGAGTTGTAACGAAAATCTCAGAAAGACATGAATGTGATTAGCATGATTCTGTGGCCTAATAGATTGGCAGCCTCACAAGCGCAACCGAACATGGAGCAACGATTTCGATACCTTGCTTTGGTCATTTGTGTCATTCCTATTTCGTTATTCTGTTCGTGCGCGCCTATTGTGGTGCCGCCCAATGTATCAACGACGATCAGCCAAGGTAAATATTCTTCATCACAACAAGATAATACGCCGCAACTAAATGAACAAGAACATGATTCTGGGTGGGTCGTAAATCCAGACGAGCCAGCGCATCCTCAACCATATGTTTCTCCTGGGCCTGGGCCTGAGGCTATTCCTGCATCTGCAGGTGCGCCCATTACGCCTGCACATGAAAATTTTTCTGTGCCAGCTCTGGCCCCAGCCTTGCCCACGGCAATAGAACCAGACGCCGGTCCTAGTAGCCAAGTTAAAACAATAACATCAGATTTTAACGGCGAGGATTTAGTGAATATAATAGACGCATCTCAAAATAATAGACTGAAATTTAATATGCGTTATAAAGGCTATATGTTTTCTGTAAACGGAACGTTTATTGCGGCGCCAGAAAGTCGATTTCTTGGATATTTTTCAAAGGGCGTTTATACATTTCGAGTCACTGCGCAAGGCGACGAAGTTGATTGTGATGTCTCCGAAAGAGAGACATTAAAAATTGCGGCAGATTGGGCGCCGGGCCGGCAGCAGGTAACAATATTCGGCCCAATTTATGATACAAAAATGGGTGTTATTGATCAAATAATGGGCGCTTTTGTTGACAAAAGGGGGGTTTTGGTATTAGATAAAGGTTGTAATGTTATTCCTAAATAAGGCGTTGAAGGCTATGAGATATTAAAATATGGGATGGTGAGCGTAAAGAATTGTCGTCCAGCTGGGTGTTGCCGCTCAGGAGAGGTAGCAAGCGTAGGCTGGGCGGTGCTTCGCTTACCCACGCTTGCTGGACGGTCTCACCGGGTGTATGTTCCGTCCCGCCCGAGGCCCTGTTCCGTGGCAGGATTAGGTAGGCACTCGACGCGAGAATCGCGAGCGAGGTGTAAAATTTGCCCTGAGGAATGTGTCATGGAAAAAACCAGGAAAACGACCAAAGCGGATGTATGCATACTCGAGTCTCTGAGGTTTTTTGACGAACAAGATAGAAGAGAAGGCGAAATCATTTCCAGAACACTGCGCATGCTTGGAAAAGAACTTTATTATGTATACATTAGGTCGAGACAAGAGCTTGAGCAGATCGTAACAGAGTATGCGAGATCGTCCTATAGATACCTTCATTTATCGTGCCATGGAAAAGAAGAGGGCTTTAGGACAACATTGGATTTTATCAACGCTGATGAATCAGCAAAAATTTTTAGTGTTGTTAAAGGAAAACGACGCCTATTTTTATCTAGCTGTTCGTCGTGTACGACTGCATTTGGCAAGAGTCTCATCGAAGATGAAGATAGCGAATGGCTCTCGGTTGTAGGCCCGGATGGAAAAATTAATTTTGATGATGCTGCAATATTTTGGGCAACGTTTTATCACAGAATGTTTAATGAAAATGATGATGGAATGTCGAATTCCGCTATCGAGGCAAATATCGCGCTTTGCTCTGCAATCATAGACCAAGATTTCAGATTTGTTAGAAAAGAGAGGGGAACGACAATCGCGAAAGTTGTTCCGCATCTTAAGTTTAGAGATTCATCTAAAGTCAGCTGACGATTGGTTTAGCTACGGAGAGCGAGCATGGCATCGACATGATTGCTCAACCACGCTAAGCGGCGAGCAGTGGTCGCGCCAGCTCATCAATGAGCCGGCGCGACTTATATTTCAGCATGCGGGCGGAAAAGCGAAGCGTATTCCGCCTCTACCAATTCGCCCGTAACGCATTTGGCCGCCGGAGAAAGGTGGAATGCGCTTCGCTTTTCCACCCTACATTCGTTATCGTTAACGACCTCACGAGGGGTATGCCCACCTCACGCGCGAACTTGGTCCGCCGCACTCCGCTGCACCGCCGTTGCGCAACCCAGCATCCTTCCGCACGCGACAGCGACACAATGGCAAGCCCCCTCACCGCTCCTCCGCCCCCGACTCAAGCCGCGCCCCCTCCTGCGTGCGCCGCAGCCGCTCGGCCTCCAGCGCGTCGGCGCGCTTCTCCGCCGCCGTGCGGCCGTATTTCACCCGGTTGGCGGCGGCCTCGGCCTCGCGGCGTGTCCGTTCCGCCCGCTTGCGGGCCTGTCTGAGGTTGACGATCTCACCCATACCGCCATCCTGCGGGGCAGGCGCATATTCATGCAAGGGGAGCACGCCATGGGCAGCACCATCCGGCTGAAAGCCGCCGACGGCCACGGGTTCTCGGCCTACCGGGCCGGCCCCGATGGCGCGGCGCGCGGCCTCGTGGTGGCGCAGGAGATTTTCGGGGTCAACACCCACATCCGCCGCGTCTGCGACGCTTTCGCGGCTTCCGGTTATGCCGTCATCGCGCCCGCGCTATTCGACCGCGCCGAAGCCGGCGTGGAACTCGGCTACACCGCCGAGGATGTGGTGCGCGGGCGCGAGTTGCGGGCGAGGGTGCCGGAAGCCGGTGTGCTCGCCGACATCGAGGCCGCTTCTGGCGCCCTGGGTGATCGTCCGCTCGGCATCATCGGCTATTGCTGGGGCGGCACGCTGGCCTGGTGGGGCGCCACCCGCACCAGCCGCTTCAAGGCGGCCGTCGGCTGGTATGGCGCCGGCATCGCCCCCACCCGCACGGAGGTGCCAAGCTGCCCGGTGCAACTGCATTTCGGCGAGCAGGACGCCTCCATCCCGCTGACGGATATCGAGCTGATCCGGCAGGCGCAGCCGGACGTAGAAATATTTGTCTATCCGGGCGCGCAGCACGGCTTCGGCTGCGACGAGCGGGCCAGCTACAGCAAACCGGATGCCGAACTCGCCCAGCAACGCAGTTTGGCGTTCTTTGGGAGGTTGTTGTTGAAGTGAATGGGGTCCAGGGGCCTCTCGGCCCTTGGCGGGTCCAGGGCAGAGCCCTGGCCTTCCCTAAAATCCGCAACCGTATCCACATCCCCAAGCCAGCGAAGGAGTGCGACGCGCCGCCCAGCAAAATTCGCCAGCGTATCGGCAAGTGCATGTTCGGTGGACCAGCGCACTTTGGCAAAGGGCCGTGCCGGGCGCAGCGGTCCCAGCGCCACCAGCCAGTAACCGCCGTCCGGCGCCGGCCCGAAGCAGGCCCGCGCCCGGCCGAGCGCGCGGAAGCCCGCGGCCACGTCGGCGGCGCGCAAGCCGGGAATGTCGCACCCCACCACCGCGGCCCGTCGCGCCCGGCCGAGCGTGCGGTGCATGCGGGCGCCGAGGTCGCCGCGCCCTTGTGGCACCATCGCGACCCCGCGCGGGCGGGCGACGTGGGCGCGATCGGGGGTGACTGCCAGCATGGTGACAAAGCGGCGGTCGGCGGCAAGGTCGCGCAGCAGCCGGGCCAGCGTGGCCTGATGAAACCGCAACGCGGCGCGGTCGCCGATGTCGCGCGCCAGGCGTCGCTTGACTGTGCCCAGGCGCGGCGCGCGGGCGAACACGAACACGGTGTCTTTCATGCGTACAGCCGCGCGATCAGCCGCGGCGGCACGCCGGCGAAATACAGCGACAGGCACAGCAGATTGCGCGCCGAGCGCCGCCACCACCCGTCACGCTCCCAGCGCGACGCCGAGGTTATGGCCTCCACCGCGAGTCCGGTCAGTCGGTGCCGGCCCAGCCGCCGCACCAGATCGACATCTTCCATAATCGGCAGGATGCCGACGCCGCCGGCCGAGTCCAGCAGCGTGCGGGCGATCAGCAACCCCTGATCGCCATACGGAAGGGCAAACACGCGGCAGCGCCACGCCACGATGCGTTCCAGCCGGCGGGCGCGCGGATCGGCCGAGTCGAGAGCAAACCGGAAATAGCCGGCCCGGTCCGGCTTCTGCACCATGAACGCCTGCGCCGCCCCGGCCCAGCCCGGCGCAAGCCGCGTGTCGGCGTGCAGCAGCAGCAGCCAGTCGCCGCGCGCCGCCGCCACGCCGGCGGCGATCTGCCCGCCGCGTCCGCGCGGTGCCGCCACCACGCGCGCGCCATGCGCCGTCGCGACCGCCGCGGTGGCATCCGTGCTACCGCCATCCACCACCACCACCTCGCCCGGCGCATCGCCCAGCGCCGCCAGCGTGGCCGGCAGCGTCGCCGCCGCATTCAGCGCCGGGATGACGACCGAGAGGGCGTGCGTTCCGTTTTCGTTCTTGACGGGACAGCGCTCTTCCCGCACCTTAGCCCGTGAACGGACGGGGAACATCAACATGCGACAGGATTCGTGTGCGGAGGTGACCGATCTGGCGCGGGAGCTGGACCCGGGCGAGCTGGAAGCGCTTGAGCGTGCCGGCGTCCCCGACCCGCTGCCCGGCGCCGCGCGGACCCGGCGCGCTCGCGGCGTGTCCGCGGAAGCACCCCCGCGCCCGCGCAAGGGCCGCGGCGCCACCGTCAACCCGCCCAACCGGTTCGAGCGGCAGGAAGCCGCCCCGTTCGATGACGGCTGGAACACCCTGGCCGCCGAATTCGCCGAACTGCCGCCGCTGCCGACCACGCTGACCCGCGATTCCAGCCGCTCCGTCATCGCCTGGAACCAGTCGCCCGATATCGGCTTCGACCGCGCGGTGAACCCCTATCGCGGCTGCGAGCACGGCTGCGTCTATTGCTATGCGCGCCCGTCGCACGCCTATCTCGGCTACTCGCCGGGGCTCGATTTCGAAACCAGGCTGCTGTTCAAGCCCGACGTGGCGGAGTTGCTGGAAAAGGAACTGCGCAAATCCGGCTACGTGGCCCGCACCCTCGCCCTCGGCTCCAACACCGATCCCTACCAGCCGGTGGAACGCACGCTGAAGCTGACCCGCGCGGTGCTGCAGGTGCTGGACCGGTTCAGCCACCCGGTCAGCATCGTGACGAAATCGGCCGGCGTGCTGCGCGACCTCGACATCCTGCAATCGCTGGCCAGCCGCAATCTGGTGCGGGTGCATCTGTCGGTCACCACGCTGGATACGGCGCTGGCCCGGGTGATGGAGCCGCGCGCCGCCGCGCCCGCCCGCCGGCTGCAGGCGGTGGAAGCCCTGTCGCGCGCCGGGGTGCCCGCGGCGGTACTGGCCGCGCCCATGATCCCCGGCCTGAACGATGCCGAGCTGGAACGCATCCTGGAAGCCGCTTCCCGCGCCGGTGCGCGCTACGCCGGCTACATCCTGCTGCGCCTGCCGAACGAGCTGAAGGCGATTTTCACCGCCTGGCTGCAGCAGCATTTCCCCGACCGCGCCACCCGCGTGCTGGAGCTGATCCGCGAGACCCGCGGCGGGGCGCTGAACGATTCGAAATTCGGCCAGCGCTTCAGCGGCACCGGAATCTACGCCGACATGCTGGCGCGCCGCTTCAGCCGGGCGGCGAAGCAACACGGGCTGCTGGATCGCGGCGAGCTGGACAGCGCGCGCTTCACCGTGCCCGCCGATGCGCGGCAGGGGCTGGCAGCCGCGCAAATGTCGCTGTTCTGATCGCGCCGCGAACAGCTTTGTCAGCCCATCACTCCTCCTCGTCTTCCTCCTCGTCTTCGTCGTCCTGGTGCTCGTAGTACCAATCCAGCATGTCGTCGTGGAAATCCGGGTCCTTGAGCAGCCGGGTGGCCAGCGCCAGCACAATCTCCGGCGCGGCCGACAGGTCCACGGTATCCGTCTCGACATCCGCGGAGGCGACCACGCGCACCGACATCGCCCCGTTCTCCTCGCCGACAATCAGCGCGACCTCGCCGGTTTCGAGGTCCACCGAGGTCGGTTCCGTCTTGGGTGCCATTCGTCGCACTCCCCGTTCGCGCCGCGCCATGGGCGGCCTGTGACAGCAAAGCAACGCCCCCTCCCCTCATGGCAGGGGAAGGTGCGCAGGGTCCGCTCGGTCGCCGCTTCGTCCGTCGCAGCGCCCGACAATGTTTCGCCCGATCGACACATAGATCAATCCGCGCGGCCCGGCCAGCCGATCACCCCGCCCTCCTCGCCCCGCGTATTTCGCCCGTGTTTCACTTGTGTGTCGCCATGCGCTAAGCATCCCTCGCACAGAAACGTGAGGACGCCGCCCATGAGCGCGACTGTCAAATACCTGCTCGACGAATCCAAAATCCCAAAGGACTGGTACAACATTGTGGCCGATCTGCCGCGCCCGCCCGACCCGGCGCTGCATCCCGGCACCCTGCAGCCGATCGGCCCGGCCGACCTTGCGCCGCTGTTCCCGACCGAGCTGATCCTGCAGGAAGTCACCACCGAACGCCGCATCGCCATCCCCGAGCCGGTGCGCGAGATCTACCGGCAATGGCGCCCGTCGCCGCTGTTCCGCGCCCGCCGGCTGGAAGCGGCGCTCGATACCCCCGCCCGCATTTACTACAAGTATGAGGGCGTCAGCGCCGCCGGAAGCCACAAGCTGAACACCGCGGTGGCTCAGGCGTTCTACAACCGCGAGGCCGGCATCACCCGCCTGACCACCGAAACCGGCGCCGGCCAGTGGGGCTCCTCGCTCGCCTATGCTGGCGCGCTGTTCGGCCTGGAAGTACGCGTCTTCATGGTCAAGGCGAGCTTCAACCAGAAGCCGTACCGCAAGGCGCTGATGGAAACCTGGGGTGCCACCTGCGTCGCCAGCCCCAGCATCGAAACCGAAGCCGGGCGCCGCGTGCTCGCCGAGCATCCCGACACCTCCGGCAGCCTCGGCATCGCCATCAGCGAGGCGGTCGAGGTCGCGGCCCAGAACGCCGACACCAACTACGCGCTCGGCTCCGTTCTGAACCACGTGCTGCTGCACCAGACGGTGATCGGCCAGGAGGCGATGGAACAATTCGCCATGGCCGACGACTACCCGGACATCGTCATCGGCTGTACCGGCGGCGGCTCCAATTTCGCGGGTCTGGTATTCCCCTTCCTCGGCGAGCAACTGCGCGGCGGCCGCCGCGTACGGGCGATCGCCTGCGAGCCCGCCGCCTGCCCGACGCTCACGCGCGGCCAGTTCGCCTATGATTTCGGCGACACCGGCCATCTGACGCCGCTAGTGCGCATGCACACGCTGGGCTCGGCCTTTGTCCCGCCGGGCTTCCATGCCGGCGGCCTGCGCTACCACGGCATGGCGCCGCTGGTGAGCCTGGTGCAGGAACTCGGCCTGATCGAATCGCGCGCCTTCAACCAGACCCCCTGCTTCGATGCCGGCGTGCAGTTCGCCCGCACGGAAGGCATCCTGCCCGCACCGGAAGCCAACCACGCCATCCGCGCGGTGGTGGACGAGGCGTTGCGCTGCAAGGAAGAAGGCATCGCCCGGACGATCGTGTTCAACCTGTCCGGGCACGGCCATTTCGACATGCAGGCATATATCGACTACTTCGCCGGCAAGCTTGAGGACCGCGGCTACGACAACGACGCGCTGCAGGCGGCGCTGGCGGAACTGCCTAAGGTTCCCGCGTAATACAAGTAAGCAAGGCCAGGGGCTCTGCCCCTGGACCCCGCCAAGGGCCGGGAGGCCCTTGGAACCCATTTCTTGCGCCCGGATGCGGGCCTCGGTAGCGTGGTACCCACGCGAACGAGGCGGGTGTATGCATGATCTCTCGTCGTTTGGCCGTATTCGGGGTAACTTTGCTGCTGGCGGGCGGCGCCTGGGCGCAGCCGCCGCGCTGGCAGGAATTGCCGCCCACCCCCACGCTGCCGCAGACCGACCGCAGCGGCACCGCGCCGGTGAACGGCATCAAGCTGTGGTACGCCGTGTTCGGCCAGGGCGAGCCGGTGGTTTTTCTGCACGGCGGCCTCGCCAACGCCGACTACTGGGGCCTGCAGGTGCCGGCGGTGGCGCAGCACTACCAGGTGATCGTGATGGACAGCCGCGGCCACGGCCGCAGCACCCGCGACAACCGCCCCTTCGGCTACGACCTGATGGCCGACGACGTGGTCGGGCTGCTCGACTTTCTGAGGATCAAACAGGCGGCAATGGTCGGCTGGAGCGACGGCGGCATCCTGGCGCTCGACCTAGCCATCCGCCACCCCGACCGGGTGACAAAAGCGTTTGCCTTCGCCGCCAACACCGACCCGTCCGGCGTGGTGCCCGGGGTGGAAAAGAACCCCACCTTCGCCGCCTTCATCACCCGCGCCGGCCACGAATACGCCAAGCTCTCGGCCACGCCCAAGGAATACACGGCGTTCGTCGATGCCATCAGCCGGATGTGGGCAACCCAACCGAACTGGACGACGCACCAACTCCGCGCGATCCGCACGCCGATTGAGGTGGTGGACGGCGACCACGACGAAGCGATCAAACGACCGCACACCGAACAGATCGCAGCCACCATTCCGGGTGCCGGGTTGCTGATCCTACCCAACACGAGCCACTTCGCGTTCCTGCAGGACCCCGACGCGTTCAACTGGCACATTCTGCATTTCCTGGCGCAGGGGCCTTAACCCTACATTGGCCCACCGACGCTGTCCCACGGGCGGCTGGTATGGCACGAGCCGACTACCGCATCGCCCGCCGGGATGGCATGATCACGCAACGGATCGACACTTCACGCACGGACACCAAAGGCCGACAATGTTTGGAATAATTAACGAGTTATCGGTTTCAGCCTGTTTGCCGGGTCACCTCTGATGCCCAGGCTCATGATTATCCAGCCGACCACGTATATCTCTCGCGACGACCGGCGCCCGCGCAAAATCGGCAAACGGAAGATGGTGGGCGCGGTGATGCCCTATCTGGCCGCCCTTGCGCCGCCGGACTGGGATGTGACCCTGGTCGATGACGCGGTCGAAGAGGTGAATTACAGCGCGCCCGTCGATGTTGTCGCGATCACGGCGCGAATGGTGACATCGCTGCGCGCCTACGAGATCGCGGACGCGTTCCGCGCAAGAAACGTCACCGTCCTGATGGGCGGCCCGCACGCAACCTTCTACAGCGAGGAAATGGCCGAACACGCCGACGGCGTCTGCGTCGGCGAAGCGGAAGAAATCTTCCCTCGGATGCTGGAAGACGCCGCTTCCGGCCGCCTGCAGCAATTCTATCAACGCACGGAAGCCGCCAGCCTCAAGGGCATACCGACGCCACGCTGGAACCTGCTCAACCCGAAGCATTACGTGTTCTACCGGCCCTTCGTCATCCAGCAATCCCGCGGCTGTCCCTACACCTGCGATTTCTGCGCCGAGCGCCGCCTCAACGGCGACTACGGCTATCGCGACCGCCCGGCCGAGGAGGTGGTCGAGGAAATCAAGAAATGCGGTGGCCGCCACATCTTCTTTGCCGCCAGCCAGTTCGTCGGCCATCCCGGACGAACAATGGAATTGCTGGAAGCCCTCATTCCGCTGAAGGTGCGCTGGTCCGCCCTGTTTTCACCGCGCTTCGGTCTCGATGCGAACTTCCTCGACCTGGCCAAGCGATCCGGCCTGTTGCACGTCAATATGGGGATCGAAAGTATCTCCCAGGCCACGTTGAACACCATGCACAAGCAGTTCAACAAGTCTCACAGCTACGAGGATATGATCGACAACCTCAACAAGAGAAACATCAGCTACTCGTTCAATTTCGTGCTTGGCGCGGACACCGACGACGGGAGCGTTTTCTCCGCGACCGTGGAGTTCCTGCAGAAGCAAAAAGTTCCAGCCGCCTACTTCAATGTTCTGGCGCCGCTGCGCGGCACCCCGATCTATGACCAGTTGAAAGCCGAGGACCGCCTGATCGACGAGCCCAACATGGACCGGTGGCCTGGCGTTTTCTACCATTTCCGCCCCTTGCTGATGTCAGGGGAAGAACTGGTGGCCCAGGTGCAGAAAATGCAGCGCGAATTCTATTCATTGCGCTCAATGGCGCAACGTCTGCGCTTTCCGCGCACGCAGGCGGACCTGGCATCCTGGAACGTGAACCTGACACAGCGAAAGGTGGCGTTCCATCCGGACACGATGAGCGAGTTCAGCGAATTCTGACCAGGCCTGTCCCCCGTTTCTTCCTCGGATGCGCTGTTGTTTCGTGCGATGGCCCGCAAGGATCGGCGTGATTTCGTCGCTTCCCATCCTTTGTGGCGACACGAGAGAAGGACAGACCGTCCAAAACTGGGGAGCGGCCAACTTCCACTCGCGATCAGAGGGAGCGTTTTGCTTGCCGGCGCGACATCAGCACGTCGCACGCCCATCGCAGTGGTCATGCTTCCGCGCCGGTAAGCAAAAACGTTTTTCGCGGGTGTATCGGGGCGCCGCCACAACCACGCAGCACGCGTGCTGCGTGGTCGGGCGTTCGCGAGGGTAGCCTTTCAAGCGAAAACTACGCGCGCCGATCGAATGTCGCGGCTTGCCAAGGTGGAACGGCTTGCCCTAAGATTTATAAAATTGATCCAAGGGAACGGTCCCCTATGAACAAGCCTTCCCCAAACTGGACCGACAGATGCGCTGGGTCTTTTCGCCATCAATGCGGCGTTCCTTTGGACACGTCGCAGGGCTGGCTTCGACCGCGAAATAGGGAAGATACGAATCGCGATTTCCTCGCCCAACCGGCGGATACGCGAGAGCCGCTTCTTATCGCGAAGATGGCCGCCGAAGTGCCCTTTCGTAACTCGTTCCTGGCAGCACCGGACGTGGGTCGTGTATTTGTGTATCTGGCGAATGATTTCGTCAGTTCTGCTGCACTCCGCAATGGCAAAAACGATTTCAAGGAGCGTTGACCGATGACATTCGATATAAAATCAATCGAATTTTTTGATCTTGGCGATTTTTCTGACGGTCCCTTGAGCGCTGCCGACCTTGCCCAAATTTCATCTCTATTTCTCGACTATAAGAACTTGGGGGTAAATACGGTAAGCATAGGCTGGGGAGTGCCGGTCGATGAAAAGACTGGAAATATCGTTTCCGCATTTAGCGTGCCGGGAATACATGCAGCATCGCTTTCGGAAATACAAGCAATTTCAAATGTAGCAAGCAAATTGGGCCTTGGCATTATACTTAAACCTCAAGCACAAACGAGGGATGCCATCGGTTCAAACGGGTCTCTTCCGGATAATGTATACTCAAGTGACGTTGGGTCTGGGTTTAATGCAAATATGTTTTTATCGCAATGGGCGACCTATATGGGCTCGGTCGGTTCCCTCGCGCATCAGGTTGGCGCGAGCATGGTTGTCGTCGGTACCGAAAACGGCGGCTTTGACACAACGGCCTATCGTTCCCAATGGATTAATGTCATTAATGATACGAGACAAAGCTACAATGGTAATCTTACGTATGCCAGTTCGTCAGATCCAAGCGCAGTATCTTTTTGGGATAAACTAAATATAATTGGTGTTGATGCTTATTTTAGCTTAACGTCAAATTTGAATCCCGCCTATTCAGACGTATTGTCAGGCTGGAGTAGCAATACAACTCTAAGCACAGCGAGTACGTTAGGAGGCGGTAATAGCCCCGTAAATATTGTAGCGAAATTGCAGGAGTTGTCAGCTCAATATAATGAGCCCCTTTATTTTTCTGAGTTTGGGGGGCAGTCCTTTCATGGCGTTGTTAATAATCCGAGCGGGGCTGGCCCAAACAATCCAGTCGCTGACTGGCAGCAGCAAGAATGGCTGTACCAATCCATGTTTCAGGCAATTAGTCAGAACAATTCGAGTCAATGGTTTCGAGGCACCAATTTATGGAGTGTTTACCCGGGCACTCCTCCGGAGAATTCTTCGGAATTTGTGTCATATTTGGCAAATTTTCCTACCTCTTTTGATGTTCGAGGCAAACCCGCGGGACTTGTGGTTGCATCTTGGTTCGGTGCAAAAGATTACCTAAGCTCTACGCAGGTTTCTTTCACGGGAAGCATCGCCAACGACGAAATATGCTTGTACGGCGCTCAGTTCGCTAGCGCGGTTGGTGCAGCAAGCGATCAACCTATTTCCCAGTCAAAAACCTTTAGCACCGTCATTTCAATAACACTCGATGGAACCATCCTCAACGGGCAGTCGCCAACCGTTCATTTTTTCATTAATAATATAGATGAGGGCGCGCAAACATTGCAAAACGCGCCGGGCAGTTATGTTGACGCGCGAGACGTGCCTTGGTCCGCCGATCAAACATTCACATTTACTTTGCCTGGTCTATCAAATATCAATCAGTTGAAAGTCGCTATCGACAGTCCGGTCAATCTTAATGGCGCCGAAAACTCGCAGACGTTTATTGCGTCCGCTTCAATTAATGGAGTTATGCTGGTCAATTCCACCTACTATCCGCTTGCCGGTTCGGCGCAGAATTTGCCAATAGCTCAGGGCGGTCAATTTGATGGTGGCTATACATTACTTGATGGGTCACCTTGGAATACGCAAGTCGATAGTCGCACTATTGGAACCCACGGCAACCCTATTCAAGTTAATGGTGGCGGCGGGATCGATACGGTATATGTGCTAGGTAACCTATCAGATTACGTTGCGACAAATAACGCTAATGGTGTTTGGAATTTGGCTGAAAACCGTGGCTTGGATCAAAATGCCGATTTAACCGGCATCGCAAATGTGGCCTTCCAGGATGGAAGCATAATCAACCTCCAATCTGACGTTATAAAATTTTCGGAGGGAACCGTAACATTTTTGGACCCGTCGAGCAATTTTACTATAGAAGTCGGAACCTCTTCGCTAACGATCTTTGACAAAAAAGTAACCGGGGGAGATCACACGCTCGTTGATCCAACAAATCTCCAATTCACTGACGAGACAATGAATACGGTATGGCTTACCGAAGCAGCCGCCTTACCCGCATCGGAATTCGGTGCCCTCACAGAGATGTATATTGGTTATTTTGGTCGGGCTCCCGATGCTGGCGGATTAGATTATTGGGCGAGCCGACTAAGTGAAGGGATGAGTCTATCACAAATTGCCGCTAGTTTTTCTGTCCAACCCGAAACGGTTGCGCAATATCCCACCGGATTATCAACGCAGGTCTTCGTGACGGATATCTACAAAAACGTGTTGGGCAGGGCGCCTGACACCGGGGGGTTCAATTATTGGGTTGGCCAATTGCAGAGCGGTGCCGTGAGCAAATCCACATTCTTGTTGGCGGTCATTAACGGGGCGCAGGCATCATCAGGCAGTTCAGCCGATGCTCAATATCTTGCAAACAAGGAACTTGTCGGTGCGCATTTCGCGATAGTAGACGGTCTTAGTGACATAAAGCAAGCACACGCCGTTATGGACGTGTTTAATGGCACGTCGGTGTCCGTAACAACTGCCAATAACTTGGCTGATAGCTACTTAGCTACGGCAAACACTGCTGCCGGATCGGAACTTGTGGTTGAGTTAGTTGGCGTTATTCCTATAATTTCGCACCTTGGGTAGCAACGACAATTTTTCGAACCTGAGGATTTCGAGCCAAAGCATTAGCTGCCCTCGGCGGGCGGGATTCCCCAGTCGGTCTCGTAGCGGGCCCGCTCCGCCCGCAGCCGCGCCATGCTCGCCTGGGCGTGGGCGTCCAGAATCAGGCGCAGCAGCAACGGGGCCAGTTGCGCCACCAGCCAGCCCGCGCCCTGCGCCGCCCAGCACCCGGCCAGCACCGACATGTCCGAAGCGGCCGTTACCGCCGCGCCCACCCCCAGACCGGCCTGCCACAGCGCCCCCACCGGAGCCGCCGCCATCGCCGCGCCGCACAGCAACGCCACCCGTCCCGCCGGCCGCCCCGGCTCGCGGTCCAGCAGCAGCGCCCCGAAACCGGGCGCCAGCAGCAGCCCGCCCAGCACGGCGCTGGGCGTCGCCAGGGTCACCACCGCCCCGCAGGCAAGCCCCTGCAGCCACCCCGCTGCCCCCGGCCCGCGGGAGGCGCGCTCCGTCGCCTGGCCGTTCATGACAACGCCATCGCGACCACCGCCACCGTCACCGCCATCATGGCCACGCCGAGCGCCGCCTCATGGCCAATCCGCCGCGCCGTCTCGCTGCGCGACTCGGCCCCGCCAGCCAGGGCGGCGAGTTCCGCGTCGATCCGCTGCACCGCCTCGCCGGCCGCCTGAAAGCCGCGCGCGTCGGCCGCCCGGGCCGCCGGGTTGTCCAGCAGCGCCATCATGGGTGCGAGCTGCCCGGAGCGGGCAACCTCGCCCACGGCATGCTCCAGCGCCTCGCGCCGCGACCGGTTGCGCCAGACCGCCAGCGCCGGCGCGGCCTGTTCGGCCAGCCAGCCGGCCAGCGCCGGCAAGGGGCCGCACTCCAGCCGGCGCTGCAATCCGGCCAGCACCCGCAACTGCAACAGCATCGCCTGCTCGGACGACGCCACATCGGCCAGCCCCTCCAGCTCGCCTTCGAAGCGCTGGTCGTGCCGGGCGGCGATAAAGGCGGCGATTTCGCGGTCGATCGGCCGCTCACGGCGCGCCTCGGGCCGCGCGGCGACCACCTCCAGGGCCGGCAGCAAATCCTGCAGGCGCGCGACCACGTGGCCGGCGAACATCGGGCTGCTGCAGGGCAGCAACGGATTGAGCCCGTAGCGCAGGCGCGCCAGCCCGCCGCTCCAGCCGCGCAGACGCGTGGTGGCGCGCCGATGCCGGGCTTCCGAGCGCATCTGCGTCGGGTCACCCCGCTCCGGCCGCAGGGCCGCCCAGGCGCCGGCCGCCTCGTTGGCCACCAAGTCGGCCAGCCGCTCGGCCAGCAGGTTGCCGACCGGGCCGCCCATGGTCTCGGCGGCGGCCAGCGCCGGTCCCAGCCCGTCCGGCCACAGCGCCACGCCGCGCCAGGACAGCGGCGCCAGCGGGTCCAATGCCGCCACCGCGCGCATGGTCAGCAGCCCATCGGCGCGCGCCTCGTCGGTGGCGCCCTCCGAAGGACGCAGCCGTACGATTTCGTCCACCCGCACCGCCAGCGCCGAATCGCCGAGGCTGCGGCGCAGCCAGCGATCCACCGTGCCGCCGCGCAGCAGTCGTCCGCCCTCATCGGGATCGACGGCGATGGCATGCGCCAGCGTGCGCACATCCCACGCCGGGCCGCTGGCCATGTCGAGCGAACGCTGCGCGCGGCGCATCGGCCGCGCCGCCACCCGGCGTGCCCGCGCCGTGGCGGGATCGGCCAGCAGCACCGGCGGCGGGCGATGCTCGGGGTCCTCGGCCAGCATGCCGCGCACCAGGTCGCTGATCACCGGCGGCAAACGCTCATCGCCCACCAGCGCCGTATAGCTGCCGAGCGCCAGCTTGCGCCGCAGGATGGCGGCGGGCTCCATCCCCTCCAGCGGCACCCGGCCGAGGGCAAGCACCACCAGCACCACGCCAAGGGCATAGACGTCGTCGGCGATGGTCCCGTTGCCGCGCCCGCTGGGCAGGCACATGGCGGAATAGGGTGGCTCATACAGCGTTGGCTGATGCAGCGCCGGCGGCGCCGACCAGGCGGTGCCCAGCACCACCGACGCACCCGGCCCGGCGCGGAACATGTTGTCGGGGCGGATCGCCCGGTGGGTCACCCGGCGCGTCTCCAACGCCTCCAGCGCCAGGGCGGCGGGCCGCAGCACGCAGTCCAGCAAATCGTGCTCGTTCCAGGGCCGCAGCGTGGCGGCGAGCGACGGACCCGGCGGGGCGGCGGACACCACGAACCAGGCGGCCTCCCCCTGCGCCCCGCGCGCCGGCCCGTGCGCGAGCGGCACCAGCAGCCCTTCCTCGGCCCAGCCGGCCAGCGCGTTCAGCGCCATGGCCCGCGGCGGCGCACCCGGCAAGGACTGCACCGCCATCAGCCCGGTACGCCCGGACGAACGCCGGTCGGCGACGGCAAACGCCGGCAACCCGCCGCCGGCCCCCGGCAACGGCCGCGCCGCATCGACGGCATAGCTGCCGCCGATCAGCAGGCTGGGATCGTCCGGGGTCGGGGGAGCGGCCATGGCGTTGCTTCGGATACCTCCGGCGGCATCTTCGGCCCGCAGGGGTTACCGGAGTGCGAATGCCGGGGCGCTGCGGACCGCTGAGCGCCATCGGAGCGAAGACAAGCGATAAGACAAGGCCAGGGCTCTGCCCTGGACCCGCAAGGGGGCGGTGGCCCCCTTGACCCCATTTCTCGAGAAATCAATGGGTTTCTGGCGTGCCTATCCGGTTGTAACCCACAACCCCGCGATCTTGTGTGCACCGCCGCTTCTGGTTTGCCATGCGTCTTGAAGCAAAGGAAGCAGCGTTCATTTGACCAGTTCCGAGTCTCATTGCGTTATACGCGCCGCCTAGCGTAAATTACGTGAGTCTGCCAGAATAGACGTCAGCATCTTGGTTGCTGATGCAAGCCACGATATCTGGTGGCTGTGGGTGACAACCGGACAGGCATGGGGTGAACGTGTCCGCTTCGGGCAGCAATAAAAACTGACTTGGCACCACTCGTCGGGCGTGGCAACGGTACAGTCCCAGATTAGACTGCAAGTCGCCCGGCTATCCACTGGATAGCTCGCCAAAAAGTGATGTCCAACCGACCGGCAATGGAGGCATGGACCTTGAAGCGCTTCGTCACGGCTGCGGTTCTGGCAGCACTGATCACGCCCGGAGCATCGTGCGGCGCGCGGGCGCAACAGCCGGCGAGCCTGGGCCAAACGGCGGCCGGCTCCCCCGGATGGACGTTCAACGTCGCGCCCTATCTGTGGCTGCCGAGCGTCAACGCGACGCTGAACTACAATCTGCCAAGCGCGCTCAATGGCAGGCTGCCGACTGATCTGTCGGCCGGTCCGGGCGATATATTGTCCCATCTGAACTTCGCGACGATGGTCGCCGCCGATGCCCAGTACGGCCGGTTCTCGCTCCTCACCGATTTCATCTACCTGAACGTCAGTGCGACCAATTCCCACTTCCGGTCGATTGACTTCGCCGGCCTGCCGTCACTGCCAATCTCGGGCGCGGCCGAGCTGGGAAACAGCACCTCCCTCAATGCCAAGATATGGACCCTCGCGGCCGGCTACACCCTGCTGCAGGGCGAGTGGGGCAATGTCGATGCGATCGCCGGGTTCCGCTATTTTGGCGGGAGCACGACGACGAATTACGATCTGGGCATCACGATTGCGGGACCGCGCTGCAACGGCGCCACGTTCGGCGGCAGCGGCAGCATTTCCGGCAGCGCCAGTTTCTGGAACGGGATCGGCGGCTTTCGCGGCCGCGTCCTTGTTGGGGGTTCCGGCCTGTTCATCCCCTATTATTTCGATATTGGCGCGGGCGACTCGGCACTGACATGGCAGATCGCGTCCGGTCTTGGCTATCAGACCGGCTGGGCCGGTGTGTCCCTCACCTACCGCCATTTGTCCTTCGATCAGCGGAGCAACGCAGTCATGAAAAATGTGTCGATGGGTGGCCCGATGATTATGATTAATTTCACATTTTAAGAAGCATACCCATACCGTCTGGAACTATTGGCGTCTTCCTTCCAACCTAAAAAAAAGACGCCAACAGCGAGGCGTTACGCGATGTTCACCTGTTCATTGTGATAATGATTGCATCGGCACCAAGACTTAATATCAGGCCCGTGCGGCTCGCCTGCAGATGCAAGATCACACCATTGCTATTTTGCAGCCAAAGCTGTCCGGCGCTCGTCGTGCCGATCGCAAAGCCAACGCGGCCCTGCGCATAGGTGCCGGGAAACCGGGCGACATCGTCCAGCCCATATACCTCGCCGACGGCCTGAATGGTGGAGCCGCCGATGCCGCCGATGCCAGCGCCCCCGATAGAGAACGGATAGGAGCGACCTCGGAAAGACAGCGTACCGCTGCCGCCGGACCCGCTGCCGATGAACGCGGCCTGGACCATGTTCATGGTTACCGTTCCGTCGGGCGTCCTGCCCGCCAGCCCAGAAGGCGTGTCACTCTGGCAGGCGGCAAGACAGATCAACCCACAGGCCACGAGCGCGAATTGTGACACGCGGGTGAAGCAGCTTAGGGCTGACTGCATGGCTCGCTTTCCGTTTTGCCTGGCCGTCCTTATAGCAGGCGATACGAACTCCACCCCATTAAACCGACGTGACGCGGGCGGAACCGCTCCGAATACCTTGTCCACCGACCAGTGTTTCGCCCGGAAACCGTATGAATTGCCGATACGACCATCTCCCTCACTGATTATCCGGGGATCGCAGGCTTGGCGCGTGGGGCACGGCGTAGCGTAACACTCTATCAAACCACGGACTTCAACCTTTTGCTACCCCACCGAAAACGGCAAGTCAACTTCGCACCAGAACCAAACCTTGCTCCACCAGTCGCGAATGTCGGGAAAAGGTCGGGTGCGGACATTCCCTGCCGGCTGGTTGAGAGGCGCAGCCGACAAACACACGGTTCCGCCGGGGCGCCGCCCCGGTCCCCGCCAGGGGCTTTGCCCCTGGACCCCACCAAGGGCGACGCCCTTGGAACCCGGTTCAGTTGCCGACCATGCGGAAAATGCGGGGGTTGGTGAAGCGCTCCTTCGGCACCGAGGTCATCGGCGTCTGTGCGCCGTGGGTCAGCTTTTTCACCTCGTCGCGCAGCCAGATGTCGAGGTCGCTGACATACAGCCAGGGCGGGTCATAGGCGCGGCCATGCCCATCGAACGCCTCCAGCAGCGCGGCGGTGAAGGCGCCGTGCCTCAGTTCGTCGCGCTCCTGCGAGAGCTGCGAGCCGGTGGAGGAACTGAACACGATCACCCCGTTCTCGGAGGCGGCGAGATCGGCGGCGACCTTGTCAATATCGGCAGGCCCGTCCTTGGCGCCGGGAACAACGTTGCCGGAATGGCAGGCATCGAGAAACACCAGCGTCTTGCCGCGTTCGGCGAGCGCCGCCAGCGTGTCCCGCAGATCGGCGTAGCGGACCCCGGTGCGGCGCTTGCTGATGTCGTCGCTGACATCGGTGTCGTAGGCGACGAGAAAGAAATCGCCGCGCGCGTCGTTGCTGCCATGGGTTGAAAGGAACACCACCGCAACGTCGCGCTGGGTCATCTCCCGCTCCAGCCAGTTCAGCCCATCAAGGATCGCCTTCTGCGTGGCATCCTGGTTCGGCAGCGAGAGAATCTGCACCCGGCGATACAGCCCGCCTTCCTGGCGCCGCAACCGGTCGGCGAAGTCGCGCGCGTCTTCCGCGGCGTAATGCAGGTTCATCCGAGTGTCGCGGAACTGGTCGATGCCGACCGCCAGCACATACAGGTCGGGCTTGCCCAGGTCGCTGCCCGGCCCCCGCCGCAAATGCACACTGGCGGGGTCGCTCGATCCGCGGGTGCTCTCGGCGAGCAGGGTCAGCAGCGGCGCCTCGCCCTGCAGCTTCACGCGCAGTTCGCCATTGAGGCGGCCGGCCGGCGGAATCGAAAGGTCCTTTGCCTCGGTCGCGACGCTGCCGTCCACCATCAGCCGCACCCGCCGGATCGCCGTACCCGGACGGTCGAAAATGCTGTAGCCAACCGTGACCTCGGGCCGGTCGGCGCTGGCCCCCTCGGCCGGGTCGATGATGGCCACGCGCGGCGGGGCGTCCGCGGCGATGTCTTTCGTCGTGACGCTCTGCCCCCCGCCTCGCGGTCCGCCAACGCCACCGCCTGGTCCACGTCGAGCATCTGCAACACCCGCGCGACCACATCGGGCCGGTAGAAATGCTCGCGGAAGCGGGAGGCGGTGTACACCTCCGGCACCTGATCCGGGCCGCGGTTGATCTGCCACCGGATCAAATCCTCGGCGCCCGGCGAAGCGGCGTAGTAGCCGGACGGCGTCCAGGCCACCCAGCGTTTGCGATCGGCATGCGGGAAAAACGCCAGAACCTCGGCGCCGTCCGACCAGCGGTACCAGCGGATCGTGCCGTCGCCGTAACCGGCAACCACAAGCCTGCCGTCCCCGCTGAGGGCGACGGCCCACGCGACACTTGGAGTTTCAACCTGCCACACAAGATCGCCACTGCGCGAAAAGCGCCGGAGGTTCCACTCGGACCCGAGCACGAACCCGGACTTGTCATCGGCAATGGCAAGCCGCCGGAAAAACTCGGACGGCTCGTGGTCCAGGCGCTTGCCGTCGAGCGTCGGCTCGTACGTGTTGCGCCATGCGATGTTCAACCCGTCGGTGCGCGCGGCTTGCAACCGCGGATCGGCAGGCGGGTCGAGATCGATCCGGCGGCTCGAAAGATCGAACCGTGCCGGCCCGCCCCCGCCGCGGAGGTAACCGAACTGGACGACAGATCCTTCGGCGCTGACCTTGAAGGTTTCGTATTGGTACGAGAACGTTGCAATCTTGGGATCGACTGCCCATAGCGTCTGCCCTGCCGCGTTCAGCATCGCGAGACGCGGGTCCTGCGACGCAACGACAAGCCGTCGGCCCGGCAGCGGCAGCAGGCTCATAACAGTGTCATTAGCGACCGGGTTGTCCATGAAGAGGCCTCGTCCACCCGCTTCCCATGCGCGCAGTAGCGCCTTGTCTCCCTTCCCCAATTCGCCGCTGGCGAGCAACGTCCTCCCATCCCGTGACCATGCGACCTGGCTGAGGTTCCCGTTGCCTGCGCCGGTTGTGTCGGGCGCGAGCAGCGCGGCGAGCGTCGTGCCATCAAGCACGTCCACGCGCAGCGTGTCGTTATACCCGACGGCCAAGCGGGTGCCGTCGGGAGAGAACGCCACCGAGAACGGTTCCTTCCCGCCCGGCGCGGCGACGTTGGCCAGCAGCTTCAGGCCGGGATCGTACAGCCTGACCTTGCCGTCGTCTGACGCGGTGGCGATCCGGCCCACGCGGTCGAAGGCAGCCCAGTAGCTGCTGCCGCCGTAGTCGGCATCGGCGGCGATTTGCCGCCGCGTGCTGACGTCGTAGAGACGTACGCCGCGTGCCCACAACGCCGCCACCAGCCGCGTCCCATCGGGCGAATAAGCCAAGTGAAGCACGGCGTTCGGCAACCCGTCGATCCGGCCCACCTCCTCGCCGGTCGCCCGGTCAAACAGGTAGATTGACACTTCTTGCCCGGAGCCGAGCGTCATCCCCCCCGCGGCGATCGTGCTGCCGTCCGGTGAGATGGCGGCCGCGTAGGCCTTGCCGACGTGCCCGGGTCCCTGCGGCAACCGGATCGTGCGCAGCAGGCTGCCGTCCACCGCCGACCAGACCCGCACCGACTTGTCGTCCGACCCGGTGACAATGAAACGCTGCCTGGAGTCGATATCCGCCCGTCCAATCGGCGCCGTATGCGCGCCCGGGTCGAGCACCACGAACGGTTGACTATACAACCCGTCCGCTCCTACCGGCTGCGCCCGACCATCCGGGCAGCCGCCCATTGCGAACATCAGGAACACCGCGACGCGCAGCGCCCAGTTCAGGGCGCGGCGGGAATCTCCGCCCAAGGTTTCCACCGTTGCGCCTCCACCCGCGCTTCGATTTCTCGCCGCCGCTCGGCATTGGCCGCGCGGAATTCGCGCCAGATCGCGATTCCGGCATCGACCAGGGCTTTCACCGTGTCGGGCAGCACATTGCCGAGGCCGGCGATCACCGCCAGCCAGTCCGGCTTGGCCCCCGCCGGAATGCGGGGCGTGATCACGGCCTCGGCATGGGCGCTGAAGGCGGCGCACCGGGCGAGGGCGCGGTCCAGGCGCTCGCGGAACGCTGGCGACAGCTGCGGGTCCTGCCGGTCCGCGAGGTCGGCGAGCATCTGCTCGATCAGCCCGTCAAATTCCGCCTTGGCCTGGGCGTAGAGGGCGCGGCCGTCGATGTCTTCCGGCGCGTAGCGCTTCAACAGGCCGACGGTGGACTCGCCCAGGCTGCGTTCGCGGCCGAACACGCCGATGGCATCCGACAGGCTCTGGGCCGCCGCGCCGCGTCGCCAGCAGGCGCCAAGCGCCGCCAAAAGGACCACCCTGCGTCGCATCGTACTCCCTCGCTGCCGGAACAATACGGGCCGGCGAGAAAGTTTGGCAACCGCCAACGAATGGGGTGCAGGGGCCTCTCGGCCCTTGCCGGGTCCAGGGCAGAGCCCTGGCCTTACTTGAGTCTTCCTCAGTCCTCAAACGGATCGCGCACCAGAATCGTATCATCCCGCTCCGGACTGGTAGAAAGCAGCGTCACCGGCGCCTCCACCAGTTCCTCGATCCGTCGCACATATTTGATCGCCTGTGCCGGCAGGTCGGCCCAACTGCGTGCCCCGCGGGTCGAGCCGGACCAGCCTTCCAGCGTTTCGTAAATCGGCTCGGCCGCCGCCTGGGCGCGCATGCCGGCGGGCAGGCGGCGGAAGGTTTCGCCGCCGATGCGGTAGCCGACGCCCACCTGCAACTCCGCCAGCCCGTCCAGCACGTCGAGTTTGGTCAAAGCGAGGCCCTGGATGCCGCCGACTTTCACGGCCTGGCGCACCAGGGCGGCGTCGAACCAGCCGCAGCGGCGGCGGCGGCCGGTGACGGTGCCGAATTCGTGGCCGCGGTCGCCCAGCAGGGTGCCGACGCCGTCGTGCAGCTCGGTCGGGAACGGGCCGGCGCCGACCCGGGTGCAGTACGCCTTGGCAATGCCGAGAACAAACCCCACGGCGGCCGGGCCGACGCCCGATCCGGCGGCGGCGGTGGCGGCCACCGTGTTGCTGCTGGTGACGTATGGGTATGTGCCATGATCGACATCGAGCATCACCGCCTGCGCGCCCTCGAACAGGATGCGCCTTCCGGCCCGGCGCGCTTCGTCCAGCCGTTCCCAGACCGGCTCGGCGAAGGGCAGCACGCGCGGCGCCAGTTCCAGCAGGCGGTCGAGCAGCGCCTGTTTTTCGAACGTGTCGGCGCCGAGACCTTTCAGCAGCGTATTGTGATGCAGCAGCAGGTCATCGAGCTTTTCCGCCAGCGTCTCCGGCTCGGCGAGGTCGCAGACGCGGATGGCGCGGCGGGCCACCTTGTCCTCGTAGGCCGGGCCGATGCCGCGGCCGGTGGTGCCGATTTTCTGCTCGCCGCGGGCGGCCTCACGGGCGCGGTCGAGGGCGCCGTGCAGCGGCAGGATGAGAATGGCGTTCTCGGCGATGCGCAGGGTTTCGGGCGTGACCTGCAGGCCTTGCGCGCGGACGCGGTCAATTTCGGCCAGCAGGGCCTCGGGATCGACCACCACGCCGTTGCCGATGACGCCGAGCTTGCCGCGCACCAGGCCGGAGGGCAGCAGCGAGAGTTTGTAGGTCTGCTCGCCCACCACCAGGGTATGGCCGGCATTGTGGCCGCCCTGGAAGCGCACCACGATGTCGGCCCGGCTGGCGAGCCAGTCCACCACTTTGCCCTTGCCCTCGTCGCCCCACTGGGCGCCGATCACGGCGACGTTGGCCATCCTGGATTTACTCCGCGGTGAGGGCGACCGGGCCGGTCGCGCTCAGGAAAAAGGGGCAGGCGAGCCGGCGCGCTTCGGCCTGCGGGTCGGCGCCGGGGTCGAGGCCGGCGATTGTGGCATAGCCCTCGGCGCGCAGGGCGGCGGCGCGGGCGGCGGCGGTGCCGGCGGGGACGAACAGGCGGCGTTTTCCGCCGCGCGGCGGGGCGGCGCGCAGCACCGCATCGGGATACAGGGTCAGGCCGGTGGCCGGCTCGCCGGCGTCGCCGCCGCAGATGTAGCGGCCGCCGCGGGCCAGTTCCTCGTGGCGTCCGGGGGCGAACACCGTCAGCGTGACCCCGGTGTGGTAGCGCAGGCCGCGGAACTCCACCGGGTCCACGGTCAGGCGCAGATCGGGGGCGCGGGCGCGGATGGCGGCGACGGTGGCGGCCAGCCGTTCGGCATGGGCGCGGGCGCCGGGCGTCAATGCCGCCTCCAGCAGCGCCGCCAGGGCGCGGTCGGCCGGGCCGGCGGCGAGCAGCAGGTCGGTCAGCGTGCCGGCGAGCGGACCGCCATGCTCGGCGACCGCGGCGGCGTCCTTGCGGTCCAGCGCGCGGCCGAGCGCGGTGCGCGCCTGCGGTTTCAGGCCGGATTCCTGCAGCAGAGTCGGCACCAGCGGCGGCAAGGTCAGGTCGAAGGAAATGCGGGTGAGGCCGAGCGCGGCCAGCGCCTCGGCACCGACCTGGACGATTTCGGCATCGGCCTCGGGGCTGTCATGGCCGATCAGCTCGATGCCGGCCTGCGCCACCTGACGCTCGGCGGCGAGGCCGGCGGCGGTGACGCGCAGCGACTGGCCAGCATAGGACAGGCGCAGCGGGCGCGGCAGGTGGGCGAGCCGCGTGGTGGCGATGCGGGCCACCTGCGGGGTCATGTCGGCGCGCAGCCCCATCATGCGGTGGCTGTCGGGGTCCATGAGCCGGAAAGTCTGGTCGGCCATGGCGGCACCGGCGCCGGCCAGCAGCCCATCCTCGAATTCCAGCAAAGGCGGCTTGACGCGCTGGTACCCGTGGGCGGCGAACACGTCCATGATCGCCTCGACCGAAGCCGCTTCGGTCTCGGCCTCGGGCGGCAGCAGGTCGGACAGGCCGGCCGGCAGCAGGGCGTGGTTCGGGGGAGGATCGTCGGTCATGCGGCCTCGGTTCTAGCAGTCACCACCTGGGGGCGGAAGGCGCGCGGGGATTCAGCGCACGGTGGTCCGCGCCTCGGGATGGATGCGCAGGCCGGGGATGCTGCGCAACCCCTCCGGCCCGCGAATGGCGGCGCGCAGCCTGCGGTCATCGACCATCAGCCATTCGCGCGGCACCTGGGCGATATCGACCACCTCATAGGTCCAATCCTCCTTCAGGTCGGCAACCGCGCCGGACTCGCCGCGGGTGCGGGCGAGCCCGGCCAGACCGGCGGTGGCGGCGATTTCGGCCTGCTGCGCCGCCTGATCGAGCACCAGGGCCTGTTCGCGCAGGGCGGTGTCGGCCTGCGCCAGGGCGGTGGCGGCCAGCGCGTCGGCCGCCTCGCGCGCCTCCCGGGCGGCCTGTTCGCGGGCTTCCCGCTCGGCGGCGATCTTGCGCACCTGATAGTCGGTCAGCAGGCGCGCCACCCGCGCCGCGGCGTCCGCCAGACGGTCCGAGGTTTCGGTTTTCAGCAGCCGGTCCAGCGTGCGCCCGGCGGCGAGCACCGGTGCCTTGACGGATTTGCGCAGCTCCTCGACGTGGCGCGCCTCGCGCTCGAGAAGCAGGACAAAATCGGCGGCCTTGCCGGCGGTGGCTTCATCGGCGATGCCCGCGCCGTGGGAGGCTTCCAGCCGTTGCAGGGCGGCCAGCAACTGGTCGCGACGGGCCAGCAGCGCCGCGTGCTCGCGCGACCACGCCGCGTAGAGCACCTCCGGCTCCGGCAATGGGGCGGGCGGCGGGGCATTGTGGCCGATGCCCGGTGGTGCCTTCGGATCGTCCATGCTGGCGGCTCCTCGGCGGGCAGTGTGGCACCGGTGCCGCTTGCGTGCCTAGAAGCCGTGCTGTTCGCGGCGCCAGGAGGAGGGCGGCTCGAAATGCCCGGCCCAAAGGCCGGCGCGGCTTTGCCGGGCTTCCTCCTCCAGCGGGACATAGGCGGTGGAATATTGCCGGTAGGCCACCGCCCAGCCGGCGCGCACCATGGCGGCGTTGATGTCCGCATTGCCGACCGTGCAGATGGCGACCTCGCGGCCGTAGCGGTCATGGTCCTTGGCCCGGCAGGAGACGGGCTGGCCGCCGATGAGCTGCTCCAAATAGTGCTTGGCCGCCTGCCCGCAGGCATAGGCGGCACCGTCACGCTCGCAGCTCTGCGCGCTTTCGGGGGCGTCGATGCCGAACAGGCGGATGCGGGTGCCGGCCAGGTCCAGCGTGTCGCCATCGACCACGCGGGGATGGCCGGCGAGGGCGGGGCCGCCGCCAGGCAGATGCGGCAGGTGGAGCTGGCCGGTGAGGTTGAGCAGGATCAGCACGAAGGCCGCGAGCGCCAGCACGACCAGCAGGGGATTGGACCGGTTCATGCCGTGTTGTTTCTCCGTGCCGCCGGTCATGGTTTTCTCTCGGGTTGCGCCGTGATGCCGCCCCCTTAGCGCGGCGGGCTGGCAGCTGGAAGCGGGGGCATACCATCGCCGCCCTCAACGTCCATCTTGAGAGAGCTTCATAAGTATGATGATGAAGTGTGATGATGGACTCAAAGGGGGAACACCGCATGGCCGAAATTGAGAGCCTGTTTGACCAGAATCATCCGTCGTGCCTTGATCTGTCACAGGCGGTTTTGGAGGGGAGTGGTCGTCAATCTTCCCGTGGTTGGCCTGACGGAAAACCGTCAGGATTTGTGAAGTGCCTTGCCTTTTGAGC
>CAIXDS010000166.1 GCA_903918195.1 uncultured Acetobacteraceae bacterium | reverse complement strand
TTCGGCTACGCCCGCCAGGACCGCAAATCCGGCCCCCGCACCCCCATTTCCGCCAAGCTGGTCGCCAACCTGATCACCGAGGCCGGCGCCAACCGGGTGCTGACCATGGATCTGCACGCCGGGCAGATTCAGGGCTTCTTCGATATCCCCGTGGACAACCTGATCGCCGCGCCGTTGTTCAGCCACGACATCCAGGAACGCTATCAGGGCCGTAACGTGATGATCGTATCGCCGGACGTCGGCGGTGTGGTGCGCGCCCGCGCGATTGCCTCCCGGCTGAACTGCGATCTGGCGATCATCGACAAGCGCCGCGAACGCGCGGGTGTGTCGGAAGTGATGAACGTCATCGGCGACGTGGCCGGCCGCGACTGCATCATCGTGGACGATATCGTCGATTCCGGCGGTACGCTGTGCAACGCGGCGGCGGCGCTGATCAAGGAAGGTGCGCGCTCGGCCAGCGTGTATGTGACCCACGGGGTGCTCTCCGGCGGGGCGGTGGCGCGCATCGCCTCGTCGCCGATCGAGATGATGACCATCACCGACAGCATCCTGGCGACCGAGGCGGTGCGGCTGGCCAGCAACATCCGCCAGATCACCATCGCGCCGCTGCTGGCCGAGGCGATGCGGCGGATCAACGACGAGAGTTCGGTCAGCTCGCTGTTCGACTGAACCGGTCCCCCTGGCCGAAACGCCGCCGCCGCGACATGCTGCGGCGGACGACGTCCAGGAGGAACCATGAACCAGCCCTATGACGCCCGAAAGGCGTGCTCCCTCGCCATCAATCTGCGGCAGAAGGAGGGCTGCGCCTGAGCCCGCCGGCCCCCGGGCTGGCTGCCCGAGCGTTCTGGTTTCTCCGTCACGGCGAGACCGATTGGAACCTGCAGGGCTGGTCGCAGGGCAATGTCGATGTCCCGCTGAACGCGACCGGGCTGGCCCAGGCCGGCGCGGCGGCGGCGTTGCTGCGCCATCGCGGCATCGCCACGCTGGTGGCCTCGCCGCTGTCGCGCACTCGGGTGACGGCGGAAATCGTGGCGGCGGCGCTCGGCCTGGCGATCGCCTACGATGACGGGCTGCGCGAGGCGGCGTTCGGCGTGCAGGAGGGCCAGCCGATGGCGCATTGGTTCTCTGACTGGGTCGCCGGCCGCTTCACCCCGGCGGGCGGGGAAGCGTTTCCGGCGTTTCGCGCCCGCGCCACCGCGGCGGTCAACCGGGCGCTGGCGCGGCCGGCGCCGG
Source organism: uncultured Acetobacteraceae bacterium (assembly GCA_903918195.1). Lineage (GTDB taxonomy): Bacteria > Pseudomonadota > Alphaproteobacteria > Acetobacterales > Acetobacteraceae > Rhodovastum. The sequence goes on along the minus strand of CAIXDS010000166.1, from coordinate 6,203 downwards.
TGCTAGTGGTGGCGCATGGCGGCCTGTTCCGCGCCCTGCGGGCGGAGATGGGGCTGGAGGTGAACCTGCGCACGCCGAACGGGGTGCCGTTCTTCTGTACCCCCGGTTCGCCCCCCGGTTCGCCATGGACGCTCACGCCGGCGGTGGCGGCTGGATGACGAAGCGGCGGTAGACCGCGCCGACGGCGATCAGGGCGAGCCCCAGGCCAAGGAAGGACAGCACCCGCCACAAGCCGGCGAGGTCGGCCATGTCGACCAGGAAGACCTTGACGGTGACCAGCCCGATGATCGACAGCGCCGCCAGCCGCAGCGCCCGGTCGGTGCGGCTGATGCCCACCGCCATCAGGGCGACGCCATACAGCATCCACGCGCCGGAATAGGCCCACAACTCGCCATCGTCGATCGGCGAGGCTTCCAGCGCCATGCTGCCGGGGTTGAAGGCCAGCCGGATGCCGAGGCCGAGCGTGACGAAGCCGGCCAGCACGGCATAGGCGCCGAGGATACGCCGATCGCTTGGAGAGGGGGCGCCTGGAGCGGCTTGGCTGCGCAGGGCCAGCACGGCCAGCAGGCCCGGCACGGCATAGCCGGCGGCCAGCGCCGTCCAGCCGGCCCCGACCGGCACGAAGGCGGGGTTGAAGATGAGCAGAACACTGCCGCCGATCAGCGCGGCGGTGCCAAGCAGGCGGGCGGCTCTGGCCAGCACCGGGCGGTGCGCGGCGCGCTGCAGCAGGCTAGCCTCGACGGCCAGGGCCGCGACCTGCAACGCGACCTCGCGGAAGCCAAAAGCAGCGTGCAGATCGCCGCCGCTGAGGCCGTGGCGGATCTCCAGCGCCACCAGCGCCACGGCAAAGGAGACGGCGCCGCCCTCCAGCACCGCCACCGTGCGGTCGTCGCCACGGCGGAGAAACAGGCGGGAAGCCAGGAAAAAGGCGGCGGCGGGCACGCCATAGGCGGCAAGCAGCCCGTTGGCGACCGGCAGCGTTCCGAACGCGTAGTCGAGCACCCAGCCATTCAGCAGCAGCCGCACCAGGACGAAGGCGGCGACGACCAGCGCCACCTGACGCAGCGGCGGCAGATCGGCGCGGGCCTCGATGATCGCCAGCGGCGGCAGGAACAGCGCCACCGCCATGGTGAGCCAATGGTCATGCAGCACCATGGCGCAGCCGAGCGCCAACGCCGCCGCGGCGCCGGCCGCATGGGTGCCGGCGCGCTGCAGGCTGCCGGTGCTGCGCGCCCGCACGGCGGCAAGGGTGAGCCCGGCGGCCAGGGCGGCGGCGACCAGCGCCCAGGCGGCATCGCGCTGCAAGCGGTCCACCTGGACGTAGGTGACCAGCAGCGTCAGCACCGGCACCGCGGCGGCCAGCGCCGCCCAGGGCAAGGGTCGGGCAACGCGGGTCTCCAGCACCAGGCCGGCGGCGGCGTAGAAGGCCGCCATGCCGGCGGCGGTCAGCAACAGCGGCCTGATGACGGCGGGCGCCCAGGCGCCGGGCAGCACGGCCTGGACCACGCCCTCGATGGTGATCGCCTCGCCGGTGGGCTGCCAGTCCGGCAGCGCCCAGAGCAGCAGGGTGGCAAGGAACAGCAAGGCGGAAAGCCAGGGCAGCCGGTCCAGCCGCGGCTCGGCCCAGCCTTTCCACACCGCCAGCGGCGAGAGCAGCAGCACCCCGGCACGCGCGGCGGCGCCCCCGGCGACCGCCTCCAGCAGCAGGCCGGCAAGCCCGAGCACGCCGAACGGACTCCAGCTCAGCTGCCGGCCGGCCGGATGGTCGAGCGCCTGCGGGGGCAGCAGCAGCAGATTCAGCGCGGCGGCGGCGGGCACGAACAGCGCCGGTGCCCAGGCATCCGGCAGGGGCAGGCTGGCGGCGGTGAATACCACCCAGGCGGCGCCGGCGCCGGTGGCTGCCCAGCCGAGCCATGTCCAGGCGGCATAGCGCATAACCGCCAGCGACGCGGCGGTGACCACGAGCAGATAGGCGAACAGCCCCGGCAGTGAGGCGGCGGCCGGCATCAGCGCCGGGGTGGCGAAGGCGCCGGCCACGCCGACCGCCGCCGCCAGTGGACCGTAGCGCAGCGAGGCCAGCAGGCCGGCGGCCCCCGCCGCTGCCAGCAGCGCGAAGCCGATCGCCGGCGGCAGCAGGGCGTAGAACACGCCGGCGCCATATGCGGCCCCGAACAGCACCCCCACCCCGCCGGCGGCGAGCGCCGCCGGCGCCCCGCCGGTTTGCGGCCGGCGGCGCAGCCACTCGGCCCCGGCGAGCAGCGCCGCGCCAAGCAGGCCGGCGGCGGCGCAGCGGGCGGCCGGGCCGATCAGCGCGTTTTCGACGGCGTAGCGGATCAGGAACACGCCGGAGAGCAGCAGCGCCGCGGCGCCCAGCCAGAGGCCCCAGCGCTGGGTGAGCAACGCCTCCAGATCGAGCGGCGGGCGCGGCGGCGGCTCGTCGGGCCGGGCGACCGGCGTCGGCACCCATTCCGGCGGCAGCGCTGCTTCCGGCGGTTCCGGGGGCAGCGGCGTTTCCCAGGGGTTCGCCGCCATTTCCTCCTGCGCGGCCGGCGCGTCGCCGGCCAGGGCGGCAACGCGCCGGCGCAGCGCGGCGATGTCGAGCTGGGCCTGCTGCACGCGGAAGAACGCCACGATGCCGAGCACCCAGCCGCCGAGCCCCGCGAGCCCGATCAAAATCAGCACGCCGAAAATATCGTCCATGGAACGCAACCGAGACGGATTCCGGCGGCGCGGTCAAGGAATTTGCATCCACCAAATTTGCACCGGCGGGGGCTTGTTGCTAAACCCCGGGCCGCGCCGGCACCCCTGGAGGCCGGCGCTTCCATTTTCAGGAGCGAACCATGGCCGCATATACGACGCTGGAGGCCGAGGCGCGCGAGCGTGCAGGTAAGGGGGCAGCACGCGCGACCCGGAGGCAGGGCCGTGTGCCCGCCGTCATCTACGGTGCCCACCAGGCACCAACCCTGATCGCGCTGGAGCCGCGCACCGTGCTGCGCGAAATCCATCGCGCCGGCTGGCGCTCCCGCCTTTACGAGGTGAAGGTCGGCAGCGATTCCACCCGCGCGCTGATCCGCGACGTGCAGTACCACCCGGTGACCGACGCGGTGGAGCACGTGGACTTCCAGCGCCTCGCCCCGGGCGAGAAGGTGCGCGTGGCGGTTGCGGTGCAGTTCCTCAACGAGGCGACCAGCCCCGGGCTGAAGCGCGGCGGCGTGCTGAACGTCGTGCGCCATGCGGTCGAGTGCTTCTGCGATCCGGATAATGTGCCGGCGCATTTCGATGCCGATCTGGGCGCGCTGGACATCAACGCCACCGTCCGCTGGCACGATCTGAAGGGCACCGAGGGCATCCGCCCGAGCATCACCGATCGCGACTTCGTGATCGCGACGGTGGCCTCGCCCACCAAGATCACCGAAGTGGCGGCGGCCGAGGGTGCAGCCCCCGCGGCGGCGGCCCCGGCCAAGGGTGCGGCGCCGGCCAAGGCAGCGGCCCCGGCCAAGGGTGCCGCTCCGGCGAAGGGTGCCGCTCCGGCCAAGGCCCCCGCCAAGCCTGCTGCCAAGAAGTAAGCGGGCAGAATTCGGCGGAGCCGTGCCGTGCTGCTCTGGGTCGGCCTGGGCAATCCCGAGCCGGGCATGGCCCGGCAGCGGCACAATATCGGCTTCATGGCGCTCGACGTCATCGCGAACCGCCACGGGTTCTCCCCGTGGCGGCAGCGATTCAAGGGGCTGGTGGCGGAGGGCAGCGTCGGCGGCGTGCGGGTGCTCGGGCTGAAACCGCTGACCTACATGAACCTCTCGGGCGAAAGCGTGCAGGCGGCGGCGGCGTTCTTCAAGCTGCCGGTGCCGGACATCACCGCCTTCCACGACGAGCTGGACCTCGCGCCCGGCCGTATCCGGGTCAAGCGTGGCGGCGGCGCGGCCGGGCATAACGGGCTGCGCAGCATGGACCGCCTGCTGGGCAGCAACGACTATTGGCGGGTGCGCCTGGGCATCGGCCATCCCGGCGATAAAGAGCGGGTGACCGGGCACGTGCTGGGCGATTTCGCCAAGGTGGAGGTGCCTTTGCTGATCGCGACGCTGGACGCGGTGGCCGACGCCGCGCCGCTGCTGGCCGGCGGCAAGCCGGAGGAATTCATGACGCGCGTGGCACTACTAACCCGGGATGTGGCTTAGATGGGATTCAACTGCGGCATCGTCGGCCTGCCCAATGTCGGCAAAAGCACGCTGTTCAACGCGCTGACCGCGACCGCCGCGGCGCAGGCGGCCAATTACCCGTTCTGCACCATCGAGCCGAATGTGGGCCGGGTCGCCGTGCCCGATCCGCGGCTCGATACCCTGGCGCGTGTCGGCAAGTCGGCGAAGACGGTGCCGACCAGTCTGGAGTTCGTGGATATCGCCGGCCTGGTGCGCGGTGCCAGCAAGGGCGAGGGCCTGGGCAACCAGTTCCTGGCCAATATCCGCGAGGTGGACGCCATCGTCCATGTGCTGCGCTGCTTCGAGGATTCGGATGTGACGCATGTCGAAGGCAGCGTCGATCCGATCCGCGATGCCGAGACGGTCGAGACCGAGCTGATGCTCGCCGACCTGGAAAGCCTGGAAAAGCGGCTGCTCGCCGCGCAGAAGAAGGCGCGCGGCGGCGACAAGGAGAGCACCGCGCAGGTTGCCCTGATGGAGCCGATCGTCGCCGCCCTGCAGGAAGGTCGCCCGGCCCGCACGGCGATCGCGCCGGCCGATGCGGATGCCGCCAAGCGGTTGCAGTTGCTCACCTCCAAGCCGGTGCTGTATGTATGCAACGTCGAGGAGGCGGCCGCCGCGAGCGGCAATGCGCATGCGGCGCGGGTGGCCGAGCGGGCCGCTGCCGAGGGAGCGCGGGTGGTGATCGTCTCCGCTGCCATCGAGGCGGAAGTGGCGCAGCTGGCCGAAGCCGATCGTGGCGAATTCCTGGAAGGGCTTGGGCTGCACGATTCCGGCCTCGATCGGGTGATCCGCGCCGGCTACGACCTGTTGGGGCTGGTGACCTATTTCACCGTGGGGCCGAAGGAGGCGCGGGCCTGGACCATCGTGCGCGGCACCAAGGCACCGCAGGCCGCCGCGGTCATCCATAACGATTTCGAGCGCGGCTTCATCGCCTGCGAAACCATCGCCTTCACCGATTTTGTCGCCTGCAATGGCGAAGTCGGTGCCAAGGAAGCCGGCAAGATGAAGGTGGAAGGCAAGGAATACGTGGTGCGGGACGGCGACGTCCTGCTGTTCCGGTTCAACGTCTGACGGCACGGGAGACGGGCTGTGCATATCGCGATGATCGGCGGCGGGTATGTGGGCCTGGTCTCGGGGGCCTGCTTCGCCGAGTTCGGCAACGATGTGGCGGTGGTCGAGGTTGATCCGGCCAAGCTGGCGGCGCTGCAGGAAGGCCGCATGCCGATCTTCGAGCCCGGGCTGGACCGGCTGGTGGCCGAGAACGTGGCCGCCGGGCGGCTGTCGTTCGGCCGCGACATCGCCGCCGCGGTGGCGGGGGCCGAGGCGGTGTTCATCGCCGTCGGCACGCCCTCCCGCCGCGGCGACGGCCATGCCGACCTGACCTATGTCTACGCCGCCGCCGAGCAGGTGGCGCGAGCGCTGGCTGGGTATGCGGTGATCGTGACCAAATCGACCGTGCCGGTGGGTACCGGAAGGCGGATTGCCGAGATCGTGCGCGAGGTGCGGCCCGACCTGGAATTCGACGTGGCCTCCAACCCCGAGTTCCTGCGCGAAGGCAGCGCCATCGGCGACTTCATGCGGCCGGACCGCGTGGTGATCGGCGCCGAAACCGAGCGGGCGCGCGACGTGATGCGGCGGCTGTACCGGCCGCTGTATCTGATCGAGGCGCCGATCCTGTTCACCGGCATCGAGACCGCCGAACTCACCAAATACGCGGCCAATGCTTTTCTGGCGATGAAGGTCACCTTCATCAACGAGATGGCCGATCTGTGCGAGCATGTCGGCGCGGATGTGCACGACGTGGCGCGCGGCATCGGGCTGGACGGGCGGATCGGGCGCAAGTTCCTGCATCCCGGCCCGGGTTTTGGCGGTTCGTGCTTCCCCAAGGACACGCTGGCGCTGGTGCGCATCGCCCAGGATGCCGGCGCGCCGAGCCGGCTGGTCGAGGCCGTGGTGGCGGTGAACGATGCCCGCAAGGCCGGCATGGCGATGCGCGTTATCGCCGCC
>CAIXDS010000165.1 GCA_903918195.1 uncultured Acetobacteraceae bacterium | reverse complement strand
TGCTCAAAAGGCAAGGCACTTCACAAATCCTGACGGTTTTCCGTCAGGCCAACCACGGGAAGATTGACGACCACTCCCCTCCAAAACCGCCTGTGACAGATCAAGGCACGACGGATGATTCTGGTCAAACAGGCTCTCACTATCCAGACCGCAGGGAATCTTGAAATAGAGGCGTCATATCAGACGGGCTATACAAGTATTATAGCCCAGAATGAATAATGCCGTCGGGACACAATACGGGTGCCAACCATTTTTCCCGAAAGATAGTCACGACCCCATAGCGCGAGCAAGCGAGGGAACCATGTAAGAAAAGGCACGCTCCTCAGGTATCCCCTCATTTTGAAAAGCCGCAGCAATATCAATCGGTTGGCCGTTCGGAGGCGATGGCGCAAGCTCTTGATATCGTTGGCCATTCTCAAAATGAGGGGATACCTAAGGGCACGCTCCATGGTCGCTACGCCCCCACATTCGGTGTCTGCAGCAATTCATCGATCTCTCGCCGCAGCCGCTCCAGACAATCCCGTTCCTTGCCGAGAACCGGACAGCCAGCTTCCCGGGCAGCTTGCAGGCTCTTGGCCACTCGTTCGAGCGATCTGAACGAGACCCCGCACGTTCCCTCTCCCGTCAGGGGCTTCGGGTCGTCCCCGATTGGAGCCGCGGCGGCCCTGTCTTTCATCCGGCGGATCGCCCTGACGGTAAGGTGCCCGTCGCGCGCAATCCTCAGAAGCTGAGTCCGGGCAGGCTCGCGATCGACCCGCGCCAACTCGATCAGGACGTTCTTCGGAATGGCCAATTCTGACGTCAGAACCGCCTCCAGCAGGTCGGCCGGAAGTGTAAGAATGCGCAGAGTGCCGCTTATGTCGCTCTTTGGTTTGCCGATCGCATCGGCAGCCTGATCCTGGGTCCACCCTTTCTCCTCGATCAAACGCTGCAGGCCGCGCGACTCTTCGACCGGCGTCAGATCGACGCGCTGCAAATTTTCCAGCAGCGATGCGACTTCCGGATCGCCATCATGCTCGATGGCCAAGATTGAAGACCAGCCGTTCCGCTTTGCAGCCCGCCAGCGTCGCTCACCGGCGACAATGAACCAGCGCCCCTTGGCAAGCAGATCGCGCCGCAGGAGAATTGGTTGGAGTTGCCCGCGTTCTTCCATCGTCGCCGCCAGGGACGCAATATCGGCATCGCTCATGATCTTCCGCGGCTGGTTCGGATCGGGCTGAATCATCTCCACGGAGGCTTCGAAGCTATGGTGGAAACGGCTCGTCCCCGAGACCAAGGTATCAGAGGCCTCGTTAATCATGGCGGAAGCGACGCCAAGAATCGGCGACGGGCGTCTCGATTTCATTCTCATTCTCCGAGTTCCGCCACAACCGGCTCAATGAGGTCAGCCTCCGCACGGGGCAACGGACTCCCCGCAGCAAGCGCCTGCGCGAGACGCACATAGACCAGAACGGCCGGGGCGGTCGGCGATGTTTCGACGGCAATGCGTCCGTTCCGGGCTGCGTGGCCAAACACGGCGCTGTCGGGAACCGGCTCCAGGATAGGGGCCTTCTCTCCCATCGCCATTGAGAGATGGGCGAGGACCTCGCGATCGACCGATTTGCGCCTGCCATACTGGGTGGGAAGAATCCCGGCCAGGCGGAGCGCGGGATTGAGGCGGCGCTGCACCTTGTTGATGGTGCTGAGAATAAGCCCAACTCCCATGGTGTCATACGGTTCCGTGCGGACAGGGATGATGGCATCCTCCGCTGCCGCAAGAGCCATCCAGGTCAGCATGCCCAGATTCGGCGGCGCATCCAGCACGATGAAGTCGTAGTTGCTGCGGCAAGGCTCCAGTGCCTCCCGCAGCGCCACATCGTATCCTGGCTCTCTCCGCCCGTCAGTTTCAGCCAGGTCGATATGGCTCGCGGCCAGATCGAAAGGAGGCCCCCGGCCATGGGCAAGTTCCTCGCCTGCACGAATAACGATGGCAGGGAGTGAAGCGCCACCCAGAATGACATGGGACATTGTCCGCCCCTGGCGGTAGGCTTCCACGCCACCTTCTGCCAGCAGCGCGATGGTGGCAGTCGCCTGCGGGTCCATATCGACCAGCAACACGCGTCGTCCGGAGCGCGAGAGCGCAGCCGCGATGTTCAGTGCGCTCGTTGTCTTGCCCACCCCGCCTTTCTGATTGGCCAGCACGATGGCACGTGCGTCATGCGGGAGACTTGCCGTCATGGCAGTCAGTTCGGCGGCGACGTCCTCCGGGATGGGTTCACGCCCATTCTCCCAGCGGCTGACCTTCGGTTTGTCATAGCTGCGACCAAGACGCCGGTTCAGTTCGTCTTTGAGTTCTCCCTGACTCACACGCAACTGCTGTCGCAGTCCGCGCATCTGCTCTCCATCCACGGCAACGCCTCCGCTTCATCTGCGCCGGGCAAACCGACTGAAAAAGTTCTGACATCAGAACCGCAACTCGATATGACAGTCGCCTCGCAACCAGCAACTTGTCAACCATCAACGTTGATGGTTGATGGTTGATAGCCATGTCGATGGTTCCCACGGGCAGAGAGAGGCGTCACAACTTCAGCGAAGCAGCCAGAGGACCACGAGCGCCGCGAACGGCGAGGCTGTCGCAAAACAGGACCTTGCCGAAGCTGTCCAGCCGGGCCGTGTCACCTGCATCCCGCTCCGGGTTATCCACGCTGAAATTGGAACGCCGCGACGCTGAATTTGAAACGCCGCACCCCGTCGCGCACGCTGAAGTTGAAACCCGACTCGGGGTTATCCACGCTGAATTCGCGACATGTACCTATAGTTAAGTCCTATAGCCTTTCTTCCGATAGGATGACCTCCAAGACGCTCACTTACCCACAGGAACCAAGATGCCAGGAAAATGGCGCTTCACGACCTGCGAAAGATGGCTGGTGCCGATCCGTCGCCTTCGCTGAAGTTGAAACGCGGCAACACCACCATTTTCCACTTCCGCAAACGACTCCCGGGGCAGCCTCGCTGAAGTTGAGACGTGATCTGCGTCGGTCGCACCATAATCATGCGGTCCCCTCTATCCAAAGCCTCGCCAATGTGTAGGTTTAGCGAACGAACGAAGGCATCCAGGAACGTTATGGCTGAGCTTCATCGTCAGTTGTTACTGAAAGGACTTGACGGCGTTCTCGCTGAAACCGAGACACCTGCCGATCGTCGCCGTGCGCAATGGGCGCACGAGATTCTGACGACAGAACACGATGCGGTAAACTACCTCCACTCCGGTTTCTGCCAGGCAGCGCTTCCACATCGCGAACCAAAGAACCCGACAGAGCCTTGGGTCCGCCGCAACGGGTCCTACCAACTTGTCATCCGGCCAGGAATTCTTCCTCTACGAGACAAGGTGGTGGAAATCGGGGTTCCCTATGGAACCAAGGCACGATTGATCATGATTTATTTTCAGACCGAAGCGGTGCGACAACGCAGTCACATTATCGACCTGGGACCAACGATGGCCTGCTGGCTGAAAAAGATGGGATTGGGCACATCCGGTGGCCCACGTGGAACCTACGCTCCCGTCCGGGAGCAAGCGCTGCGAATCGCCCGTAGCGAGTTCACCATGCGCTTCGAACGAGGCGCCCAGGAAGCACGGCTCGCAGACCAGCGCATCGTTGATGGAATGGACCTCTGGAAAGACGACTTCAATGACCGGGACGATCTGTTCCGAACCGGCGGCGAATGGGTGCGCCATATCAAACTCAGCGACGTTTTCTTCGATCATCTGATGGAACACTCGGTGCCGCTTTCCGAGGAAGCAATCGCCAAATTAAAGCAGTCCAGTCTGGCTCTCGACCTGTATGTCTGGCTGACCTATCGCCTGCATGCCCTGAAAAAGGAAGTCACCATTCCTTGGCATGCTCTCGCCGAGCATTTCGGTAGTGAAAGTGGGCACCGGCAACTCGCCTTCAGGTTGAAAGAAGTCCTGCGCGACGTTATTGCCGTCTATCCGGAGGCGGATGTCGAACCTTCGGGACGTGGTTTACTCCTGCGCCCATCAAAACCGTCGGTTCCAGTCAGCAGCGTGGTCGTGCACTTGCCACCGCGAACCACCGACGCCTGAGCAGATACAGGCTTGCGGATGCTGATCGGTTCTGACGTCTGAAATATGTGCCGCCCAGGGGCGGTAAGGGTCAAGTAAGCTTTCCCACGACACTGGCAACAAACATCTGTTTATCCTCCAACTTTTCCTGACACGGGCGTATGGCTTGGCGTACAGAGTGTGCCACGGTGCTCATTTCGGGAAAGGTCCGCTTGGCGGGCCAAGCCATTCCCATCCGTTGCGCGCTAATACCGATCAGCGAAGATGTTCGTCAGGTTGACGGGGCTGAAACCGGTCACAGCACGCGAACGTAGCTGTCCAAATCCTCACTTTGTGGCGGTGGCGGAAGCTCGCGCTGCGGGGTACCGAGATACAGAAAGCCGACGATCTGGTCTGGGTCGGCAAGGCCGAGATCGCGATGCAGACCACGGTCGTACATGAACCAGCCCGACTTCCAGATGCCGCCGAAACCGAGTGCCTGGGCGGCCATTTGCATCGCCATCACCGCACACCCAGCCGTCAGTTGCTGGTCAAACACCGGTACCAGATCATGCGGCCGTGGCGTCGCGACGATGATGATGACCATCGGTGCACGTTTCGGCATGCGGATCGCACGTTGCACCACGTCATCTGGCTTACCGGCGGCGATGGCCGCGCGCTGCATCATCGCCCCGAGTCGATCCAGTCCCTCACCGGTTGCGACGATAAAGTTGTACGGGCGCAGGCACAGATGGTCGGGAACCCGCAGCGCAGCCTTGAAGATCAGTTGCAGGGCATCGCCGTCGGGCGCGGGTGCGCCAAGCGCCCCGCAGGACTGGCGTTCGAGCAGAAACAGCAGCCGGTCCGGCAACTCGGTCGGTTCGGGCATGGATGTGGCGTCTTCCTTTGGCACGCAGGGACCGTTCAGGCCGGAGGGTCCGCCACCGGTGGCGGACCCCAGATGATCGGGTCCTCGATCCGGGCGCCGCGGCGAAGCCGGTCACGCAGCGCGGCTATCGCTGCATCGACGTCCTCGAGCTGCCGGAGCACGGTTTTCTCCGCCTCGCTGGTCGTGATGACATCGGCAATACGCCCGTGGTGCACGATCACGCGACGGTGACCGAGCAGCGCCAGCAGCGGATCGTGAGTGGACACCAGCACCACCTTCTCCTTGCTGACAAGCAGATCGAGTGCCTGGCGACGATTGATGCCGGCGTTCTCGATCTCGTCGATCAGCACGATCGGCGAGGCGCTGAGCAAAGCGGCATCGGCGATCATCAGAGCGCGTGCCTGACCACCGCTAAGCTGGGTCAGCGGTACGTCGCGACAAAAGCGCTCGCCGGCGAGCGTGTTGGCAATGGCGATGATCCGCTCGGTCACGTCGCTCTCCGGGTCGACCTGCCGGCAGGCCGCATGCATGGCCAGGAACGCGCCGACCTTCAGGTCCACCACGAAGTTCATGTTCTGCGAAAGCTGCGCCACCAGCTTGCAGTCAGGCGCGAAGCGCTGGTCGGCGGTCGGCAGCGCATCGTTCAGCAGGATATGCCGCCCGCTCGGCGTATCGCCCTGCGCCAAGCATTCCACGTCGGCCAGCAGGCGGCTTTTGCCGGATCCGGTCGGACCGACAATGCAGACGATCTCACCGGCCTTGATCACCAGGGCTTCGGGCTCGCGCTCGCCGTCCTTGCCGTGTCCGCCGAGGATGGTGAGCGTGTGGATGGCCTGCTTCGCCGCAGCCGGGACGGTCGTGGCGGCGTCCAGCAGGAGGTGCAGATGCGCCGCCAACTGCTCGCGGTCAAGGCCGACATCGTGCAGCGCGGTTTCCGACAGGCCGGCCAGCCAGGCATCGGCCGGCGTGCCTGCCGGTGGGTCAGGCAAGCCGAGGCCGGCGAGGAAAGCCGAGATACGCGAAGAAGCGTGCAAAGTCGCCGCCAGCGGCACGTCGTTCATGCGCTTTCCTCGAAGCTCATCTTCCGCACGTTGCCGCGCTGATAAGTCTCGCCGATCGCGGTTTCGCCGACGCAATAGGGGCAGACGGCCGAGGGCATGGAGAACCGCAGGTGATGCGCCTCCAGCGTGGCGACACGCGGCGCCGCCTGGATGCGGAAGGCGAGATCGACCGAGCCCTGGCCGGTGATGCCGTTGCACCACACAACGGGCGCGCGCGGATTGGCGAGACGCACGTTGAAGGCGAAAACCTCGCGCTCGGCCTGCGAGACGATGTCGCCCTTGGTGATGGCGACGACATCGGCCAACCGCAGCATCGGGCCGATCTTGCGCGGCGTGTGGATGCCGGCGAGGTTGTCCACCACGCAGATCGCCAGCACGCCGCGGATATGCGGCGAGCAGCGGTTGCACAGCCCGGCGGTCTCGACGATCAGCACGTCGCGCCCGGTTTGCTTGCCCCAGGCGACGCAATCGTCGATGTTGCTGACAAAGAAATGGTCCGGGCACAACCCGGCGGACAGCCCGACCCGCACCGGCAGGCCGAGGGCGGCGTAGGCGACGTCATCGGTGGTGGAAAGGGCGTCGAACTTCACCACGCCCACCTGCGCGCCGTCGTCGCGCAGCCGTGCCGCGACCTTGAGGAACAACGATGTTTTCCCCACCGAGGGCGGTCCCGCAACCGTCACCAGGCGCATCAGCTTTGGTCCCAGGCGGCGAAGAAGATGCGTGTGGCCGTCATCGTTTCCTCGGTCATGTCATGTGTGCGGGTATAGTCCCAGCCGAGCCAGTTGAGCCGCGCACCCGGCGGCAGTGCTTGCGGCAGGTTGGGCGGCAGGCTGGCCCAGACCGCAGGGTAGCGGTTGCGCGCGAGCACGGCGCCATAGGCGTCGCCGCAGATGAAGTCGAGCAGGGGCTGAACCCGGGCGCGCTGCTCGGCGGCGACCGAGAAGCCAATCGGCATGGTCATTGCGCCATCTTCCGGCCAGATGACGCTGGTGCGGTCACGGCGTGGGCAGATATCGGCCTGCAGCCAGGGCAGAATGGAGATTCCGCCGCCCTGCTCGCTGGCGGTGCCGGCCATGCGTGCGGCCACGGTGTTGTGCATGATCGCGCGCGTGTTGGCGGCGAAGGCACGCAGGCCCGCGGCGCCGAAGCGGTGGTACAGCGTCAGCAGCAGGAAATCGTTGCAGTCCGGATAGGCGCCGTCGCTCGGGCGTTGCCAGCCGCCGAACACGATCTGGTCATGATAGACCGGATCGAGCAGATCTTCCCAGCGTCGCGGCGCCGGCCGCGCGCCGAGTTTGCGATGGTCGATCAGGAACACCCAGGGAATCAGGGAAAAGACCGTAAACAGGCCGGCCGGATCGACAAGGCCGGCGGCGGTCACCGCCGGGTGCAGCGGTGCTGCCGGGGCGGCGCCATGGCCGGCTGCACGCAAACGCTGCTGGAAAGGAACCGACAATACGTCGCGGGTGAAGGGTGACAGGATCAGGTGCGGAAAGCCGGTGTTCGAGCCGGTGCGCGCCAGTTCGTCGAATGGCGCATACCATTCGTTGCCCATCAGGAAGCAGATGCTGCGTCCGCCCGCCGCGATGGCGGCACGCTCCAACCCTGCCGCGAAGCCGTGACGCAGCGGCACCGGCATGCGCCCGAGGAAATCCAGCGCGGGCAGATGCGGCGCCGCTGTTCGGATCGATGCAGCTTCGTGGTCAGGGTCGTCCAGACATGTCAGCCGGCGGTGCAGCATGGCCTGATCCCCGAGGTTGCGGGCCGCTGGGCGACGGCCATGGCAAGAAACTCTTCAGGTAATACCTCCAAGAACCGTGCCATTGGCAGAGCAAATGCCAAGCGACGCAGTGTGGATACAAATATGTACGCACGCGAACACTCCGCCAGGAAATGTTCCGTCGCGTGCTTTTGCGCGATCGCCGTCAGATGACCCAGCTCTCGTGCGGGCGAGCGCCGCGCTGACGGGCCAGGCTGTACTCCACGACATGCGCCACCATCTGCGTGCGGTCGTAGCCGTGACGTTCGCCGGCTAGGCCAAACGCACCGCGCGCGCCCAGATAGCAGCAGATATTCATCTCGATCAGGAAGCGCTGGCCGGTCGCCGGGTCCCAGCGATAATCGAGGCGGAAATAGTCGATCGGCCCCAGCGCCGCCCAGATTGTCCGCACATCCTGCTCGATTGCCGCCGTGGTGGCGGTATCGAGGTCGATCAATTCGTTGCCTAGCCGGTCGTCGGTTTTCAGGTCGGCGGTGAGGATACCGCCAATTTTGTCCGACCGCGGCGCGACATGGCCGAGCACCAGATAGGGCGTATGCGCCAGCACCGGCACTGTGACGTCGATGCCCGGACAGAAGCGCTCCACCAGGGCTTCTTTGCCGTTTGCATGGAGGTCCCCGACGATACGTGCCGCCCCCTCCCAACTGTCCTGCAGCGAGGCCTCGGTGATGCTCTCCGAGGCGGCGCCGAACCGGTCCTTCACGAAATAAGGGCCGGCGAAATCTGGCGGCTCGCACCTGGTTCCCGGTAGATAAACCCGGCCGGGCGCCACTGGCAGGCCGAGGGCGGCGAAGGCCAGCTTGCTGAGAAATTTGTCTTCTGCCAGTGCGCGGATATTGGGCGGTGCGCCGAGGCAGGGCAGCCGCAGATAGGTGCAGATCGCCGGCACCAGCAGCTCCGGGTTGCGCAACGGCATGCGGTTGAGCAGGGAGAACACGAAATCGACGTTGCCGCCCGCCACCAGCGCCGCATAGGGTTTCGAGCTGGAGGCGACATCGTAGCCGATGCTGCGCAGCGCCTCGTAAATGCGGAAATGGTACTCGGCATAACCCGAGATCATGCCCTCCGGCTTGACCGTATAGATCGGGTCGTCGGGGGCGTAGCGGGCGAGATAAAGGATGCGCGTTGCCTGTGGCGCGGCGGGCCAGAGCAGGGGCGGTGATGCCATCATGCGAAACCTTGGCGATAAGGAAGAAGGCAGTCGATCGTACACGAGGATGTGGCACCCGGCATGCTGGACAGGAAGGCCAGGGTTCTGCCCTGCACCCACCCCAGTGCGCACACGAATTCGCACGACGGGCCGGGATGCCGGTTGACTTCAGCACTTAGAGGCTTACCTGGAATGAATACGGAATGATATATTTAGTATTTTCATAGGCTTGGTGCTGCGGTCTGTAACCGGGGCAAAACCCCGGGGGACGCCGAATTTGCCGCTTGCTCTGACGCGGCCGAGTACGATTCGCTCCGGCCATGTCACCGCCCACCGACCTGTCGGGTCTGTCCCGCGCCGAGCTGGGAGCTCTGGTGTTGAAGCTGCTGGCCGAGATGGGGGAGCTGAAGCGGCTGGTAGCGGGGCAGCGCGACGAGATCGCCCGGCTGAAGGGGCTGAAGGGGCTGAAGGGCCGGCCGGTGATCAAGCCCAGCGGCATGGAGGACCAGACCGAGCCGAAGCGTCACGGCAAGCGGGGCAAGCAACGCAGCCGGGGCAAGGTGGTGCCACGGGTTGCCATCGAGGATAAGGTGATCCTGGTAACGGTCCCGGAATGATCACAGTTCAAGGGCTACGAGCCGTACCAGGTTCAGGACCTGGTGATCACCGCGCGGGTGGTGCGCTATCGCCGCGAGCGCTGGCTGACGCCGACGGGCGAGACCATTGTGGCGCCGCTGCCGGGGGGCGTGCGTGGCCATTTCGGGCCGGAACTGTGCCGCTTCGTGCTGATGCAGTACCACCAGGGCCAGGTCACGGTGGAGCGGTTGGTGACGTTGCTGCAGGCGGCCGGCGTCAGCATCTCCAAGCGCCAGGTCGTGCGCCTGCTGATCGAGGGGCAGGACGAATTCCTCGCCG
>CAIXDS010000164.1 GCA_903918195.1 uncultured Acetobacteraceae bacterium | reverse complement strand
TCTATTAGAACCAGGGCTTCCAAGCGATCACGAGCAGATGCGCAACCGCGGCGACGCCGAGGAACGCAGTGAACGTGGTCTTGAACTGCTCGTGGAATTCCTTGGCCTCTTCTTCGGTCAGGCCGGACAGCGACTTTGCCATGGTATATTCTCCTATTTACTGCTTTACTGCGCGGCCGTCTTGGCGGGGCCGGCAATCCAGTTGAAACGCGGGGCCGAGAGCACGGCGAAGTGCACGGCGATCCCGACCACGGTAGCGGTGACCCAAATGATCGGCAGCACGTCCTTGGGGTTCAGAACGAGCCAGATCTTCCAGTCGTCTTGCGGGTTGGCCATCGTACTATTCCTTATTTTAGAACCAAGGCTTCCAGAAGATGACCAGCAGATGCGCGACCGCGGCAACGCCGAGGAACGCGGTAAACGTGGTCTTGAACTGTTCGTGGAATTCCTTGGCTTCTTCTTCGGTCAGGCCAGACAGAGTTGCCATCGATCTACGCTCCAGAAGGAGATTGCTTTGTTTGCGCCGCAAACACCCCTGCGGCAAGGATCGTCGTGGCGGGGGACGCCACGAAGAATTCGGCGCCCGGAGCGACCGGGCGAAGCAGGCGCAGCTGCCTGCATGAGACGTGACGGGCCGGCGTGGTAACGCGTGGCATGGTCGGACGTGCACCTGGCGACTGCGTATCGGGTTGCAC
The DNA here is from genome assembly GCA_903918195.1 of uncultured Acetobacteraceae bacterium. Lineage (GTDB taxonomy): Bacteria > Pseudomonadota > Alphaproteobacteria > Acetobacterales > Acetobacteraceae > Rhodovastum. Next base: position 46,571 of record CAIXDS010000164.1, on the reverse strand, counting down.
CCGGTCGCTCCCGCCCAGCCTCACGTGACGAAATGCCTTCAGCACGTTTGCGTCCGATCCGTTGTGCAAGCCCCGGAGAGGTCCGTGGCCTGCCTGTTCAGTTCGAGGCGAACACTAGATTACCGGAATGTCATGCGTCAAGGTGAATTTACAAAAAAAGTGTCAGGCGAAATGGACAGTCGAGCGGTGGAGTAACAGCTCATGCACGTCGGCCGTAATGTCGTAACCGCAGCTCGCGCCCCGTCAGGCGGGTTCGCGGCACGAACTGGCGGCGCCGGAAAGCGATCAGGTAACGATAAAAATGAAAAGAGAACAGAAAGCCGGCGCAGCAACGATACGGAAAAGCGCGCGCGACCAGCTCATTCCAGACAACTCAGCCCAGACAGCAAACGGGGCGATGCGTTGCCGCATCGACCCCGTTGCTCACGGTCCGGCAATACTGCCGGGGCCGACTTACTTCGCGGCCGTCTTGACGGGGCCAGCGATCCAGTTGAAGCGCGGCGCGGACAGAACGGCGAAATGCACGGCGATCCCAACCACGGTGGCGACGACCCAAATGGTCGGCAGCACGTCCTTGGGGTTCAGAACGAGCCAGATCTTCCAGTCGTCTTGCGGATTGGCCATAGGAATTCTCCTTCTCTACTCTATTAGAACCAGGGCTTCCAGGCCAGGACCAGCAGATGCGCGACCGCGGCAACGCCGAGGAACGCGGTGAAGGTGGTCTTGAACTGCTCGTGGAATTCCTTGGCCTCTTCTTCGGTCAGGCCGGACAGCGATGCCATGAATTTGTCTCCTGGCGGTTTGTCGCTCGGTTGCCGCGCACATCCCGCGCGGCGGGGATCGTTCGTGACGGCCACCGCCACGACGAACCCGAAACCCATGTCCCAGCCGAGCGGCTGGTGGCGGTTGGATTACGTGTTCGTTAGGTGCGATCCTAGATTGGTTTCCCCTGCTGTCAATTGGAATTTACATGACCGAGCCATGAATCGTGTTCGGACGCCCTGACACCCGCCGCGGGAGGGAAAATCGCCGGCCCCGCGCATGCCGGAGAACGCAGAGCCAGCCGGCCGGTCGGACAGAATGATGCGGGTCGGACCGCGCCGGGAACGGCCCTGCAAGGCAACGCTCGATTCATTTTATCGTGTTGGAATGATGGCTCCGCCCGCACGCGGGCATTCGTTGCAGGCGCCGAGGTCCGCGGTGTTCATCGAGGCTTATCAGCCGGCTACGTTCCGCGAACGGGGGGTATCGGCGCCCTTCACCACCCCGATGCTCGGCGGCGCCCGGCTGCGCGCCGCACCGTCGCGCCGGGGCCACGTGCTGGAGACGATCATCCCGAATCCTGCCGGGCGCCGCGGGGTGTACATCGTCCCTTGGTCCGACCGGGGCGACCTGTGCCGAACCACTGTGCACGATACCCGCCTGGGGGACGCGCTGGCGGCACGGCCGGACCTGTCGTCGCTGTGCCCGGCCATGGTGCGCCTGACCGGCTGGGTGGTCGCGGCCGACGGCTATGCCGGCGGTGCGGCCGCGGCGACGGCGCAAACTCTGCTGCGCGACCGGACGGCGCGATTGGTGAGCGCGGCGGCCCGTCTCGACTCGGCGCTGGCGCGGCACGCGGCCGGTGCGGCACCGGACCCGGCGGCGCTGGAAGGCCTGGCGATGGTGCTCGCCGACATTCACTCGCCCGAGGGCGCGCCGGCCCGGCTGCCCGGGCTGATCGACGCGATCGGCGCGCTTGCGGCGACCCTGCCAGCCTGGTCGGAGGCGCAATCCGGCCCCGAATCGGTGGCGGCGCAGGCAGTGGGCACCGCGGCGGAGCTGGTGCATCGCGGTGCCGTACACCTGCTCCGCACCGCCATCGGCCGACTCGACCAGCCGGCGATGCTGCTGCGCGACTGGCTCGCCGATCCCGCCGGCGTGGAGCAGGCGCTCGGCCGCGCCGAATGGCTGCTGGATGGCTGGGATCGTCTGCGGCTGCTGTGGCAGGTGGCGGTGCCGGGGCCAGCCGCGGCGGTGCTGGAAATGGCAGCATTGCTGCCGGTCTGGCCGGACGAGGTTGATTCCTGGCTGGAACTGCCGGCCGGCACCGGCGCCCGGCTGGCGCGCCGGCCTGGCCCACCACCCAGACGCTGGTCCGACCCGGCCATCGTGTTGGACCAGATTGCCCGCAACGAACGCCTGCGCGCGCTGGAGACCTGACCGATGACGCGCTTTTCCACCGGACTGCCCCCCTCGACACTGCGCCAGGTGCAGAGCGTCCTGCTGAACGCGAGCGACGATCAGCTTGTCCGCGTCGTCGGCCTGCTCGACAGGCTGGACGGAAGGGGCAGTGCGGACGCGCTGATCGCCCCGTTTCGCTCCCGCGTGGCCCAGCTGCGCCCGACGCGCCCGCTGGCCTTCGCCCGGCTGCTGTTCACGCCGCTCGATCCGTTGGTGATGCCGGGACCGGAGTGGTCGCGCGGCCGGCTGGGCGTGCCGCGCACCGCGCTGTTGCCGCTATCCGGGCAGGTGCGGGCCGAACTGGGCGGGCTGGTGACCGGGATAGATGCCATGATCCGCGGTGGCCACACGGACGATACGGCCCTCGTGCTGCGCGCCGGCACCGCGCTGTGGCCGGCGGCAGCGGCCGTTCTGGAGCGCGCCGGCGAGCCGGCGGACTGGTCGGAGGCCACCGGCCTGGGCGCCGCCGAGCATACAGCCATCGCCCGCTGCGCGGCTTGCGTGCTGGCGGAAGGGGTTTGGATCCACATGCAAATGCGTGCTTGTGCCGAGGGTCTGGGGCCCGATCCGGACGAATTGCGCGCCTGGTTGGAGGCGGCGATGTCCCGCCGTCCCGAACCGCCGGGCGCGCTGCTGGCGGTGCTGATGGCGCGCCTGCCCGGGGCGGCGGCGTTGATCGGGACAGCCGCCGCGCATCCGGCGCACGGCGCCGCACCCATCGAGCAGGCCATCGACTTCCTGCTTGATCGGCTGCAGGCCGCGCCGCCCCACTCGACCGACCCGACCGAGACGCCCACCGCGGTGCAGCGGGCGGTGACCCTGCTGGACGCGCTGGAAGTGCCCGGGCCCGTACAGCGGCCGAGTCGCAAGCCCCGCGTCGAGCAGCTGCGGCGTATGCTGGACGAGGGCTGCCGGGCCCGTTTCACCCAAGACCTCGCCCGCCAGGTGCTGGCGCCGATGGCAGACCCGGCGGCGCCAAGCGAGATGGCATCGCTGGAGGGGGCCGCGCGCGGGCTGCGCCGGCTGGAAATAGCCGGGCGCCAATTGGGCAGCGGCGAGCAGTACGACCGCATGTTGCGCATCGCCGCACGGACGGTCGGCGAAAATGGGCCGCGCTCGCTGGTCGAGCGGGCGCGGCTGGTGGAAATTCTGGCCGGGCCGGACGCGGCCCTGGCATTACTGCAGGGTTGACGCGCCCGGATGCGCGACGGGATTGCTGCCCGGCCGCACTGAGGCTTCAATCGGCCGATGGACATGCCGATCGCCCCAGCCCGCCTCGCCGCCACGCCCGAAAGGGACACCCCGGACACGCCGCCGCCGATCGTGCTCTCTCGCCCGATACGGCAGAGCGTGCCGCTGGTATTCGCCTCGGCGCATTCCGGCCGCAACTACCCCGCCGACTTCGTCGCCACCGCCCGGCTGGACGCGCTGACGCTGCGCCGCAGCGAGGACGGGTTCGTGGACGAGTTGTTCGCCGCGGCGCCCGCGCACGGCGCCCCGCTGCTGGCCGCGACCTTCCCGCGGGCGTTCTGCGACGCCAACCGCGAGCCCTGGGAGCTCGACCCCGGCATGTTCGAGGAGCGGCTGCCCCCCTGGGTGAACACCGCCAGCGCCCGGGTGGGTGCCGGACTGGGAACGATCGCCCGGATCGTCGCCTCGGGCGAGATGATCTATCGGCGCAAGCTACGCTTTGCCGAGGCGGAGCGGCGTGTACACCTGTGCTGGGAGCCCTTCCACACAGCGCTGCGCGACCTGGTGGAGGCGACGCGCCGGCAGTTTGGCGCCTGCTTGCTGGTGGACTGCCATTCCATGCCAGGAAACTGTCACGCCGCGCAGCCGCCGGCCGATGTCGTGCTGGGTGACGCACACGGCACGGCCTGTTCCGGAGCGGTGATGCGCCGGGCCGAAGCGACGTTGACCGGCATGGGCTATAGGGTGCGCCGTAACGATCCCTATGCCGGCGGCTACATCACCCGTCATTATGGCCGGCCGCACGAGGGCGTGCATGCGCTGCAGGTGGAGCTGTGCCGGCCACTTTATATGGACGAGGCACGCATGGCCAAACTGCCGGCATTCGACCGCGTGCAGCGCGACATGACCGCGCTGGTGGCCGCTCTGGCCGGCCTCGGACCGCGGCTGGACGATGATTGATGCGCCCGGTCCGGCAGAGCGGTGGGGCTGGCGTGACCTGTTACGGGAAGGCGGACAAAAAAATGGCGGCGCTATAAAGCGCCGCCAAGTTTAGGGAGGAAACGTCCAAGAAAGCAGCCCGGCGTCACCGCCTTGCTGCGATGCACAAGTTACGGATGCGCCCCCCGGAATGCAAGCGTTTTTTTGCATTGCAGCATCCGCACATCTGCATCCTGGAATGCGCCCGATCAACGACGGAGCCCGGAAGGGCTGCACACGTTGCGTTAACCGTTGTGGCTGTAGCGTCCAGTGATGCGCACCCTCGCCACCCTCCCCCTGGTCGCCAGCGCCCTGTTCGCCAGTATCGGCGGCAACGCCGCGGCCGAGGGCCTTGCGCTGTGGCCGGCACTCAATCCCGGGCTGCAATGCCGCGCTGCGATACGCGCCGCCGAGCGGGTCGCCGGCATTCCCGAACAACTGATGGCGGCCATCGGCCGTATCGAAAGTGGGCGGCAAGGGCCGGATGGTGCGGTGAACCCCTGGCCGTGGAGCATCAACGCCGAGGGCACCGATTATGTCTACGAGACCAAGGAAGCGGTGATCGCCGCGGTGCGGGCGCTGCAGGCCAAGGGCGTGCGCTCGATCGATGTCGGCTGCATGCAGGTCAACCTGATGCACCATCCGCAGGCCTTCGCAACCCTCGACCAGGCATTCGACCCGGTGGAGAATGCCCGCTATGCGGCGCGCTTCCTGGTCGAACTCAAGGCGCAGACCGGGGACTGGAACAAGGCCACCGCGTACTACCACTCGGCCAGCCCGGAACTGGGCGAGCCCTACCAGCGCAAGGTGATGGCGGTGTGGCCGGAGGAGAAGCGGCGCGGACAGGAGGCAGGGGGCGGCCTGGCAGCCCTTCCGAGCGCTGCGCTGCCGCTGGGACAGCGCGGCGGAGGGTTCATGCTGTCGAATCATGCGGCATCAGCGCGGGTACTGCCGATGGCAGGTGCCAATGGGCGGGGACTGGACGCCTACCGGGCGGCGCCGATCCCGCTCGCCGCGCGCGCCTTGGTCCAGGCGCCGCTCTGACATTAGTCAGGCCAGGGGCGCGGTGGCGACCCCGCCCTCGGTGGCGGTGACGAACAGCACGCGGCCGCCCTCGGCGGCGGATATCAGCACCATGTCGCCGGTGGCGAACATATCCGCAGCGTCGTTGAAAAAACCCTTTTGGGCCACCCCACCCAGCCCCACCGATCCCGCGCGGTAGTGCCAAAGCGTAAAGCCCTGCGCGTAAGCAAGGACGGAAAGGTTGCGAATGGCGAAATCCATGACTGCGCTCCGGACACAAAAAAAGCCGCTCCCCGGGAGGGGAGCGGCGATGCAGGTTTGGAGGGAGGAGGGTCGGGGCCGCAGGCACAACTCGGCTGCCGACGGAAGCGAGATTAAGGCGGGAGGCGGATCGGGATCAAGGAAAATTTTCCTGCATTAGCTGTTTTTCAATCAGGCCTGGATTTCCGAAGATAAGGAAGGCCAAGGGGCAGTAGCCCCTTGGAACCCACTCGTTTTGAAGCGCCTTGGGGAGAGAGAGGGAGGAGATGCGTCGGCATCTCCTCCCTCTCTCTCTCCCCAAGGCGCTTCACGTGATGCGGGCCAGCGGTCCACCGACCCCTGGCCTTGATCCGTCAGGCCACGATGCCCTTGACCCGCAGCGGCCATTCCAGCCGGTCCAGCGCCTCCCGCCACAACCGCGAATCGGCGCGCTCCAACGGATAGGCCGGGTTCGGTACCATGCCGCGCTCGCCCCAGATGCGCAGGATGCGGGCGTGCACCAGGTCGATCCGGCGGCGGCGATAGAGCTGATCGAGGCACTTCACCACATCGTCCGGATCACAGGGACGCTCGATGCGCGGGCCGTCGCTGTTGCTGCCTTCGCGACGGGCGACCAGGGCCGCCATGGTCCAGAACCAGGCTTGCTCGGCGCTGCGAAACGGTTCGGTACGGGCGCCGCGCGGTCCAGGGTTGGTGGCGGCTTCGGCCGGCAGGACACGGGCGACGGCGTGCATCGGGGGGTCTCCTTGGTGGTGGGTGGATGCGTCTTCTGGAACAAGACAAGAACATTTATCCACGCCTTCAGTCCCTTCGCAAGCGGAATGTGCACATTTTCCTATTCCTTTCTGGTCAAAAGTCCTATCACACTGCATTGACGCTCTCCGTCACGATCAACTCGCAGGTTTCCGCTCCGGGTGGCCTGCCACGCTTGAGACCAATGGTGGCCTGACATGAAGCACGATGATGTCTGGCGCGCGCTCGACACGCTCGCCGCCGAGTACGGGCTGTCGCCGTCGGGCCTGGCCAAGCGGGCCGGGCTGGATCCGACCACGTTCAACCCGTCGAAACGGCGCATGCCGGACGGCCGCGCGCGTTGGCCGAGCACAGAAAGTCTGGCGAAGGTGCTGGACGCGACCGGCGCCACGCTCGACGCCTTCACCGCGCTGGTGACCGGCGCCCGCGCCCTGCCCGCCGGCGGCCGCGCCACGCCGGCCGCAGCCCGGCGGGTACCGCTGATCGGCTTCGCTCAGGCCGGCGGCGACGGGTTCTTTGACGATGGCGGCTATCCGGTGGGCGGCGGCTGGGACGAGGTGGCGCTGCCGGAAATCGCCGATCCGAACGCCTACGCGCTGGAAATCAGCGGCGAGTCGATGGAACCGGTGTTCCGCGACGGCGACGTGGTGATCGTCTCGCCGGCGGCGCCAATCCGCCGCGGCGACCGGGTGGTGGTGCGCTCCATCGAGGGGGAGGTGATGGCCAAGCAGCTGGCCCGCCGCTCGGCCCGGCGGGTCGAGCTGCGCAGCCTCAACCCCGCCCATCCCGACCGCAGTTTTGATCTCGGCGAGGTGTCATGGGTGCACCGGATCGTGTGGGCAAGCCAATAACCGAGTCCGGCACGCGCATTTTCATGTTCCCCCGGGCGGGCGACTCCGCCACGACGGGTCATGCGCTGGCTGATCGCGGCATGCCTGCTGCTGACCTTACCCTCGGTGGCCGTCCCCGGACCGGCCAGCGCCGACGCCGCCGAAATCGCCCTGCGCGACGCGCCACCAACACGGCTCTGACCGATCGCGCCGGATTGCCCGCGTCGGATCGACCGCGCCCGCTGGAGAAGGCGGTGCTCGCGCGCATCCGCACGTGCGGAAAAGCGCCTGAATGAGGCGACTGAAAACGACTGCCGGTTGAAAACGACTAAAAGGGGCGCCGGATGTGGCGGCCCCCCGCTGTCAGGCGAAGGCCATCGCCGGCCGGCCGGCCGGCCGGGTTCCGACCGGCGGTGCCGGCGCGGTCACCACCTCGGCTGCGGCCGTGAGCAGACCGCGCAGGTCAGCCAGCAATTCCAGGCCAATGCGCGTGCGCTGCACCACCACGCTGCGGCGATCGCGCGGGTCCTGCGCCCGTCGCGCCAAGCCGAGCGCGCCGAGTCGGTCGAGCGAGCGCGTGATGGCCGGCTTGGAGACATGCAGCTGGGCCGCGAGGCCACGCACGGTGTGCGGCCCTTCCTCAAGGTAGCAAATCAGGAACACAGCGAGCTGACGGGCCGACAGGTCGGGACCATCCCGGCGCACCAAGCCGACAATAGTATGGCGGAGCGCCTCAGGAAGGCGCTCGGCAGGGACCGCAAGATTGGGCATTAACGCACCCTTCCGAAAACTGACCGCAATGGTTTCATTGTGCAACCTTTACGGCCCGATGTCACCTCAAAAATTGCCGATTGGAGACGAAATCCGCGGCCGGCCGCTTGCGTGGCCCTGCGGCCTCGATTTTTGCCGTACGATTGTCGAAACTGCAGCCTGCACAAGAATGGACGATGCAGCATGGCAAACCGATGACCACGCAGCCGGCCGAATCGACCTCCGAGGCGCTGCGTCGCAAGGCGGAGCTTGAGGTTGCTCTGCAGGCGGCACCGGGCGAGGCCGGTTTGCGCACCGCCTATTTCGACCATTTGCAGACGCTGGCAGCCGGCCACGCCGGGCTTGGCCATGCGGCGCTGCCCGAACTGGGCCACCCGCTGTATTTCCGCGGTGCCACCCCGGATGTGGTCAACATGGCGCAGATTTTCCGTGACCAGGCGCTGGAGTTGCCGATAACGGCCACCCCGCGGCGCATCCTGGTGCTGGGCGCCTATGCCGGCTTCGCGGCGGTGTGGCTGGCTCGCCGGCATCCTCTTGCCGACATCGCCTGCGTCGAGCCGATGCCGGCCAATCTGCGTTTGCTGGCGCTGAACACCGGGCCGTGGCCGCGCATCCGCGTGCTCGGCGCGGCGGCCTGGCATAGTGCCGCCCGACTCGCAGTGGACCTGCGGCTGGCCGGCGACTGGGCGTCGTCGCTGCACGACGGTGCGGAAGACGAGGAGCGGCTGGTGCCGGCACGTCCGGTGGCAGACCTGCTGGACGCATTGGGCTGGTCGCAGGTCGATTTCGTGCTGTGCGATGCCGTGGGCGCGGAGGCGGCGGTGTTCGCCGACCCGCAGGCGCCCTGGCTGCGCCACCTGGACGTGGCGCTGGTGCACACCTATCCGGGGCTGGTGCCCGGCGTCGAGCAGATCGTGGCGCCCTGCTTCCCGGCGGCGTTCTACGACCGGGGCCGGCATGGCGATTACCAGCTGTTCCAGCGCCGCGCGCCGTTGCGCGTCCATCCGCCGGCACCGCCGCGGCTGAAGCTGATCCCCGACGAGCCGGGCTTCGTGCCGCTGCTGCTGCACGATCTGGCACCGGTACCCTGGGCATTTTTTGTATTCGACGGACGGTCCTGCCAACTGCACCCGAACATGCCGGGCCAGCCGCCCGCGCGCGCCGTCTTCCAGCACGCGCTGGCCGGCCAAACGCGTTTTACGGCCACGCTGCATCATGCCGGCGCGTCCGCCGCACCGGTGGTGTTCACCATGGTGCTGGAGCGACCGGACGGCACCGGCATCGTGCGTGCGGAGTGCGTTGTTGCCGCGCGCGAGCAGGTGGCTTGGTCGGTGCCCCTGCCTGCCCCCACGGGGCCGCACCTTGTGATGCTGCAAACCGCCATGGCGGCCGGAGCCGGTAACAACAATAACGGCTGGGCCCGCTGGCTGGAACCGGCGTTCAGATGAAGGCCGGCGGGACAAGCGTGCAAAGGCATGCGCTGCCGCCGGGCTGGCAGGTGCACGACATTGTGCCCGGCGTGCGGCTGCGCATCGTGCGCGCCATGCCCACCCTGCCTGTCGCCCTGGAGGCCGAAATCGACCGCCTCTGGACCGCCGCACAGGTGCGGATGGACGGAAAACTGTTCAACGGCCGGGTGTTCAGCGCTGACGCCATCGCCACCGGGCTGGTCACTGGCCATTGGACCGAGTTTCGCCGCATCGTCGCCCAGATGGACCGCCCCGAGCTGTTCGTCTCCCTCGGCCTGCGTCCGCTGGCGGTGAACGGCGTCGTGCACGGACCGGACGGCGTGGTGTTCGGGCAGCGCCCGGACGGCGCGGTCTACCAGCCCGGACAATGGCAGTTGCCGCCGGCCGGCAGCGTGGACAGCGGCGCGGCCTGGCCGGACGGCACCGCCGACGTGCTGGCAGCAGTGCTCACCGAACTGCGCGAGGAACTCGGGCTCGGCCCCGACGCGGTGCGCGACCCCCGGGAGCTTGCCATCGTCGAGCATGCTGGCAGCCACGTGCTCGATCTTGGCATCGCGCTCCGCACCGCATTGACGGCGGCGCAGATCCGGGCGGCGCACACGGCGTCCGGCAATGGCGAATACGCGGCGCTGGAAATGGTGGCTTTGGCCGACCTGCCCGGCTTCCTCGCCCGGGTCGCCGACCACCTTACCCCGCAGGCACCGGTGTTCCTCACCCGCATGGGAGCGTTGCCGGGGGGCTGGGCGGTTGAGTGTTGCTGATGGAGTTGGAACCCATGGGAACAAAGGAAACACACCCATGCCCGTCGCCGGCAGATGCCCGGTGGATTTTTACTGGTTGGTCGAGCCTGGTACGCACCGGCGATGCCGCTCAGGCGAGCGCTTTACGCCCCCCGGCGGGACGCCTGACGGGTCAGCCGGACCAGGTTAGCCATGCCACCGACGATCGCAACCGAAGTGGTTGCGCCCAGGACCAGAACGAGAGTGTTCATCGTTTCTTCCACACTACGATAACGAATCATCACCTTTTGAGATGTCATTCTTCCTGAAGCGCTTCGAGCCACGCTTCCTCGAGGGTGAGATAGAACGAAACGGCCATGGCGAACCCAAGCACCTCATAAGTAACGTTCTCACTGCCCGCGCTGATGCCGGAAGCCGTCAACGCATACAGCAGGGAACCGACAATCAGCAGCCCGATGGATGAGATCGCAGCCAGGAACGTCATCGGCGTAAACCGGCTCTGTCGTCCGCAGGAGCCAAATTGGATCAGCGACAGGAGACCCAACCCGGAAATGACCACCGCAAGGATGTTCATCTCGGCGTAGGGAATGTCCGGGACCGAGCAGCAATGTTCCAGCAGGACATCAAAATTGCGGCAGCGTGCGGCGACGACCATGCGGTTCGAAAAAGCGCTGACAGTGAAGTGGGTCAGCAGCGGCACGAGACCAATGGCTGCCTCGCCTGCCCACAACAGGAAAGTCCTCAGGCAAACACTGCCGACCTTGCTCCATGGTCCCCGTTTCCTTTCATCATGCCGGTTCGCGGATGTGCCGGCGTCCACGCGCGTTGTCATGTGCTTCCGAACAATCCCATATCGAAATCTCGACCAGGAAACCGGCCACTGGCGTCCGGCGAAAGGATTCCGACTATGTCATAGCCGTGCGCCATGGCCAGTCACGACCGCCCTCGCCTGGCCGACCGACGCACTCCATTTCACGGCGGTTCTTGGTTCGGCTGCAGGGGGCTGTTTCTTTGTTCCGGTCTGACACCCCCCAAGGCACCCGCGCGCAGGCGCGGTCAAGGATAGCGGTCTCATCCGTCTCGACAGCTTCCTGCAAGGCTGGGACCTCGCAAATGATTCCAGAGATATGCGACTCCCGTGGCTCCAGATGGTCGGATAGAGCAACCACCACTTCAAATCTGCCCCAGCATCGAACGGTCAAAAATGCCTGCACATCAGAGGTTTGCAATCAAATTCGGCTTAGCGAACCGGCCACCAGTGAGTTTTGTTATCAAGGCCCTCCGCGAGCGATATCCATTCCATCTGCCGGAGCATCAGACCCGCCGATGACACCAGCGGCGGCGCGCGGGGCGGCTTCGAGGCACCCATCAATCACCGGCAGGCAGACGGTGTTCTTCCCCCGCCAGCCGTTCCGATCGCCCGTATAGGCCACCCGCTGCACCATCCCATCACCACCAAGCGTCGCCACCACCGTGCAGTCGCCGGAGTTCGGCATGGTCACGCTGCCGGCCGTTGCCAGCGAGATCGGCCAGGCGATCGGCAACAGCGCGAGGTCGGACAATGGGACGGTAATATTGCCCGCCGCACGCTTGGCGGACCATTCGGCGAACGACAGAGCGCCCTGGTGCGCTTCATGGTCCGGCACCCCCATGCAGCTTTCCAGGTCAGTCAGGGGGCGTCCGCGCGCCCACTCCTGGAAGGCGGCCGGTTCCTGGCAGCCAGCCAGGGCCAGCAGCAGCCCAGCCGGGATCAGCGGGCGCATCATCCTCCTCCCCTCTCGCATGCCTCTTGCGTCGCGCGCTCAGCCGCCCGCAACGCGCCGTAATCCGCGATCATCCTGGGCCACGTCGCACCGGCCTGGGTCGCCTCGATCTCGTCCGCCACGCGGCTCTGGACATCCGGGCTGTAGGATACCAGCGGCACCCGGACGCACGCTCCGGGAGGCTCAGAAAAGCCCGGCGCGCAGCCGGCCAGCAACGCCAGCCCGATCATGGGGAGCGGCCACCGCAGCAGCGGCCACAGCTTCGGCTTCATGCGCTTCCTCCGTTGCGGTTTGCAGAGCCGCTTCCTGCCGCGCCTCGGCCGCGCCGGCTTGCGTTCCGGCCCGGTAGGACAGCCACGCGACAACGGCGCGCCACAGGGTGACGATCCACGACATCACGCCGCCGATGCCTTGGCGACGGCCCTAGCCTTGATCGTGGCCGCCAGCGCGGTTCCCTGTTGGATGGCAAGGCCCACCATCGTTTCCAGCGGCGGCAGCGCCAGCGCGGCCACGACAAGCGCCGTATGGTAGGGTTCCGGGATGATCGCGATCGAGGCCGCAACCGCCACGATGACATTCAGGCTGTTTTCGATGACCTGAATATAGGGCGCGCCCCCCGCAATGGTCGGCACCAAGGCCAGCGCGTTCGTCGCCTGCACCAACGCGGCGAGCGCCACGCGGACGTTCGCCACGTCGCCTGCCGATAGGTGGACGGCAGACAGCAGCAGCGGGACATTCGTCGTCATGCTGCCTTCGATGGACTGCGCGCCAGCGATCAACTGCTGAAGCTGGGTCGCCTGCTGTTGCGACAGCGTGCCGCAGCCGGCGAGCGCGAGGCCGAGACCGGGCGCGACGGCAAACATGTGGCGACGCTTCATGGCTTGGTCCCCTGATTTGCGGCGTTCGTGGCGTAGCCCCAATTGCCGCCGATCGCGTCGAGCACGGCGCGCAGGATGCGATACCAGCGCGGCCGGTCTGGGGTTGGTGGCGGAAGGATGGCGCAGAGCTTGGCCGCAAGGCCGGCAAAGGCCAGGGCAGCGGGCACATACGCCCCCCACCCCGCTGCGCGGAGCAGGTCCGCGAGCTGGTCAGGTGTCATGATGTCTCCGGTGGTTAACGCAACATCGGCCGGACCGGCGACAGCCCGCCGATTGAGTTGCTTGCCGAAACAGATAGTTAGAGCGCTACGACGCTCCGATATGCGGCAGCCATTCCGCCTGGCCGGCGGGACCATCGTAGACAAGCGACAGGGCCACGGTCCGGAACAGCCGGGTAATCCAGCCGTGGCCGAAGCTCTGCCAGTTGCTGGCCTGGCGGTATCGCTGGTCACGCCGCCAGGCAAACTCGGCGAGCGTATCCATGACATCGGCTTCAGCTGCTGCCTGGATGGTCTGTGGGCCGATATCGCCGTCCACTGCCACGCCAAGAACCGACTGCAGTGCCGCCGGCGCCCAGCCCGTGCCTTGGTTCACCGCCGCGTCAAACGCCAGCAACGCCAGCGGCGCCGGCAGATCGTCCGCCCGCACCAGGTTCCAATACCCCGCCCGGTACGCGAGCAACGCCTGGTCGCGCGTGAGCCCCGACACATTCCGCGGCAGTTGCGCGCGGACGCTGGCCGGCACCCGCGCCAGCAGATCGGGCCAGGATGCCTGATCGTGGCCGTAGACGGTCAGGCCGCCGGGGTCGCCGGCATCGTTGCCGGGTGCGCCCTCGGCCCCGACGATGATGGCAGCCGCAGCGTCGAAGCGTGCTATGATAGCCATATTGGGCATTCCCTCATGTCACCGCCATGGGACCATGCGGCCAGATCGGCAGGCCGATCGTGTCGCCGGGCACGATGTTGTTGCCGTAGGGGATCGCGGAGAGCACCGGCGAGCCCGGCGTGACCGGGGAAGTGCCGGCGTTGTAGCCGCTCATCCCGTAGGGCGCGTCCGCCATGCAATGCTGCGCCGTCACCACGCTCGCCGCGGTCGGTGTGTCGGCAAAGGTGAAGACGATGTTCGATCCCGAAAACGCTGAGGCGGTCGGCGCAACGGCGCCCCCCCCGGACGTGAAGAACTGGAAACTGTTGCCCGAAACGATGTTCGCGCCCGTGGTGGAGCCGTCGCCCATGACCAGCGCCGTCGCACCGTCCATCGCCAGCGAAGCGGTGATGGTGGCGCCGCTCTGCACGTAACCGGTGATGCGCGGCCCCGCGCCGGTCACGAACGCGCCGGCACTGCCCGAGACCGTCGCTCCCGCGGCGATCGTGGCGGTGAGCGCGAACCGCTTCGCCATCCGGTCTTCGTCCACGTCGTACCAGTGGACCTCGCCATCGCGCAGCCGGACATCAATCGGATTGCCGGCGTAGAACGCGCCGGCCGAGGTATTGGCGTCCACCCACGCGATCTGCGCGGCCCGGAGCAATCCGAAATTCCCCGATTGCGTGCCCGGATATCCCGATTGCGGCCCCAGAGAGCACACCCCGAACTTGAACGACCCGTCCGATCGGCCGGTTTTCACCTTCCACGCCGCCAGCTCGGCGGACAGATGACCGGGGAACGCGGCGATCAGGGTTGAATTTCCCGTATCGCTTTCGCCCTGGATCCGGATGATGCCTTGCAGGTCGAAGGCATAGGACGGGTTGTTCCAGGCGCCGGTCGCCGCGCCGTTCCCCACCATGGCGTTCCAGCCGGCCCCGGTTGCCGGATCGAAATAGGTCGCCGGTTCGCCGAACTGTTCATACCAATGCAGCCCGACCGGGTTACCGGTAATCGCAAGGATCTGGTCGGCGAAGATCCCCGGCGCCTCGCCGTTGAAAACGCAGATGTCTCCGGCCTGCGCCGTCCACGGGTAGGGCGTCGAGTAGTGCGCCACGTCTGAATTGGCGGCGGAGACGACGAACCAGCCGCCGCCGTTCTGCCGCCGTGTGCGGGCGTTGACCGGCGTGAGAGAAATCTCCACCTGATTTCCCGGCATCTCCCAGTATCCGGCGTTGCTTTGCCCGTAGATGCCCCAACACTGTCCGACGAAGAAGTTCTTCGACGACCGCCATTGCACACCCGAATAGGCGTCCTGGAACGCCAGGGAATACGGACCGCCCGCCGGGGCAGTGATCGTGCCCGAACCGCCAGGGATGTTCTGCCAGGCGGTGCCGGTAACCGGCGTGGTGGTGCCGGGTGTGACGATCGCGGCCTGCGGCGTTGCCGGCGTTCCAGTCCAGGAGGCCGCAACGACAATCTGCACCGTGCTGCCGAACCCGGCCGGCTGATAGACCTGATCGGTCGGCAGGTCCGTCCCCGTCACGGCCGAGGCGCCCGCCGCGTGCCCATCCGCCGCGATGCCCGATCCGGCGTTCAGGATGCTGGTTCCCGTGTTGATGGTAACCATCTCAGGGCACGGAATAAACGGAGAGATTGACGACCGCATAGGTGCCGACTGACTCGGTAAGTCCCGTCAAATTCGCCGGCATCGTTCCGGTATAGGTATAGGACATCAGGCCGCCCGCCGGAAAAATCGCGCCCGCTGAGCCGGTCCCCGACCCGGTGGACCCCAGCGGTCCCGCCATGCCAGCACGGGCCAGCGTTGGCTGCGCGCCATATTGCGCGGTGTTTGCCGCGGCAATCACATTGACATTAGCGGAGTTATTAAAGCAGACAAGGTATTCCCCCGCGGTTATCTGGATCGGGGTTCCGTAAGTGAAAGCAATCGCTGCTCCGGCAGCCACAGCCGATACGGAACCTGATAAAGTGCTGCCGGCCACCAGCGTAGCCGATGCCGGTGTCAGGTAGTTCCCGGAATACAGCGCCATCGCGATATTCGAAGTAACCGCGCTGCTCCCAGCCGTTACGGCGAGCTTGTTGATGGTGAGTGTCTGCGGAACATAAATCTGCAGGCATTCGAGGTAGTTCGAGTTGATGGGCTGGTTCATTGTCGGAACTTCCGGCGCATACCATCTGCCGGCCGCCCATGGCTCGCCACCGCCGCTGCCGCCCGCTCCGTTGCTTGCGGCCGTGAGGCGGCCGTCCGCGCCCACGGTGATGTTGGCGTTGGTGTAGCTGCCGGACGCGACCGTGGTTGCCGGGATGACCGATGCGCTGATCGTGCCGCCCGTTCCGGTTTGCAGGATCGTGCTGTTCCCGGTGGTGCCGACCGGCAGACCCGCGGCCAGGGTGTTGCCGCCCGTGCCGCTCCACTGCGGGACATAGTTGTTGGTGGACGAGCCCGGGCCAGCCACACTGCCGCCACCGGAGCCGTTGGCCGCCGCAGTGACGCGCCCATAGGCGTCCACCGTGATGTTGGCCGAGGTGTAGCTTCCCGCCGCGCTGCTGTTGGCGAGGTTCAGCGTGCCGCCGCTGTTCACCAGGCCGCTCCCGGTCGCCGACACCGCCGCGGCGGACCAGTTGCCGCCGCCTGACAGCGCCGCCCAGGTGCCGTCCGCCCGCAGGAAGTTGCCCGTCCCGCCGGTCGAGGCTGGCACCAGGCCCGCAGTGCTGCCGCTGAACACCGGCAGCGAGCCGAAGATCAGCACCCCGCTGGCCGCCCCGGTGACGAACTGCCCGGCGCTGCCTGAGGCATTGGCGAGCGACAAGCCCGTGCCGGACAGGCTCAGGCCCGTCAGCGTCGCCGGCGACACCGCCGAGCCGGTCGAGACCAGCACGCCCGCGCCCGGCACCGAGGAGACGATGCGGAGCTGCCCGCTCACCACATTGAAGTCGGAGGACAACGAGGAAACCGGCGTGGCCGTCCAGGCGCCGGTCAGAGACCCGCCCGACAGCGACAAGCCGGTGCCGACCGTCACCGCGGCCGCCGCCCCAGCCACACCGGACCCGCCGAGCAACTGCCCAGACGCTGCCGGGATGATGCTGGGGTCCAGCGAAAGCACCGACGATCCGGACACGTAGTAGCCGAGCTTGCCCGTGCTGGTATTGTACGACAGGCAGTGCGCGGCGGCGGCGTCGAAGCAGATGTGCTGCCCGGCCGCCAGCAGCACGGCGGCAGCACCCGTCTCCTCCGTCGCCAGCGACGTGTCGAAGGCCGCGGTCGTGAACGGGGCGAGCACCGAATACCCGCGCCTCACGTGTCCGCCGCCAGGGCCATCCGCATTGTTGCCGACGGTCAGGCGCGACCCCCAGCCGATTTCTACGGTGTTTGCAGAGCCGTACGGGCCACCGACCAAATCCTGCATGACACGGATGCCCGCGTTGTTGGGTAGCACGTTGACCGCGGCGCCGCCTGTGTCGGTGCCCGTCGCGTTCAAGTCGATTTCCTGGCCGACTTGCGCCCCCGCCGAGGCGGAGCCGAGTCCTGTGGTGTCAACGGCAAGCAGATCCTGGCCCCAGATTTCCGAGCCGGGCGCGGTGCGTGTGGCTGACCCGACGATGGCAACATGCTCGCCCGGTCCGGTCGCGGCGGAGGTCAGTTGCGACAGGATGCCCCAGACATCGGTGTTCAACGCCGACGACTCGGCTGAGATGGTGGAGTTGACCTGCAGCGGCGCCAGCACGTTGCCCGCCGTGCCGCCTGTGTGGGTCACCGACGCATCGATGCGGACGACCGGGCCGGACGCGGAGGTCGTGGAGCTTCGGGCGAAATACTTTCCGGAATTGCCGAGGAAAGACTCGATCACGTCGCCCGTGGTCTGCCAGCCGACAGCCGGGGTGGCGCCGTCGTTATAGGTGTTGCCGGTCATCTGCCACAGCACGGGGCCGGTTCCGCTGGTCGGATTGGCGCTAAGCTGCATCATTCCCGCCGGAACGCGGACGGTCCCCCAGGAGCCGGCCGCGGACCGGGCCGTGTTGAAGGCCGCCAGGTCGTTGGTCGAACCGTTCAGGGCCGCGCCAAAGTCGCGCACGTTGACCGCCTCGGCCGTCCGCGCCGCCAGCGTGCGCGCCGTCGTCGATCCGGTTGCGGTCACGTTCGCCCCCGACAGGTCGGTGCCACTGACCGAGCCGCCCGTGATCGCGACCGCGCCGGCCGACTGCGTGGCAATGGAACCGAGGCCAAGATTCGCCCGGGCCGTGGACGCGCTGCTGAGGTCGGACAGGTTGTTGGCGGTCTGCGCGGCGCCGGCGATGCGTCCGTCGTTGCCCTGCGCGGCCGTGCCAGCCGTGGTGCCATAGGTTACGCTCAGCGCGCCCGACGACACGCCGAGGCCGGAAGACGCAATGACTCCGCCGAGCGTCGAGTTTGTCGCCAGCGGCAGCGTGTAAGTGCCGGCCGGCGTGCCGTAAATCAGCTGGCCCGTGCCAGCGTTGATGCCGGACACGTATTGCCCGGTGCTACCCGCATTCGCCACCACCCCGCCGAGCGTGCTCGTGCCTGCCGCGGCGAGCGCAATCGTCCCGGTTGTGGCGATGGTGCCGCCGGAGCACGAAATGATGCCACCGCAAGCGACCGTCCCAGTCATTCCGCCGATCGACAGCACGCCGCTGTTGCTGAGCGTTCCACCGGAATAGGCGATGCCGTTGCCGCTCGAAGCAGGCGCGAGCAGGGTGCCATTGCTGGTCACAATGCCACTGGCCGGCACGCCAAGCGCTGCCAGGCCGCCCAGCATCGGTGTACCGGACAGGCTGCCATAGGTGCCCGTGGTTGCGACAGATGCCAGACCGGAAATATCCGCTGCGGAAAGCGTGACGGCCCCTGTCCGCCCGGCAACGCTCGTGACCGGCGCCGATGTCAGATAGCCCTGCGCCTTCACATAGGCGGTGGTGGCGAGAGTCGTGCTGTTGTCCGCCGGGCTCGGCGTCGGCGCCGTCGGCACGCCGCTCAGCGCGGCCGACGCCAATGGCGCGTAGATGCTGGCCGCCGTGGCCGCCGACAACGCGCTGGTAATGCGGCTATCGTTACCCTGAGCCGCAGTGCCAGCCGTGGTGCCGTAGGACACCGACAGGTTGCCGCCGCCGCTGGCCAATCCGGTGCCAATGCCCAATCCCGCCAACCCACCGGCACCCGCCACGTCGCCCAGCGAGATGGTCACGGCCCCCGTCCGGCCGGCGACGCTTGTCACCGGTGCTGCCGCCAGCGGCATGAAGCCGAGTGCGGATGTCACGTCAGACAAGCTCAGCGTTATCGGCCCGACACGTGTGTTGAAGCTCGCCACACCGGAGGCTCCACCGAGCCCTGCCGTAACGGTCGCCCAATCAGTGATGTCGGAATGCGTGAGCGTCACCGCCCCGGCGCGCCCGGCAACGCTTTGCACCGGAGCCGGCGGTTGGCTCACTTGTGCCGGCGCGAGCGCCGGCACGAGCAGACCAGCTCCAAATACGCTGACACCAAATATGACAGTGCGCATAACCACCCCTTGGCTCATCAGTACGACTGTCCCGTGCGCGGCGCCGGTGTGGTCAGACTCTCGATTGGGTAAGGAGATCACGATGTTGTCCCCATGTGATTGGCCCGCCAGCGCAGCGCGCAAAGACGCGGAGCCCACCTCGGCCCGCAGATGCGCCACCTTGGCAGCGAAGCCATGAACATCAGCGGCCGGAATCGTCGTCCCGAACTAAACGTCCAAGCCCCCACCAACGACGCCTTGCAGCCAGACGGCCCAGTTCCCCGGGCCGGTGCGCTCTGCGCACGAACGACTTTCCTGACCCACCACCGCGGCGAGAGCCTGGTGGATCGCGGTCACGGCTCGCGCCGGACCACCGGGTGCGACGTCATGAAGGCACCATCGAGGTTGTAACCGAACACGTGATCCTCCATGGCAACGATCCGCCGCCGCAGCTCATCGGTGCGGATCAGCAGCGGCTGCAACCGTTGCTCGAGTTCATAGCTGCTGACGAGCATCTTCGATTTCTCGTCGAGGATGCTGACGTCCTTCTCCAGGGTGATGAAGCGCAGCTCGTGCTCGCGCTTCATCGTCGTCACCTCGCCAATCGTGTTCGCGGTATCTGCTTCGTGCTGGCTCAGCGCCTGTCGGATCAGGTCCGCCTCGCGCCGCCACTCGGCCCGCGCGCGGATGGTGGAGAACGCGTGCGAAAGGATGGCGCTGACCACGGCCACGAAAGCCGGCAGCAGCCAGTCGGAAGCGTGTTCCATGTTCAGCGGTCTAACACGCTCACGAGCGCGGCGCGTTGGAGCCGCTCCGAAATCCCGTATCGCATATCGACGCCGGTGGGTGACCGCACGCTTTTGCCGAGGGCCATTGTTCTGTCCTCCCACTGAAAGCCAGCCCAGAAGCGCCTGACGGTTCTGCGCGGAAGCGAGCGCGCCGACCGCCTATGCCGTACTGCCGTCCACGATCAGCCCCAGCCCGGCCAGAGCCGAGAGCAGGGATGCGAGCGCAGTGTTGCCGGCGCGAACGCCCGTCACGGTCGGTGGCGCCAGACCAGTCCCCTCCAACGTCAGCTGTCCATCCTGAATGGCCAGCCCGCGCCCAACGCCGATCGGCTCCGGCCCCCCTGGCCCGACGCTCGCGCGTCCCAGCAGAACACCGCTCGCCAGTGTCAGGCGCGTCTGCGCCGGCTCGAGCAGCGTCGCCACGCTGACCACACAGGTCTCCCCGTTCTGTGCCAGCAGGACCAGGTCAGGCGGATTGGCGGCGACGACCTGCGCCAGTTGCTCCAGCGTCGGCATGCAAAGACCTCCCAATGCCCGAGGGCACGGCCACGAAAACTGCAAGGAAACGACGACTTCGCGTCAGGAATTGGCGCGCCAGGTGTTCCAGATCCCGGTCCAGATGACGCTGGCGTTGGCCAGCACGGTCCGGTCGGTCCCCGCGCTATTGTCCTGCAACGGCCACGAGCCGGAGCGGGTAAACAGGACACTGCAATTGCAGCGAATCTGCAACTGCCGCTCCTCAGGAACCGGCAGGCCCGCATAGCCGAACGCGGCGGCCCCCGTCCCGTTACCAGTGATCGTCACCGGCACCTGCGTGCCCATCGCGCCATAGCCGGTGCCGGCGCTGGTCATCATCACGCCGATCACCGCGCCGTTGGCCAACACGGCCTGCGCCGCCGCTCCCGCGCCGCTGCCGCCCACCGCCACGGAGGCGGCGGTGTAGCCCTGCCCGCCGGCCGTCACCCGGATGAACCCGATCGTCCCCGCGGCACGCGTCTGACTGGTTGTCAGCATCGACTGCACGCCGCTGGGTGCCGCAGTCACCATGACGCTGTCGGCGATATCCGGGAACACCAGTTGCTGCACACCACCATTTGCACTCGGATTGCAAACAAACCGCGGCACGAAGTTCCAGCGGTTGCCCTCGACGATCACCGAGTCGGTCCCGGCCGAAAGGCAGTTGCTCACATCGCCACCGACGAAGCAGTTGCGTGCCACAAGCACGCCCTGTGGCCCGTTGCGCAGCACGATGTCGCCCGCCGCGTTGCCCGGCATGCCGATCCAGTTGCCGGTCAGCGCCAGCCCCTGGCAGGCAATCCCGAAGGTCAGGCCGCTCGCATCCGACTCCACGTTCTCCACGACCACGCCCCAGGACGTGCAATCCTGGATTACGTTGCCATCCACCCGCAGGTTCGTGCTGCCACCGCAGTTCACGCCGGTAATGGCCTGGGTGACCGTGTTGCCCGACACATCGGACGACACCGATCCACCTGCATCGATGCCGTAGGCCGACACCCCGGTCACCGTATTCCCGCTGATCCTGGAATGATCCGCATTGGCCAGCAACCCGGCTCCCGACGGCGAAGCCAGACCGTTGTTGGTCAGCAGGTTATCCTGCACAACCAGCCCCCAGCCCGACACCGCGATGCCGTAGCTGGCGTTGTTATGACAGAGATTGCCGGCCACCAGCACCATCAGCACGTCCGGGTTGGCGTGTCCCCAAACCGGCGGATTGGTATTGGTCTGGTTGAAGTTGCCAACCGCGATGCCGCGATCGTTTCCCCAGCAGCGATTGCCGACCACCTGGACCAGCCGCGCCTGTTGGCGGAAGGTGGGGTCGTTGTAGTCAACGCAGATGCCGTACGCGCCGTTGTTGTGGGCGCGGCACTCCGCCACCAGCACGCCGTCGCAGGCCTGCACCCAAACACCGTGCGCCGCATTGCCGGCAAACTCGCAGTCGCGCACGACGTGCTGACACATTGCGGGATCGGATGCCAGGAAGACCAGCCCGCAGCCCAGCGTGGGCCCGCTCGCGTTCAGGAAGGCGCAACGATGGAAGTCGGACGTCAGGCATTGCGCGCCGACCTGAACCCCCCAGCTTGCCAGCGTCACTGCGGCATTATTGGCGTCAAACACCACGCCCTCGGCGCGGAATCCATCCGCCTGGATGGCAATCCAGGCGCCGCCGCTCTGGTTGGCCCGCCGTAGCACGCTCAGCCCGGGCGTGCCGAGCAACACGGTGCCAGGCTGGCTGATCGTCCACTGGCCGTTCACCACATACGTCGCATGGCCCAACCGCACCGGCCGGCCGGACGCCACCGCCGCATCGAACGCAGCGCTGTCGTCGGTCACGCCGTCGCCATGCGCACCGAACGATTCGACCGCCGCCGAATCGGCAAACAGGTCGGCCAGCCGTCGCGACGCGGTCGCGCCGGTGGGCAGCGCAACCAACCCCGAGCCGGCAACGCCCGCCAGGGCGGACAGCCCTGCCATGAACTGCGCATACGGCAGCGCCATGTCCTGGCCGTTCTGATCCAGCGGCACCAGGTCGCTCCCACCCGGCGGCCCGGCCGGCGGCAAGGTGGAAAAGGTTTGCGCCGGCGGCACTGCCGACAGCACCCCGCCGGAAAGCGAAAGTCCCGAACCCAGCGCGACGGTCTCCACCGCACCGGTGCCCGGGCTGCTGCGGCCCAGCAGGTTCGCCTGCGGCACCGCCAGTGTCGCCTGCAGACCGGCCACGATCTGCGCTTGCGTCGCCTTGCGAAGCACGCCGTTCTGGCTGACCGGCAATTCGTCGGTGGCGGCGACGGCAGAAGCCGCATCCAGCTGGTCGATGGTCGGCATCGGTTCAGCTCCCGACGGTGATCGCGTTGCCCGACGGATCCGTCACGGCCGAGCCGGCGGTCGTGGTCAATGCGCTGGCAGGCGGCGCGCTCGACACCAGCGCCAGCACAGGCAGGTAAATCGCCCGCCCGATGGTCCGCCCCGCCGTGGTGCCAATTGTCACTTGTACCGAGTACACCGTCCCGGCCTGCCCGTCGGCGAGCCACAGCACCGCCACCTTGCCATCCGCCGCCGACGACGTCAGTGTCAGGCCGCCGGCCGCCGACGGCTGGATCGTCACATCGATGGTGGCGATGGCGTCCCGGTCGTTGCCTACCAGAGCTGGCGAGATGTCGAACTCATAGTCCAGCACGTCCCCCGGGTCCTTGGCCGGCCACGACAATACCGCCGGTGCCGTCGCCAGGTTGCCGAGCGGGGTTGGAACGAAGCCGTCGAGCACCACGCGCCGCGCGGTGCTCGGACGAACCAGTTGAGGGGCGACGGTGGGCATCGGATTGCTCCCCAGAACACGCCAGCCATGCCGGAACATCGCTGCAGCGGTACTTCCTGATGGCCGTGACCCAGTGCCACGGCGACGAATAGCGGGGCCGCTTCTCGTTCAGCCGGCGTGGAGCTGCGCGACCTGCGCCCTCATGGCGGTAAGCTCGGTCAGCAACTCAGCCACGCTCGGTGGCGGCACCGTCGTTACTGCCGGCGATGGCGAGGGGGCGAACGTACCATCGGTATTCTGCACCCAGCCCACCTGTATGCCCTTCCCGGTCACCTCGACCCAGACCAGCGACGGGTGGAACAGTTTGGCGATATCACCCGTCGTGTTGATGACTTCGGCCACCACGTGGTTCTCCAGGCGCGCATACGTCTTCATCTGGTGACTTCCCTTTGCTCGCCCGCCGCTCAGTATTCGAGGAAAACCAGCCCGGGTGCCCCGTTGCCGCCCACCGTCCCGGTGCCGCCGCCCGGCTGGCTGCAGCCGCCGCCGCCACCGCCGCCGCCCGGTCCACCGGCTGCCAACCCGTTCAGGTTCCCTGTGGTCCCGCGCCCGTTCCCCGGTCCGCCACCGTCGCCACCTTGCGCGGCCTGCACGACGCAATCGGTGCCGTACGACCCCACCTCGTTGACCTGGCCTCCCACGCCGCTGCCGCCTGAGCCACCAGCGTTCGGCTGGTTGGCGGTCCCGCCACCGCCACCGACGCCGCCGGTCGCCGACAGGTATGCCCCAAAGCTCGAGGTGCCGCCCGGGCCGCCCTGAGCTGGGGTCGCCGACGCCACGCCACCCGCGCCGACCGTCACATAGATCGTGCTGCCAGGCGTCAGCCCGGTCACGATGCCAACCGCCCGGCCACCGGCACCGCCGCCGCCACCCGGAACGGTCGCGTCCGTTCCCCCTGCCCCACCGCCGCCAATGACGGTCACTTTGGCCTGGGTCACGCCGCTCGGCACCACGAACGGACCGCTGGTCGTGAATGCCTGCAACGCGGCGAATCCTGGCCGGAGCTGAGGCAGCCGGTACTGCAACACCGGCGCCAACGCATACGGCGCGATATTGCCAGCCCCCACCGTGCTCTGGCCGTACGCCACGGTCACCACGACCAGCCCCACCCAGCCGGCATCGACGGGTGGCGGCACCTGGCTGCCGGTGGCAGCGGCCACGCCGGCGCGCACCTGCACCTGCACCTGCTGCACCCGCGAGGTCGGCTGCGCGGTCCCGGCATTGGCCGGCCCCAACCAGGGCTGCGTCGGATTGCTGGCGTTGTAGTAGGGCAGCACAACCGGATTGGTATCGGTCTCGAGGAAAGCCGCCTCGATCAGGTACGCCACGCTCTGCCCGGCGATCGTCGGAGCCGACACGGTCAACGTGGTGGGCTCCAGGTTCACCCCCATCTTCAGCAAACTGTCGCCATCCGCCGGCAGCGAGCCAAACGGCGTGGCGTCCACCACGCCCAGCGCGGTGATGCTGCCCGGCCCGACGGTCACCGACAGCGCGTTCGGCGTCGTCGGCGACACGCTGAGCCCATCCACCACCGTTGAAGTCCCAAGCACCGCCTTCATCACTGCGCCGAGCGCGACCATGGTGTTGCGGTTGAGTCGGAGCAGATCCGTGTCGAGCGGAATGCTGCCCGGATAAACAATCGTGCGGTCCATTGGTGGCCCTCAGTTGGAAATACGCATCCAGGCGATCGTGGCGGCCGGCATCACCCCGGCAACAGTGGCGGCGATCTGCGCGTCGCTCACCTCTTCGCTCTCCATCGACGGGGTGGCGTATTCGATCGCCCCGCCCCCCCAGCCGCCGGCCGGAACGCCCCAGCCCGCAACGACCGACACCCCGCCGCCCTGCGGCCGGAACGCGGTCACCAGGCACTGGAACGGCATGGCGAGGCTGCCCCAGCCGCCCGCGCGCCCCCAGCCACACGCCACGCCCCAGGCCCCCGTATCGGGCGGGCGGGCAGGCTCGAAGATCACCGGCGTGCGGCCGGTCAGATTGACCAGCGCCTGCACCAGCGCGGTCCGCGTCCCCCGCGGCTGCAGCATCGCGGCCCGCAGCCGCGCCCGATAATGCGCATCGCTTTCCGATTGCTGGCGCGGCATCGCGGTGCCGAAGAAATCCACCCCGATCATGTCCAGGAACACATCGCTCGCGGTTGCAATGCGCGCTTGCCGGGTCGCATAGCTCACAGCCGAGAAAACCTGCGCCCAGACATTGGCAACGCCGGCCAGCAAGGCATCAAGCACCGGCGTGTTCGTCACCGCACCGGGCGCCGTGTCGGGGAACCATCGCGCCGGCAGCACCGCCCGCAACCGCAACACGATGTCGGCCTGATCTCCCGTTGCCATGTCAGGACACCGCGATCGTGCCGGCGCGGACCACCTGCGCCTGCGTCGGTGTCAGGTCGGATGTCGCGCCGTTCAGCGTCACGGATCGGGCGGCGGCCACGCCGGGGCAGTTCAAGGCCACTTGGTAGATCGAGCCGAACATGAACCCGACGCCCATGCCGCCAGCGTTCACCGCCGCCGTCAGTGCGGTCCCCACGGCTGCCATCGCCTGCGCCTGCGTGTAGCCCGCCGCCGCTGTCACGCTCAGGGAAATATCGGCCGCAACCACGCCTGGTGCCTGCACCTGGAATGTCGAGCCGATCGGCCGAACCGTATCGACAGCCATCTGCACGTTGGCCAGCAGAGCCCTGTTCGGCTCGCCCGTCCCGTCATCCACCGTCACCACGAAATTGCCGGGTATGTCGATGGCGCCGGCGGTGGTGTTCTCCTGGATCGTCCAGGTGAGTCCCTGCTGCACCGACGACACCGCATAGCCGACCGCGGCTTGTGTCGCCTGGCTCCTTGTATTGATGTAGTTCTGAAACCGCGCCCGCAGCGCCGCGTCGGTCTCGGCATCGAT
Organism: uncultured Acetobacteraceae bacterium; assembly: GCA_903918195.1. Taxonomy (GTDB): domain Bacteria; phylum Pseudomonadota; class Alphaproteobacteria; order Acetobacterales; family Acetobacteraceae; genus Rhodovastum. The sequence continues at coordinate 20,294 of CAIXDS010000164.1, read as the reverse complement.
CCCGTTGGTGAACGCCAAGGCGTTCGTCACGGTATCAACCCCGGAGATCGCCGCCGAGATCAGCGTGATGATATTGGCCTGCACGTTGCCGGAACTGCCCGCCGCCTCGGCCACCACCGGCACCGTCACGCTGGCCTGGCCGGCTGGTATCAGATAGCCGTTCAGCGTGGCATTCCAGGTCGCGTTGGTGGCATCTTGCGTCACATCAAAGGCCACCATGGCATCGGCGGTCTTCGCCTGCATCCCCAGCGGTACCAACGCTGCGTTGGTCGGCGTGAAACGCGAGAACGTCACCGATCCCGTTGCCGCCACCGCCGTCAGCCGGATCAGGCCGAAATCGGCCACCCAGCTGTCAAGATCAGCGCCCGCGCTGGTCGCCGCCCGGGTCATTTGCAGCACCTGCAGGATCAGCCACTGCATCCACAACCCGACCGAGGCGCTTGCTTCCAGCACGGCGCGCAGCGTCGAGCCAACCGTCAGGTCGATGAGCTGTTTCGCTGAGCCCTGAACCGCAGCGGCCGCGGCTGAAACCAGGGTGGTGAACGTCTGCAGCTGTAACTGCATGGATCAGGCTCCGTCGCCGAGGGAAAAGCCAAGCTGCTGAGTCTGGCCGGTCTCGGCGTCGGCGTAGCTGACCTGCACCGAGACCGTGCCGGCACCGTCCGAGACCACGTCGATCACCGGCTCCGGCGTGCGTGCCACCGCTGTCTCCTTGAAGATCTGGCTGCGGATCACCGCGCGGATGCGGGTCGCGTCCGCCGGCTGTCCGACGAACTGCGCCAACCCCGCGCCGTAGCCAGGTTGCCAGATGTAGTCGCCGGCATTGGTCAGGAGCCGCCGCAGTACCCGCTGCTGGCCCAGCGCCGGGCCGCTCACGGTCGCCACGTCCCCGGTCGGGCCGACCGTGAGGTCGGCACCGAACTGGTGCTGCAGATCGGACATCCCATTGCTCCGTTGTCGTCGCCGGCGATCAGTCCTGCGGGCTCGGCGCCGAGCCAAGGCTGGCATGGGCATGTGCATCGTAATGGCCACGCAGACGCGCCAGCGATCCCTGCTGGTCATAGATATCACCGGCGACATGCAGATCGCCGGTGATCTGCACCGTGCCATCGTTGCAGAGATGCAGTGCGGCGCCGCTGCGATGCACCAGCCACAATTCACCCGCCGGTGCCGCCGGCGCCCGCGCCGCGTCGCTGTAGCTGGCGCCGACGATCACACCATGCTCGGCATCGCCTTCCTGCGGCACCACCAGCACCTGGTCGCCCGGCGCCGGCAGGCACACCGCACCCCACCCCGCTCCGGTCCAGGCCGACAGCACCGGCAGCCAGCCAGTCAGCACGCCCTCGGGCTGTAGCGACACGCGCGCCGCATAACGGGCGGGATCGACACTCGCCACCACCCCGAAGCGGGGTTGCCCGAGCGCACGATCCAGCGATGTCGCCTGCGCCTTCAACGCATTCAGGAGCCGCTCCATGGGATACCCACCTTGCTGGTGCTTATGTAGCCGCGCCGGCGTTGCGTGCCCGCAGCCACTGGGTAAAGCCGCGCGACATGTCGAGCCGCCGCTCCACCGAATCGATCGCATAGATCCGGTCGAATGACGTGCCCGAGCCCTGCAGAAGGATCTGCTGGCCCGGCATCAGCGACAGTTCCCCCGGCATCTCGGCCACGATCACCCGCTCGTGCCGGGTCAGCTCCGCCAGTCGCTGCTGCGCCAGCTTCAGCGCCGCGTCCGGCGTGAGATTGGGAGCGATATAGATATAATTTTGCGTCTTCCCGCCCGTCTGCCTCGCCGACGCCGTCTGCACGCAGGATTGTGCGGTCCGGCTGTGCCAGCTCTTCACCGTCACCTCGATGCCTTGCGCCAGCGTCAACGCCCGCTCCAGGCGCAGCGTGCTCAGCTCCGCCACCTGCAACACCGTCGGCGACGCCTGCGTATTCACCGCGCGGAAGTGCAGCGTCGTACCCTGCACCCACAGGTTGAACCCCTCGTATTGCGCCAGCGTCACCAGCAGGTCCCACTCCGTGGTCGCCCGTGCGAACCCGTCCAGCACCAGGCTGTCATGCTCCAGCTGCCAGTAACGCCCCACCGGCGTGGTGGTGGGCTGCACATCGGCCGACATGCCATGCCGCCCCGCCAGCGTCGCGGCGATATCGCTCGAGGTCTGGTTGGCGAAGGTTCCCTGCGCGCGCGCCTCGATCAGCCCCGCGCTCAGGTCGCGCCCGGTCAGCCGCACCGCATCGCCCAGCAGATCGATCTCCACCGAGTCCACCGCGCCGTGCAACAGGTTCACAGTGTCGCCACCCAGCGACACCTCGATATCGATCAGCACGCCAGCCTGATCCGCCCACCACGCCGCACCGCGCGCCGGGTCGGCCGACATCGCCAGCCCCACCCGGAAACGGTCAGCGGCAAAGTGGCTGTTTTTCACCACCTCGGCCTCGAACGCGCCTGGCACGATCACGCCATTGGCCAGCACGCGCAGCCGCGGATAGCGCACCGCCACCAATGGATCGGGCAGGCCGCTATTGAGCTGCAATGCCGCCTCCCGCCGACGGATCAGTCGCCGGAAGACGCAAGCTCACCAGCCCCGCCAGCATCGGGTCGGACAGCCCGTTCGCCTGGGCAATGCGAATCCACTGCGTGGCATCGCCAAGCTGCTGCGCGGCCACCTGGAACAGGTTGCCGCCGGTCACCGTGATCGTGCGCATGGCCCCTCACGTATCCGCGTTCGCCAGGTTCGCCGCTGCACGGCCCACGTAGCCACGCGCGGCCGTCAGGGCCGCGAGTTTCCCGGCCAGACCGGCGACTGTGCTCAGCCCCGCGGCATTCGACACCGACGCGGTGGCAAGCGGCACCTCGGTCCCCGCAATGCCGGCGCCGATTTGCTGCGATGCGCCCGCCAGGGCCGCGCTTGCGCCGGCATAAGCGCTGCTGCCAGGCTGCGTCGCCTGCCTGGATGCAAGCGAGCCGATCGCAGCATCGAGCGCCACCCCGCTGCCGAGATCCTGCGCGGTGGTCAGATCACTCAGCAGGCTCGTGGCCAGCGACACCGTGGCCTGCACCACCGCCGCCGCCTCGTCGCGCACCACCGTGCAGGTAATCCGGTAAGGAATCCAGTTAGGCCGCGCGTAGTCCGCCTCAAAACGGGCGATCACCACAGTGTAGAAGAACCAGTCCCAGGTCAGCGGCCAGGAGCCGCCCTCCGCCCGCATCAGGTCCAGAGCGCGCGCCCGCACCGCCGCATCGTTGCCGCTGAACACGCCCGACCACACGATGTCGGCGTCGTCGCGCCCCAGCGAATCGATCACCCGCACGCCGCCGGGAAGCCGGTGCACGGTCAGAAGTTGCCGGCCGCCCCAGCGCACCCGCTCCGGCACTTCGAAATCCTGGAACAGGATCGGTCCCAGCAGCAATGCGCTCTCGGCCATCACTCAGGTCCCCAACACTCACGTGCCATGCCCAACCCTCACGTGCCATGCAAGGAGCCGGGCCAGGCGGGGCCCAGCCGCGGATCGAACCCCGTAACTCCCGCCTGCGGACGATCGGCTTCCCGCGCCAGCCGGTCAGACATCCAGCGTCCGACACGCGCACCGTCCAGGAAGACATCGCCCTGCACCGGCCCCGACGACTCCGCCGCGGCAACCGGCGCCGCCGATGTCGCCGCTGCGGCCGGTGCACTCGCCGGAAGCGGCGCCGCGTTCCAGGCGGGCGAAGGGAACGGCTCACGCGCCGCGAGCGGGACTGGCTGGTCCTCGCGCCGATCCGGAGCCGCCACCGGCAAAGGCCTGCCATCCCCCGGCCCATGCGGCGCCGTGCCCGCAGGAAGCTGACCGGCCACCGGCGCATACCGCGCGTAACGCAGCGGCGGCGGCGGAACGGCCATCACCGTCAGCGCCGCCGTTGCCGGCCCGCGCCCCGATGGCGGCACACCCTGTTGCGCCTCCGCCTTCGCACGGACGGGCTGTTCGGGAGCAGATGGCGACCGCAGCGCCCCTTGCAGCGGCGCAAGAACGCGCCCGGGCACCTCCGCGCGCGGCATGGCAGGCGGAGGAACCGGCGGCACTTTCGCCGGTGCGGCAACCGCAACCGCCGGCGGCCTGGCCGGCGCGGGCAGCGAAGCCGCGGGCAGCGGCATCGCGGGTGCAGGCGCCGGCAATTCCCGCCCGCGGCCTTGCCCGGCGTCGGGAACCTCCATCTCCGCCCGTGCAGCGGCGCCAGGGACAACCGGACCAGTCCCGCCCTGGCCCACCGGCGCCTTCACGCCGCGCCCGGCCTCGGTCACCGTCCGCAACTGCCCGGTCGTTGCCGCCAAGGCCCGGTCATAGGCAGCCAGGTCGTTCTGCAGCACCGCAATGCCTGCCGAAACGCCGTTCTCCAGAACCAGCCGGATGCCGATCTCGTAGGCGTCTTCCATCACGCCCCCCGGAGCGCATCAGCGACTGCCGCGCCGACCGCTTCCGCCGCACGCCCGCCCTGCGCTACGGCCACCGGCGCCAACACGGGACGCGGCCGCACGCTGAGATCGCCCCTCTCGCGCCGCCGCAGCGCCACCGAGCGCCACCCGACCAACGCTTCCCCCTTGGCCGCCCGCACCTCGCCGCCATCCGCCCCGGCCTCGCGCGCCGCCGCCGCAATAGCCTCGGCCTGCGCCGCCAGCGCCGTCTCCGCCACGCGTTCCAGGTCCAGCTGCGCCAAATGCCGCATCAGTCCGCGCAAGGTCATGGCCGCTCCTTCCACCGCATCGCCACGAAGTCGAACTCGCCGCCATCAAGCGTCCCAAGTGCCACCACCCAGGCCAGGCGCTCGTCCGCAGGCAGACTGAACGCAACGTCGAAGGGCACCCCGTTCCGGATCAGGTAGAGGCAGTCCACCAGATCAGGGTGCCTGCTCAGTTTCCCGCCAGGTCTCCCGCGAGCGCCGGCGCCGTACCCCCATCGAGCGCGGCGGCCACCGCCGCCAGCCCATCATCGCCCAGCCGCGCCACCAGCGCCTCGACCTGCCCCTCGGTCACCGCCGGCGGCACCGGCACGTCGTCCACCGTCGCCACCGAGCACGCCAGCACCGCCATCCCGAGCCAAGGCTGATTCTGCGCCAGCACCGGCCCGGCCGCCTTGAACAGTCGCAGCTTGTCCAGCGCCGTCAGCCGCCGCAGCGACAGCACACGCCCGCGCGAGTCGGTCACGGTCGGCGCCGCCTGCGCCGCCGCCACCAGCCGCGCCGACGGCGTCTCAAACGCCGCCTGCCGCTCCATCACACGCTGGTCCGCCGTCCGGCGAAGAACTCGAGCCGCTGCTTCACGCTGGCATCGCCCTTCCACGCGCCGGCCTGCGCCAGCTTGAACACCGCCCCGGTGTATTGGTACGTGCTGGTCGAGCCGTCCGTCTCGTTCACGTATTGGTACAGCGTGCCCGCTGGCACCGCCGTGCCGGCAAAGAACGCCGCCTCGGCCTGCGCAATGAAATCGTCCACAACCGGCGACCCGCGCTCCAGTTCGAAATGGCCTTCCCACCCCTTCGGCAGTTCGGCCGCCATCTGCGTGCCATCAATGCAATCGACACGCACCGGCGCGGTTACCTGCCGGCTTTCGAACGCCGTCACATATGTCAGGTCGATCCGGCCGTACGGCCCGATCACCACCAGCTGGCAGTCGCGACCGACCGAAAAGCTTGTGCTCGTCACCGTGTTCTCCTGTTACGCTGCCAGCGAGCCGGGCGTGTTCGCCAGCGATTGCTGCGTCACCGTGACGGTCTGGCCGCCTTCGATATTGACGATGAACTTCTCGTTGATCGCCTGGTATTGGATTTGCGCGTCGGACTGCACATAGCCGAGCGATGTCCGCGACTGCGGGTTGTTGCTCGTATCGCAGATCACGCTGAACGGCACGCTGCCATCGGCGCTGCCCAACATGCCTTGCGACAGCATATTCTGCAGGAAGCTTAGTTGCGTCGAACGGATGCGCCTGAACAACGCGGCGTTGACCACTTGCCCCACATATTGCCCCATGCCGGCGGCCAGTGTGGCGGCGATGTAGTTGGTCAGTCGCGTGTAATTGTCACCACTGGTAGCGGCGTTGGATGAGCTGTTATGGCCGCACCGGACGCCCCAGTAGAATCCGCCGGGCTGTGGGTTGGAAATCACGTCGATGCCAGCCCGGAACATTGTCTGCAGTTCCACACTGCTGTAGGTCGTCGTCTGCCCTGTCCCCGGCGTGCCCGATTTCTGGCTGCCCACCACCCCATACAGCGGCTTGTTCAGGCTCGACTGCTCCGGTGACAAATTGGCCAGCCGTCCCACCACGAACCCCTGCGGGCTGATCAGCCGCACGACCGCATTCACCTGGTCGCTCCACCAGATCCAGTCGCCGAACATCAGCTTGCAGGCATAAGTGTCCAACCCGGCCGCCTGCTTGACGATCAGCGCGTTGGTGACGGTGTCGCCCGCCGGCCCGCACAGGATCATGTAGATCCCCTCGGACAACGCGAAAGCGGCCTGCGCCGGCCACTGCGTCGCGTCGTCCTCGTCGGCCAACAGTGCGAGGCTGCAGCCCAGCCCGCGCAGCGCAAACATCCCGGTCCGCGGCATCACGTCGACGCCCACAAGATTCAGGGCGGTCACGTTGGCACCATCAGTCCCCACCGGCCCGGTCGCGAAGGTCCAAGTGAATGCCACCGGCGCTCCGGCATATCCCCCCGCATTCGCCACCACCAACAGACTCGGGCCACGCTGCGGCCCCTGCCCGTCATTCACTGCCGCGGTCAGGTTCTGCCAGAATACGGCGCCGGTGCCGCCGATATTGTCGTACACCTCCGGGGTGCCACCGGGCAGCGCCAGCGTCAGCCGCCAGGTACCCGCCTGCGATCCCGTCCCCAGCACGGCCGCGATCTGGTTGCCCAGGCTGCCGGTGTGGACCGCCGTGAACAGGAAATTCGTCCCGGGCACCTCGAACTGCGCCGCCGTATCGGTCCCGTCGGTCACCCGCACGCAACGGAAGTTCGCCGCCCCCTGCTGCACCGCGGCCGCAACGGGTGTACCCATGTCGTGCTTGCGCACCATGATCGGCCCGAAGCTGACGGCATAGTCCGTCATCGTGCCCACGATCACCGGCTGGCCCACCGGTCCCCAGCTCGCCGTGCCGACCACGCCGACGACGTTGGTGGGAACGCCGTTCAGCACCAGGTTCTGCGGCGGCACGATCTGGACATAGAGGTCGGGCACCACCAGCGCGGTGGTGTTCAGGCTCCCCTGATGCACGATCGGCATCTGCTAGCTCCCCTTCCCCGGCTGCGCCGAGGATGGCTGCTGCACCCGCACCACGTTGGCCGCCTGCTCGGAGGCCAATACCGCCGCGATCGAGGCCACATCCCCGATCACGGCACCTTTTACGTACGTCCCGAAAGGACGCACCACCACGAGTTGGATGGTCATTGCAAACTCCCGTTCAGCTAAGCAGGCTTTTCACGATGCCCGAACCGAGCGGCGCGAGCGTTGTGTCACCGAAAATCATCGGCGGCAGCGCGTCGGCGACCGTGGTCAGGTAGTCCACCGAATAAACCAGGTCGCGCCGGTACAGCGCCGCATCCTGGCTCTGGTCGAATTCGGTCGTCCCGACGTAGCGCAGACGCCCCGTGCTGCCATCGTTAAGCTCAATAAAGCTCCGCGCTGACAGCGCATTGTCGATCGCCGAAGCGACGCTGTCGCGCGAGGTCGGGTCCGGGCACCAGCAGCTGATCCGGAACAGCTGCAGCTGGCTGCGCGTCCAGCACAGCACCGTCTGATCCGCCACCACCCGACCCACCAGCAATCCCGCCCCGGGCACCGTCACCGTCGCCCCGCTCACCAACGCAATGCGCCGCGCGCGGATCAACTGCCCCAGCGCCGCCGCCACCAACTCGGGCGTGTCCGCCGCCACTGTCCGGTGCACCACCGTGAGAGCATCGACGAGCAACCCGGCCAGCTGCCCCGTCGCCGCCGATCCCGCGAAGGTCGCGCTGTTGCCGCTCACGCTGACCGTCAGCGATGGCGACGTGCCGCTCGTGGACACGACACCGTCTGTCCAACGTGTCGTATTGCGTAATGTGTCCGCTTTCGGGAATACAGTAACGTTCAACGTGCCCGCCGCCAAATCCGTCCGCAGCGACGCCGTACTCGGCCAGCCACGATAAATCTTCGCCGCCTGCGTTAGCAGCCCACTGGCAGACAGCCCATTTGGGTACAATATGTTTGTAATTTGGGAGACCAATGCGGTCTCGACATCGGACTGATCTGCCATCGGCCCGGAATCTCCTCGGTCCGTATACGTATTGAGATGCCTGGCCCATGGTCATGTGCCACAGCGCGCGGAACGCGGCTTCCATGATTGTCGATGGCATATTTCACAGCAGGGGCATCCAACGGGACGACGGCAGGTTCACGCCGCCGTCGGTCATTGCGACATAGCCGATGCATCGGGCCGTCGATGCCGGTTGCGTCGTCCGGTACGCGCCGATCGGACTATTGCTGCCGGGCAGCGGGTCCGGGATCTGGGCTACAGCGGCCGTCGGCGGCGTCGTGGTGCAATCGAGCCAGATGGCATAGTTGGACATCGTCATTCTCCTTCGCAGGTGCTCTCAGCGGCCGTGGCAATTCCAACCGCGTGCGATTGTGGCGCAGACCGCACCCCTGCACCGCTAGCAGCAACGTGGCGACGCGCTCAAGGGCTGCATGCCTCACGATGTTGACTGCCGGACCACCAGACGCCAGCCCAGTTCGGTGCATTCGGCGACCTCGACCACGCCGGCGCGCCCCAGATCGTCGGCCATCGTGTCGCCGGGCAGCAGAGCGAGCCATTCGAGCGGCGGCAACAGCACCGACCACACGGCCTGCGGAAGTGTCGTTGCCGTTGCCAGTTCGATCTGGCCCGCAGCCCCCGGCGTTCCCATAGCCGCGGGCCAACGGGTCAGCACCTCCACCGCCGCGCTGCGGTTCACGCCGCCATACGAATTCGCCCCGGCGCTCAAGGGACCGGACGGACGGGTGAAGCTCACCCGCCGCAGCGTCCGCACGCAGAGCGGCGCCTGCATCCGCAATTGCGCCGCCACAAACCAGATGCCGCCATCTGCGTGCACGAGATAGTCGCCGGGCTGCGTGGTGGCGGCGTCGAACACGCCCTCCCAGAACGCCTCCCCCCAACCACCGGCACGCACGGTCCGCAGGCCCGGACGGATGAATGAAGCCGGCAGCTGCAAGAACCGGCTTGCCGGCCGCAACGGATCGCCCGTATCGGTCGGCCGGTAGGCATTCGTCTTCTCGCCGATCGTTCGCGCCGCCATTCCCAGGCCGCGCCACACCTTGGCGCTGAGCGTGCTTTCATGCATCACACCACCAGCGCAATGCCGCCGCTGCCCAAGGCCGGGCCCGGCGGTACACCCATGAAGCCGGCTAGCCGCCGCCGCCAGTCATCGAACAGGCGAACCCGGTCACGAACCTCATCGCGGTTGTGCCGCCACACCGCCGCCTGGTCGGTATCGAGGTTACCGCTGGCCTCGATCACCGCCCGCTCAAGCGCCGACAGGGTGGTCAGGTAATGCCGCACCACCGCCTCCTCGGAACCGCTCAGGTGCAGCAGGCGGTACTCCAGCAACCCATAGACCTGATAGAAGCGCCACCCCTGCAGCAGCCCACCCACCCCGTGCGCCGGATAGCCGCAGAAGCGACGGATGTCGGTTCTCTCGGCCTCGCTGAACGCCATGTCGTCGCTCCCGTCCCACGAATGCCGAACGCCAACCGCGACGGCGGGCGGAGCTGCATGCCCCGTCCGCCGTCGCGCAGAGCGCGCGCCTGATGATCGCCTGCCTTCAGCCGATGTGCTCGATCATCACCGCCCGCTTGAAGGCGGCGTTGGTTGCGGTGGGAATCGTGCTCGGTGATGTCGTGGTGTCCGACGGGGTGCAGAACCCGCCGATCCAGTACCAGGACTGCGCAATAATCTGCTGCAGCCGGTCGATCGGCTCGCGCGTCACCATCGCCACCCCGTCAACCACCGATATGATGCTGTCCTTCGGCGCCACATCGGCCGCCGCCAACCCGGCATAGTCACCCTCGATCAGCGCCCCCTTGCCGCACACGATCGGCCGCCGCACCACCGCGCCGGTGATGGTCGGATGCGGCTGCACATAGGCCTCGGTCGTCGGGATGAAGCGCAGTCCAAGGAAGTCGTTGATCAACCCCTTCTTGAACACCTGGTTGGCCGAGGTGGCGCCGGTGAAAAGCTGCCGGAAGTCGTTGTCGGCAAACAGTTGCCTAGCTGAAACGGGATCAAGATAGCAATTGAACACGCCGTCGATCTCCGGCACGGCGTTCAGTCGCAGCAGCGCCACCGCGTTTAGCAGTGACGACATGGTCAACGTGTCGCCGTTCTGCAGTTGCGTCGTGTTGTTTCGCCCGTTCGGGCGCACCACGGCACTTGCCGTTGCCGCCGTCACCGTATTGAGCGCGGTGGCATCCGCCACCGTCACCGCGCCGGAAAAGGTGAGCGTGCCCGAAACGCCGCCCGGCGTGGTCGACACGTTCACCGCATCGACGCTCGTGCCCACCAGCGTGTAGGCATCCGATCCGACGGTTACGGTCAACGACGCCGAGCCGCCCACCGGCGTCTGCACGCCGTTGACGAATGTGCTCTGGAAACCGCGCACGTCGTCCACCGCCACCGTCGGCCCGGGCGAGGCCAGCGTGGTCCGCACCCGCGTGTTGCCGCCGAAATACGCGGCAAACAGCGCATTCCGCGCCAACTCGTCGAGGCTGCGCGCCGCCTGCTCGCCGTTGATCGCGGCATTCAGCAGGAACTGGCTGGCGATGCCCACGCGGCTGGTCACCATGTTCAGATCGGTGGTGGCCGCGTAATGGTTGATCGTGATCGTGTACTGCTCGACGGCAAACGTCTGCGGCGTCAACCCGTTATCCAGGTTGGTGTTGGTCGAGGGCACGATTGGCACGGTCACGCTCGGTTTGAGCCCGGCGCGCGTCTTGGTCAGCGTCTCGCCGATGCCGACCGCAAACTCCTCGCGGTCGGCCACGGCACGGTAGCCGAGGCGGCTGCGCAGCGCCTCTTCGAACTCCCGTTCGAGGAACCCCTGCTGGATGATTGGCTGAAGTGCGGCGGGAAAATTCTGGATGCCCATGCTCTACTCTCGCGGTTGCACGATCCCCGGCGCCCATCGCCGCGGGTTCCGGTCGGTCCGTCTGTTGAAGCTGTGAGTGGTGGCGAAGGTATCAGCGCCGGCGCAGCAACTCTGCGCGCGCGGCAAGCCATTCCTCGGTTGTCATCTCGGTGGCCGCCCGCGCCCGCGGTGGCTCGGCGCGCGGCGGGGTCGCCGTACTCGATGCGTTCACACCGGCGAACAGCCACGGCTTGGCGCGTCGCATCGACTGCATCAACGCCGCCGCTCCCTGCACCTCGCCGGCCTCGTCAACAGTGAGCACACCGGGATTCACGAGCTTCAGCCCGTCGAGGTCCACCATCCCGGCGCGCACCGCTTCTGCCTTCAGCTCCGCGCGGATCAGCCGCTCGCGGCTCTGCGCTTCCAGTTCGGCAAGCCGGCGCTGCAGCGCCGCCGCACGCATTTCGGCATCCTCGGCCGGCACGCTGGTCGGATCGTCTTCACTCATGGGGTCCTCTCGGCTGCAATGCGCGCCAGTTCCGCCGGAGCGTCTTCGATGTCGTAGACGTCGGCGATGCACTTGAGCGCGGTCTCTCTCGAGATGGTGCCGGACGCGGCCAGCACGCGCAGTGTCTGCGCATCGCGCAGCCGGTCCTCGGCCGTCGGCGGGTACCAACGCGGCCATTTCAGGCCAACCCGGGCCGTAACATCAAGCGGCGGTATCCGCTCCTCGTACGTGCGCAACGCGTAGCGATTGGAGGCGCGGATCACCATTCGCGCCAGCTCCAGCAGCCCGGTGCCGTAGCTCACCCGCAGATTGTCGGCGAGCCACACCAGCCCCTGGTTCATCATCTCCAGCGCCCGCCCCGACTGCGCCGCCGACAGCCGTTCCGCCGAGGCCCGGTTGCCATGCACGCCCTCCAGCGCCAACTCGCGCAGCGTACGCACATACTCGATCACCGCCGCCGCTGCGGTGCCATTGATCTCCAGCAGCTTGGCGTCACCCTTTTCGGATACCACCAGCGCATTGCCGCCGCCGCGGATCAGCTCGCCCTCCAGCGCCGCCGGTTCGCGCACCAGCAACGTCGGATCAGAGCTGTATTTCAGCCCCCGCCCGGCCTGGCTGAGCTGGTAATCGATCTCGATCGCTGTCTCGATCGCCGGCCGGAACGTGCAGGCGCCGTCCACGCTGTCGCCACCCGGCAGGTTGCGGATCCATACCAGCGGCACGAAGCCCAGCCCGTGCCGCACCGTGCGCGACTCGTCCACCACCGACGGACATGGCTGCCCCACCGGCCACGGCTCGAACCAGGTCTCCGTCTCGGCGTCCCAGCGCCGCATGAACCAGTACGCACCGGCCTCATCGGTCAACAGATAGCCCTGCGCCGTCAGCACCCGGCCCGGCACCTTGTAGGCTTCGGTCACGCTCAGCAGGGTGTCCGGCTCCTCCGGGTCCCAGCGCGGCGTTAGGTACATCGTGTCCAGCACTTGCAGGAATATCCGCCCGCGCAGCACCCGCAGCTGAATCGCCACCGACCCGACCGAACCGCGCAGCACGGCGTCCAGCATCACCCGGTTGAGCCCGGCCTCTTTGGCGATGTCCGCCAGCGCCGCCCGCGCCGCCGCGTCCTCGCTGTCCAGCATCGGGAAATGCCCATCCCCGAACACCAGCGAGACGCTGTCGTCCACCACGATCCGCGCCAGCGGGTAGCGCACCGATGGTCGCCGCAGCCGCAGCGGAACGTACTCGCCGGCCGCGCTGCGCTCCTCATGGAACTCGTAGGGCAGCGCTTCGTACAGCCGGCCTTCCAGCACCCGTCGCAAGATATCCAGCCGCCGTGTGCGCTCGGCGTAATCCGGATCGCGCGGAATCAGTCCGCAGATGGTTTCGAACATGGGTTCCTGTGCCTCAGCGGGACATGATCGGCAGATGCAGCCGCCGCACCGGCGGCGGCGCATCGGCCAGCATCGTGAAGGCGCGCGACAGCGCGTCCACCTGGTCGTCCTTGCGCCCGTGCGGAAAGTCGCGCAGCTCGTCAAGCAGCGCGCGGTTCCAGCCGCCACGCAGCAGCCGCAGATTGCCGGCTTCCGCCTGTGCGGCCACCGGCAGCGCCCGTGTCAGTTTGGCGCCCGTCTCGGCGGACGCGACCACGCGATGACCGACCAGCCGGGTGGCCAGCCACGCCACCTGATGCTTGCCGGCCTGACCCGGGTCCTGCGGCAGGCCGATCGGCACCGCACGGCCATCCTGGTGCGCGGTCGTCACGATCGCCGCCTCCACTTCGTGCGGTCCGCCACGCAGCCGCACCACATCCAGCACAAGGAAGCGACCCGACGCCTCGCGCCCGAGCCGCAGCCCCACCGTCCAGTCCGGATCGCGCCCATCGCCGTCCGCGGTCGCCGCCAGGTCCCAGGCGCGCACGCTGCCCATATCGGCCGGCGCTGCCTCGACCACGTCGATCCTGTCGATCGGAAACAGCGCCCCGTCATCGCGGCGCGGCGATTGCTGGAACAGCGCCGACCACATTCGCCCGCCCACCAGCGCCCGCTTGCGCTCCAGCGCGGCGCGATCCTCCCAGTCCGGCCACAGCGCCTCGCCCGGCGCCCGCCCAAGCGGATCGTCCGCCTCGGCCAGGGCAGGCAGGCGCAGCACGGTCCAGCCGTCATTGGTCTCCAGCAGCCGTCCGCCCAGGTCATCCGGGTGCCAGCGCGTCATCACCACCACCACCCGTGCCCGCGGCCGCAGCCGGGTCACCAGGTCGCTGCGGTACCAGTCCCAGGCATGCTCGCGACACAGCGCGCTGTCGGCCTCGGCATGGCTTTTGATCGGGTCATCGATCACCACAAGGTCGGCGCGACGTCCGGTAATCGGCCCGCGCACCCCGGTGGCAAAATAGGTGCCGCCGTCGGTCGTCGCCCAACGCCCCGCCGCGCGATCGCCAGCCGCCAGCCCATAGCCCAACACCTGCGCATGATCGGCCACCAGCCGACGTACCTGCCGGCCGAAATGTTCCGCCAGATCCGCCGTGTGACACGCCGCGATCACCGCACTGCGGCGCCGGCGATGCAACCACCATGCCGGGAACAAAACCGATACGTACGTTGACTTGGCGCTGCCGGGCGGCATCAGCACCATCAGCCGGTCGATCTCCCCAGCCTCCAGCCGCTCCAACTCCGCCAGCAGACGCAGATGGTGCGCCGCCGGCTCGAGCGGCGCGAGCGCCATCCGCGCCCATTCCGGCAATCGCAGCGATGGCCCTGTCATGTGTCCAGGTCCGAACCTCGCTGCCGGCTGAAACGCAAAGCGGCGTGCCAGACTGTCGTCCGCGCACGCCGCCGATCATGTCGGAATGTATACCCTGGAATGGGGCATTTGGGCAAGGAATTTTTTCTGAAGTTCTGGAATTTTTTCCGAAGCCCACTTCAGTTTTATACGAAATGTGTCAGAACCCTCTGTCCTTGCAACAAAAAATTTTTGCAAGTCCTTCTGGGCATCTCCGCGTATGCCACAGTCATGATTGCTGCCTCAACCAGCAACTTTCGGCCCGAGCCGCAATTCAGCCACAATTCCGGGGTTGATCGCCATGCGTTTCCTTGGCTCGATGCGCGCCGTTTGATCCGCACCTTTGCCGCCCCGCCCGCTCTTGGGTACGGCGGTTCCATCATGCTGGCGTCCCTCACTCTGGGGCGCGGCACCGGAACGGGAATACGTTTGATGAAAGAACTAGCAAGAAGTGCCCTTTCGGGCGTCGTCGTGTCGGTTATGCTGATGGGCCCCGCACTCGCGGCCCAGGAATCCTCGACCCCCGCGGACCACCGCAAGATCACCCAGGCCCGCCAGGCCCGGAACCATGTCACCCTGACCCAGCGCGCGCGTCGCGCGCCCGCCGTCCATCTGACCGCGAGCCATACGCCGGCGCGCCTGGCCTCCGTCCACACCGCAGCCTTCCTCGACGACAGTCCGGGCGTAGCCCGCGGTCAGCAGAGCGGCCTCGCCTCGTGGTATGGCGGCCAGCGCTGGCACGGCAAGCCCACGAGCAGCGGCGGCACCTACGATCAGGATGCTCTGACCGCTGCCCACGCCAGCCTGCCGATGGGCACCCGTGTCCGCGTCACCCTGGTCGATTCCGGCCGTGACGTCGTGGTCACCATCAACGACCGACCGGGCACCCGACGGCGTATCATTGACCTTTCCCGCGGTGCCGCCAGGGAACTCGGCATCCTCGAACGCGGCGTGGCCATGGTCACGCTCACCCCGCTCTGACCCGCCGCGCCGCCATGGCCCTGGCCGGCTGCCTCACGGCAGCCGGCTGTATCGTGCCGATCACTGTCCAGACTCGCTATGCGGGCGATCTGTCCGGCTGCGCCACCGGGCCGGGCGCACGGGCCACGCTCGTGCGTATCGGCGACCACTTCAGCTTTGCCCCCGCCGATGGGGTTCTGGTAATCTCAGGCACTGTCGCCCCCGATGGCGGCTTCAGCGGTTCGCTCGTGACCAATTCGGCCCGCCACGACCCACAGAGCCGCCCCGGCACCGAGCCACCCCCCTTCACTGTGACGGTCACCGGCCACCTCGACGACGAAGCCGCCGCCGGGACCTATGTGACCCCGCGCTGTACCGCCACCTTCCATCTGCCGCACATCGGCGCCTCCGTGTTGCCGTAGCGCCACCGAAACGCGCGCCGCCAGGCGGTACTGTTCGCAGCGATTGGGTGACAGCCGCCGGCGCGGCTTTGTCCGAGCGCCTGACCCGGTCATCAAAGCTTCACGCCCGGCCCGCAGCCGATCAGCGATAACCTCGCCGGCGAACGGGGAAGAAGTCGGAACGCGCATGCTGGTCCTTGACGGCGTGACGAAACAGTTCGGCCGTGCGCGTGCCGTGGACACTGTGTCGCTGACCATTCCGCGTGGCCAGTTTGTCGGCGTGATCGGCCGCTCCGGGGCCGGGAAGTCAACCCTTCTGCGCATGATCAACCGCCTGGGCGACCCCAGCGCCGGCCGGATTTCCTGGGACGGCAGCGACGTGACCGCCCTGAAGGGGCGCGCGTTGCGCGACTGGCGGCGGCGCTGTGCCATGATCTTCCAGCAATTCAACCTGGTCGGCCGGCTCGACGTGCTCGACAACGTGCTGATGGGCCGGCTCGCGCATGCCGATGGCTGGCGCGCCATGGCGAAGCTGTGGAGCCGCGACGACCGTGCCATCGCCATGGCCGCGCTCGCCCAGATGGACATCGCGCCGCTCGCGCCGCAGCGCGCCGAGACGCTGTCGGGCGGCCAGCAGCAACGCGTGGCGATCTGCCGCGCCCTGGTGCAGGAGCCCGAAATCGTGCTGGCCGACGAGCCGGTGGCTTCGCTGGACCCGCGCAGCTCCCGAATCGTGATGGACGCGCTGTCGCGCATCAACCGGCATTTCGGCCTCACTGTGCTGGTAAACCTGCACTCGCTCGACATCGCCCGCACCTATTGCGACCGGCTGGTCGGCATGGCCGCCGGCAAACTGGTGTTCGACGACGTGCCCGCAGCGCTGACCGACGGCGTGGCGCGCGACCTGTACGGCCTGGAAGCAAACGAGGTGCTGGAGCGCGACGACGCCCCGGCCCCCGAATCCGGCCTGGCCGTTACGGCCTGAGCCCACTCCGCAGCAATTGAGGTGACCTGATGATCGACCGCCGCACGCTTCTTGCCGGCCTGGCGGCCGGCGCCGCCACGGCGTCCGCCAGCCCCGCCCTCGCACAAGCCTGGAAGGCCAAATACCCCGAACTGGTGTTCGCTGTCGTGCCGGCTGAGAACGCCTCGGGCGTGGCCGACCGCTATGCCCCCTTCGTCGAGTACCTGACAAAAGAAATAGGCACGAAGATCACGCTGCGCATTGCCAACGACTACGCGGCGGTGATCGAAGGCCAACGCTCCGGCAACGTGCATATCGGCTATTATGGCCCGGCTTCGTTCGCCCGCGCCCGATTGATCGGCGTGAAGACCGACGCCTTCGTCATCGACGTGAACAGCGACGGCACCAAGGGCTACTACTCGGTGCTGTATGTGCTGACGAAGAGCCCCTACACGAGCCTCCCGGAGCTGAAGGGCAAGAACCTCGGCCTGGTCGATCCGAATTCGACCTCAGGCTACAACATGCCACTCTACACGCTGAGCAAGAACGGCGTGCCGGCGGCCGACAAGTTTTTCTCCAAGGTGGTGGTGACCGGCAGCCACGAGAATGCGGTGCTGGCCCTGGCACAGGGTACGGTTGATGTCGCCGCCAACTGGTGGAACGCCGCTGACGACAGCAACCTCACCCGCATGCTCAACAAGGGCATGGTGAAGGATTCGTCAGGCCAGTTACTGAAGAAAGATGATTTCCGGATCGTCCTGAAATCCGACATGATCGTCAACTCGCCGACGGCCTATCTCGCCAGCCTCCCCGTCGACCTGAAAGCCAAGATCCGGCAGGCCTTCCTGGATGCGCCCACCCATGCGAAGGAGGCGTTCGACAAGCTCTCCGACGGCAAGAACCGCCCGTGGGAGCCAGTCGATAACGCGGCCTACGACCAGACCATCAAGCTGATCCAGTTCGTCGACAAACTGAAAAAGCTGAACAACGCCTGAGCCGGTGTCTCCCGCGCCGGATTGCCGGCGCGGGAGGCTCCTTGCCGAAACGGGATCCACCGTGCCCCGCACCATTACCATCCCGCCGGACGCTCAGCTTGAGCCGCTGCTGCGCGGCTACCGCTCGGCGGTGGCGGCAAAGCAGCGGCGCCTGCTGCTGGGCATTGCCATTCTCACCTTCTGCGTCATTGTCGCCGGCGCCGGCGCCGAGGTGGACGCGGACAAGTTCTTCTCCGGCATTGGCAATTTCGGCGATTATTTTGATCGCCTGCTGCTCCTCGACTCCGGTGAGCGGGTCTGGACCGACCCCGCCGAGTGGTTCTGGGGCATCCACCGCTGGACCCGGCTGCTCGGCGAGACGTTGCTGATCGCCTATGTCGGCAACCTCACCGGCACGCTCGGCGCCTTCATCGGCTGCTTCCTGTGCAGCCGCAACCTGGTGCGCTCCGCTCCTCTGCGCATGGTCGTACGCCGAATACTGGAATTCTGCCGTACCGTCCCTGACATCGTTTTTGCCCTCATCTTCGTTGCCTCCTTCGGCCTTGGCGCTATCGCCGGCGTCCTCGCCATCGCCGTCCACACCACTGGCGCACTGGGCAAGCTGTTCTCCGAGGTGGTTGAGAGCATCGACATGAAGCCGGTCGAGGGCATTGCTTCGACCGGCGGGTCCTGGTTCGCGCAGGTACGCTTCGGCGTGCTGCCGCAGGTGCTATCCAACTTCGCCAGCTATGCGCTGCTGCGCTTCGAGATCAACGTGCGCGGCGCGACCGTCCTCGGCGTGGTCGGGGCCGGCGGCATCGGCCAGGACCTGATCACTGCTATCCGTCAGTTCCACACCTCCGACGTGAGCGCCATCCTGCTGCTCATCATTGGCTGCGTCATGGTGATCGACGCCGTTTCCGAGCGACTGCGCCACCGCCTGATCTCGCAGGAGCGGCGCACATGAGCGACGCCCCTGCCGATCTGCGCGCCGCGTTTCTCGCCCGCGGCGCCGAGATGGAAGCGGCCTACCCGCAGATGTTCAGGGCCGACTGGCGCACGCGCGCGGGCACGATCGGCCTCATCGGTGGCGCACTGCTGGTTTATGTGCTCGGGCTCTACGACCTGGAATTCTCCCCCAGCGTCATTTTCCACGGGATGTGGCGCCTGGCCGACATCGTCGGACTCATGCTGCCGCCCAGCCCCGGCACCTGGGACCGCTTCCTGCTCTATCTCGATGCGCTGGGGCAGACGCTGTCGATTGCGCTGCTCGGCACGCTCGCGGCGGCGCTGCTGTCCGTGCCGTTCGGCTTCCTGGCCGCGCGCAACGTTGTCGCCAACGGCATCCTTCATGTGCTGATCCGGCGCAGCCTGGATACCATCCGCAGCATCGACACGCTGATCTGGGCGCTGATCTGGATCAACGTGGTCGGGCTCGGCCCCTTCGCCGGCGCGCTGGCCATCGCTTCGTCCGATTTCGCCGCCTATGCCAAGCTGATGTCGGAAGCGATCGAGGCCGCCGACCGCCGCCCGGTGGAAGGCGTGGCCGCCTCGGGGGGCGGGCGCCTGACCGCCATCCGGTTCGGCATCGTGCCGCAGGTGCTGCCCATCCTCGCCAGCCAGGTACTTTATTACTTCGAGTCCAACACGCGCTCGGCCACGATCATCGGCGTGGTCGGCGCCGGCGGCATCGGCCTGCACCTGTCGGAAGCCATCCGCGTGCTGGAATGGCAAGAAACGTCCTTCCTGATTCTGATGGTGCTGGTGACCGTCGCGATCATCGACGCCCTGTCCGGACGCCTGCGCGGCGCGATCATCGGCCGACGTTAAGGGCCAGGGAAACCCGCCTCGGGCTTGAGACAGGGCAGTATTACTGTTTGATCGCGCCAGTTCGGCTTTTGTCTGCTATCTGAAGTGACCGCACACTATCAGGAGAGGACCTGCGACCACGAATAACTCCGATTCCCTCCTTACGTTGGAATCCGCAGTCCGGCCGTAGAACCGATGATGGGCAGGCTGACCACGCCGGTCGGTGCAATAGTCTGATCGCGGAGGGCAACGGTTGCGCCGACCAGGTGATCGATCAGCCACCGTGCCGCCGGGCCAGGGACGCGATCTACCCGCGTGGCGGCGAAGATTGGCAAGCGGACCCGCCCCTCGCGCTCCAGCTCCGGCGCCCGCAACGCCACCAGCCGCCCCTGGGCCAGATCTTCGGCCACCATGTGATGCGGCATCTTCCCCCAGCCGAATCCCGCCAGGAGCATCGCGTGCCGGGCACCGAGATCGCCGAGCCGCCAGACTCGCGCCGACAGCACGGCATGGTCGCGCCCCTCGGTCAGCCCCGACCGGTCGGTCAGCACGAGCTGCACCTCCTCTCGCAAGCGCTCAAGCGTTACCAGGCCGCCGTTTGCCGCCAGCCCGTGGCTCGCCGCCGCCACCGGCACGAGATCCGCCGCCAGCAGCGGCACACGATGGAGCAACGGCGATTCACTGCCGAAATCGACCAACAGGCCGAGCGCGCAGCGGCCTTCCAGGACCATACTGGCGGCGCTGCCGAGCGTCTCGACATAGAC
>CAIXDS010000163.1 GCA_903918195.1 uncultured Acetobacteraceae bacterium | reverse complement strand
GCCACCGGCAACGCCGGACGCTCTGCACCCAGGATTTCCTAAACGAATGGGTTCCAAGGGCCTCTCGGCCCTTGGCGGGGTCCAGGGCAGAGCCCTGGCCTTACTTGCTCACCACCGCCTGCACCCGCGACAGCGTCAACGTGCTGCGCGTGTCGTCCAGCGCGGCGTAGAGCAGCCGTTCCAGCTCGGCGTATTCGTTCGGCTGGAACACGTCACGGTCGATCACCAGGTTGCGGACTACCTGCACGCCGTCGCCGTCGCGCTGGTAGTGCGCGGTGTAATGGCCGGCCTGGGAGCGGATATCCACGTCGGAGGGCAGTCGTGTGGCAGCGATGCCTGGCGATAAGGCAATGGTGGTGGTCCAGCACAGGTCGGTGGCGCCGATCGCCAGCGGCGTGCGGCGGGCGCCGTCGGCCGAGAGGAAACGGCGCAGGCGGTGAGCGGGCTCCATGTCGGGGCCGCTCGGCACCGGAACGGCCGCGTCGGCCTCCCGCAGCGTCACGCCGCGCGGGCTGTGCCAGGTGGCGCTGACCGTGAGCGGGGTGGCGAGGTCGCGCGGGTCGCTCGCCTTGAAGTTGCCGAACCCGCCTTCCGGGGTGCTCAGCAGCACCCGTTCCATCAGGTCGCCCGGCGAGCTGGCGGTCGCCAGATAGGCGCGCAGGTTGGAGTCCACGTTCGGCGACAACGTCCAGTTGGCGCGGCCATCGATGGTACCCTCGGCGTCGATGGTGACCCGACTGTCGATGGCATAGTGATAGCTCGACGGGGTGGAGGCCGGCGTGCGCGCCACCCGCCCGGTGCCGGTCGCGATGACCACCCGCTTGCCCGACAGCGTGCTGTCCAGGCTGTCGAACGGGGCATAAGGGTTGGTCGGGTTCAGGTACAGATCGTAGTCCGGCAGGTAGACAATGGCGTGGTTGAACTCCAGCGCCGTGCCGAGCGGTAGGTCGGCGTACCGGTGGCCCCACTGGATGAGGGCGGCCTGTCCGACGATGCCGCGGGCGCCGAGCAGTGCCTGCATGAGCACCGTGTGGTCCTTGCAGTCGCCATAGCCGTTTTTCAGCACTTCGGCGGCTGCATGCGGCACCCAGCCGTCATTGGGGTTCAGATAGACGGCGATGTAGCGGATGTTGACCGTGACCCAGTCATAGATGGCGCGGGCGGCGTCGAGCCCGGTGCGCTCACCGACGATATTCGCCGCCAGGGCGGCGATTTCGGGGGTGACGACGGCACGGCCCTGGCTCTGCCGGTAGTAGGTCGCGCCGACCGATTCCAGGTCGGGCAGCGTGGTGGCCAGAAAAATCGGCTGGAAATCGCTGGTATCGACGGTGCTGCGCTCGGGTTCCTGGCCCTGGGTGGGCGGCATCTCGGCCACGACGCGCCGGGTGCCGGCCTCGGTGCTGTCGGTGACCGTCACCGCGCCGCGGCTGCGCCATTGCAGCTTGAGGTCGGCAGGGAGGTCGATCTCCATCCGGTCCTCCAGCGTCGGGTCCTCCAGCTCGGCTTCGGACCAGGCGTTGAAGCCGAGCATCGGCCTGGTGGTCTGCACCCGGCGGAACTTGACGTGGGTGCGGCTGCCCGGACGAAGCTGCGGGTAGACGATGGTGGTGGTCATGCTGCTGGTGAAGCCGGGCGCGTCCTGGCTGGCGGCCGACGGACGGGTGAAACGGTTCTCCGGCCCAACCTGCAGACGGGTGCCGTCGGGCTGTTCGACCCAGGCCTCCATCACCTCCAGCGTCTGCTGGTCAGGATAGAACGAGATGGCGGAGCGGTCGCGCGACTGGATGCCGCGGGTGGTCAGCAGCGTGCGGTCGATAGTTACCGTTTCAGTATAAGTCTGGTCGGCATTGACGGCGTAAACCACGTCCGAGCGGTCGATGCGAATATGCGCGACCGGTTCGGCCAGCGCCGGACCGGCCAGGGCAAGCAGCAGGATCAGCAGGCGGGAAATCGAGAGGCGCATGGCTGGGCAATGCTCCGCGCATGTTGGTCACGCAGATGTCATACCCAAGCCAATTCACGAAAGCGATTCAGATCAGCGCTCGCAAGCCCCTTAAGGCCCGCTCTTGCGGAGATGTAATCCGTTGCGCCGGTCTCGCCAGCTGGTCAGGCGGATGCCTGGCGCTTCGCCTGGGCGCGCAGGATGCGCCGCTTCACCACCTGGGCCGCTTCCGGCAGGCGCCGGTTCGGGGTGCTCAGCAGGAAGGCGTCGATGCCGCCGTTATGCTCCACCGTGCGGATGCCGCGGGTGGACAGGCGCATGGTGACGCTCACGCCGAGGATGTCGGACAGCATGGACGATTCCTGCAGGTTGGGCAGGAAGCGGCGGCGCGTCTTGTTATTGGCGTGGCTGACATTGTTGCCGGCCAGGACGCCCTTGCCCGTGATCTCGCAGCGGCGGGACATAGTGAAAACCCTCGAACGATCGGAAGGCGCGGCTTATGGCGGATGCCCCCCGGTGCGTCAAGCGGCTGGAAAACCAGCAGGGCAACCGGGTAACCAATCCCGGGTTTCGACGCCGTTGTCCCAGCAGGCAACAGGGGCAGCAGCGTCACCCTGCAAATTGCCGCAGGGCACCGCCGCGACCCTCTTGCAATCGCGGATGGACCCGCCTAGAAACCGCCCTCCGCGAAGCGGACATGGAGCGCGGGCGTAGCTCAGGGGTAGAGCACAACCTTGCCAAGGTTGGGGTCGAGGGTTCGAATCCCTTCGCCCGCTCCAGATTTTTTAGCAATAGCAGTAAGTTACATAGCCCCTTGGGGGCTGCCTGCTTTAGCCGGATTTTATGGTGTCCACATGATGTCCACCGAAGCCCGCATGAGGGCTGTTGCTGGCTTGTGGCACCCAACCGTCACCACTGCGACCTATGCCTCAAGGTGAAGCTCTGACGTGCCCATAGAGGGGCAACAGGATGCGCAGGCGGTAGGAACCGGACGTGGCTCTATGCCCACCGCACGCTCAATCCGGATGAAATCATTCGGCATACGAGTAATGCGCAGGAGTCAAGATTTCAGCGCCCGTCGGATATCATCTCTGCCATACGCTAAACGCATATCGCTTGGGCGTGCTCATTATCTTGCGGGGCACCATTGCGCAGCATGCCGCTGCACCCACCCCCGAAGTCCCCAGTCGAAACCCAAAGAGGGTGTCAAGGTTAGGCGCGATTTGTATGGGGCACCTAAGAGTCCGTCCGGAAAGTTCATGTGTGATATCCGGACGTTAGCGGTGGACCACAACGCGCCAAACCGCGCTCCAGGACAACGGCAGGCCATCCAATTGAACTCTCGATGAGAAGGTCACCAGCGGCCGCTCGTAACCCCCTCTTTTTCCACAGGAATTTTCCGGACGGACACTCAGACCATTGAGGGCATTGCGCGCTTCGACCGTCGGGAAGCCGCAGCGACAGCCCACCGTCCATCGGCTGATCATGGAAACACTCCAGTGACGGCAGGCATTGCTGCCGATGTGCCTTTCGTGACACATGAGATCAACATGGCCATCGTTTGCAGCGACCAGCGTGGATTTCGCCCGTGGATTTGCGCCGATTACCGGTCGATGGCGGCAATCACATGAGCTGGATGCAGCCCCGGACCGGAGCGATTGCCGTCGCCGCCGCGCTCGTTGTGTGGTGGATCGTGGCGGTCGGCATCGCCAACCACGCGGCCGGCAAACGCATCGCCGATCTGGTCACCCGCGAGGCTGCCATCCAGGCACAAACGGCCGAGGGCACCGTCTTCAATATCGACGTCGGCTTTCGCCAGCTCCGTGGCGTGGCGATGACGGTGGCGAGCGATCCGGCGGTGTCGGCGGTGCTGGCATCCTTCGGTGCCGACGTTGCACCTTCGGCCCTGCCGGTCGCCGAACGTCGCAGCCAATAGGAGAGCCGGCCCGATCTGGGGGCGCTCAACCGCCGCCTTGCCGACATGGCCGCGTCGCTCGATTTCGATTATATATATGTGACTGATGCCGCTGGCGACACCGTTGCCGCAAGCAATGCCGGTGGTCCCATAAGTTTCGTCGGAGTTAGCTTTGCTTTCCGCGACTATTTCGCCGCCACGCGCAGCGGCCGCTCCGGTTCCGAATTCGGCATCGGCCTTGTAAGCAAGATGCCTGGCCTCGCTTTTGCGGCTCCGGTTACCGGCGGTGGCGCCATTCTCGGCGCCGTAATAATAAAGTTGAACATGTCGCGGTTGTCGCACTGGGTCAGACTGGGCAACACTCTGCTCACAGACGAAAATGGAATTGTCGTCGTCGCCAGTGATCCCGCCCTGGTTTTTACCACTTTTCCGGCGGCAAGCTGGAAGGTCCGCGATTCCGGTTACCTCGATTATCGCTACAGGCGCCATGAGTTCACGTCAATTGACCTCAAGCCTTATCGCGATGTCCTGATGCCGGGGTTGGTTACTCTCGGTGCCTCCCCGGTGCCGTTGCTGCTGACCTCGCGGCAACTGAAAAGCGACGGGATTTCCGTCCACCTGCTGACGCCGCTGCATGCACTGACCGAGGTGGAAGCCGAAAACCAGATGTTCTTGTGGAGCCTGTTGGTGGTCGGCAGCCTGGCGCTGATGATAGTGGCCAGCAGCACCGTCTTTGCCGTCAACACCCGCCGCAATGTCAGGCTGCTGACCCACGAAATCACCAGGCGAACGGCCGCCGAGGACGAGAAATCGCTGCGTCTCGCGCAACTCACGCAAGCCCAGACCGAACTCCGCGGCCTGACGAATGAGCTTGAGGCGCGCGTGCATGAGGAGGTCGCAGCGCGAGAGGCGGCGCAGCTGCGCGCGGCCCATGCCGAGCGCCTGCACGCGCTTGGCCAGCTCGCCGGCGGTATTGCGCACGACTTCAACAACGTGCTGCAGGCGATCCAGGGGGCGGCGACGCTGATTGAGCGCCGGCCAGGAAATGAGGCTCACGTGCGCCGGCTCGCGCGGGTCGCGATCGAGGCGGCCGGGCAGGGGGCCTCGATCACGCGCCGTCTGCTGGCGTTCGGCCGCCGCGGCGATCTGCGCGCCGAAACGCTGGATGTGGCGGCCCTGTTCGGCGACCTGCGCGAGATCTTTTCCTACACCCTGGGGGCCGCCATCGAGCTGGACGTCCGCACCGGCGCCGGAATTCTGCCGGTCTTTGCCGACAAGGGGCAGCTTAA
Organism: uncultured Acetobacteraceae bacterium; assembly: GCA_903918195.1. Taxonomy (GTDB): domain Bacteria; phylum Pseudomonadota; class Alphaproteobacteria; order Acetobacterales; family Acetobacteraceae; genus Rhodovastum. The sequence continues at coordinate 944 of CAIXDS010000163.1, read as the reverse complement.
GACGGTGCTGGTCAACCTCGCCACCAACGCCCGCGACGCGATGCCCGAAGGCGGCCGGCTGACTCTCGCCGCCGAGACCGAGATCGTGTTGCCGGACGATCCGGCGCCCCCGGCCGGGCTGGCCGCAGGGCGCTACGTGCGGCTCACCAGCGCCGACACCGGTACGGGCATGGACGCGGCGACGCTCGCCCGCGCCAGCGAGCCGTTCTTCACCACCAAGGCGCCTGGAGCCGGAACCGGGCTTGGCCTGCCGATGGCCAAGGGTTTCGCCGACCAGTCCGGCGGCGCATTTGCTATCGAGAGCCGTCCGGGCCACGGCACCGTGGTCACCCTCTGGCTGCCCGCGGCTGATGTTGACAGGCCCCCCGGTGCAACGGCGCCGCACCCGGCGGCACCCGGGACCGGCACGGCGACGCCGTCCGCCTGGGTTCTGGTGGTGGACGACGAGGAGATGGTGCGGGAAATGCTCGCGGAAACCCTGGAGGACGCGGGCTTCGGCGCGCTGATCGCCGCGAGCGGCATCGAGGCGCTGTCCCTGCTCGATGCGGGAGAGGCGGTGGACGTCCTTCTCACGGACCTTTCCATGCCGGGCCTGGATGGGCTTGCCGTCATCCGCGCCGCCCAGGAGCGCCGCCCCGGGCTGCCCGCGCTGTTGCTGACCGGCTATGCCGGCGACGGTGCCGCGCTTGCTGTGGGCGGCACCGTCAGCGGCGCCTTCACGCTGCTGCGCAAGCCGATCCGCGCCCATGATCTCGTTGACCGGGTTCAGGCGGTGTTGGCGGTACGGGAGAATGTCAGCCGTTATACCACCGGCCGGTGAGTTTGACTCGCCGTGGTGGCTTCCCTGCGGAGGGGATCTGCGATTCGATAGCTGGTGATGTCGATTCGCGGGGTTGATGATGGCTGTAGCGATCACTCGGATGGATCTGTCGGCGGCGGAATTG
>CAIXDS010000162.1 GCA_903918195.1 uncultured Acetobacteraceae bacterium | reverse complement strand
TCATCAGCGCGCGCAGGTTGCCCTGGGCATGGTCGCAGAGGGCGGCGATCACCTCCACGGTCATCAGCGTCGGCACGCCGGCCTGCTGCAGGGCGTGGCGGAGGCATTCCTGCAGGTCCTGCGGCGTGGCGCGTTCCATCGTCAGGCGCACGCGCATGCGGCTGTCGAGGGGGAGGAACTCGTCGGAACGCAGGCGGTCGGCAAGCCGCCCGTCGCCGGCGAGCACGACGGTGAGCAGGATGCGCGAATCGAGTTCGGCGGACGACAGCAGGCGCAACTCTGCGAGGACGGCGGGCTGGATTTCCTGCGCCTCGTCGACGATGAGCACGGGCCGGGACAGGGTGGCATCGATATAGGCCTGCCAGCGCTGGCGCAGCACCTTGGCGCCGGCCCAGCGGTTATGCGGTTGGAGTTCGACGCCGAACAGGTCGCCCATCTCGCGGTAGAAGTCGGCGATGTTGGCCTGCGGGCGGCTGATCACGCCGAGCTTGACGTCACGCTGCGCCGCCAGCGAGGCCGCGAGGATGCGCAAAGCAGCCGACTTGCCGGTGCCGGGCACCCCGGTGACGAGGGCAAAACCGCCTTCGCCCACAAGCTGGCGCACACGCCAGCAGAACGACTCCACGCGTGCGGTGACGTGCAATGCTTCGACCGGCACCCCTGGTGCGAACGGGTTCCACTTAAGGCCATAGAGGGCGAGCAGTTTCTTGTTCACGTGTCCTCTCCTTCATCCTTGGGGAGGTAGGCCGGTGGCAGACCGGTCGCCGCTTGCCGGTCGATCAGGCGTTGCAGCAGCGGCGCCATGCCGCGTGTCGGCGGTGCGCTGGCGGGTTGCGCGGCGACGGAACCTGCCGCGATCGGCTGCAAGGTTCGGCGCCGGCCGTTGGCGTTGCCGGTCTTGTCCTGCGGGAACAGACGGCAGAGGACCTTGCCGGTGTGCAGGTCAGCGAGGTGGACTTCGGTGAGGTCCCAGGCGGCGTAGCGGACGTCCAGCATGGAAAGATGCCGATACTGGCTCGGGACTTCGAAGCGGCGACCTTCGATGGTAACGGTGCAGTCGCTCTTGCGCAGGGTGCGCCGCTCGGTGCGGGTGAAGGCCAGCCGGAGCGTTGCTGCATCCGGGCAGGGCCGCGTGACGTTGGGACCGGCAAGGAAGCGAGCGAGTGGCGTGTCGTCGATCTCGGAATGGCGCTGGCGGTTGTAGTCGTATTCCGCCCAGGCCTGTGTCGCTTCGTTGAGTTTTGCCAGGGTCAGATCATCGACGCCTTCCAGCATTGCCATGAGACGGCCTTCGATCTGCCCCCAGAAGGTCTCTTGCTTGCCATTGACGTACGGGCTGTACGGCAGCGTGGTTTGATGAAGAACGCCGAGCCTGGCGAGGCCTTCGCTGATCTCGGTGGCGGTCATGGCGGCGCCGTTGTCGCTCATGGCAGCGCGCGGCAAGCCGCGCTTCTGCATCGCCTGCGACAGGCCATGGGCGATATTCTCAGCCGCCTCTGAAAGATACCATTGCAGATGACAGGCCAGCCGGGAGTAGTCGTCGAGAACGCCGAACAGCACAGGCGTCTCCCATACGCCACGGGAGGTCAGCACCTTTCTGGATCCAAAATGGCAATCCCAGTGCCAGAGACCGTTCGAGTACTCAGCCTCGTAGCTGCGCACCTCGCGGGCATCGAGCCGGGCCGCGGCTGCCAGCGCGCCGACGGTCTGCCGCGTCGTCAGTGGACGCCGCTTGCTCAGGCCGTGCGTGCGCAGGAACCGCCGCACCGTCGTGTAGGACGGGACCGGCCGCAACTCGGAGCGGGTCTGTGCCAGCGCTACCAGGTTGTCGTGATGTAGCTTGGCGCTCCAACTCTTGTGCGCGTCGTACTGGGCGAGCAGGGCCTGACGCAGCTGCGTCGTCATCGATGCCTGCTCGCCGGCATCCACGCGCCGCTTGCGCCGCAGCACGGCTACCGGGTCCTGTCGCTCGTTGCGGGAACGATAGTACCAGCGCTCAAGGGTCGACACACCGAAGCGGACCGGCTCACCAGTCGTCGGATGGCGCCACTCGCGGGCTGCCAGGTCTTCCAGTGCTGCCCGCAGGGCGCCGTTCTCCGGCGGCGCAGCCAGCAGCTGCCCGATCACCGAGAAACGCAATCGCGCCCAGCGCTCATGCACCCGCAATCCGGGTTTGTCCGCCATGCCCGCTCTCCAGAAAGTTGCGGAGTCGGACGGTAACGGTGGCTACCGCCGGACGGCGACGGGCATCCTCTGCGGGTCGTTGCGGTCCCTCAGAAAGCCCGCCTCGCCGCCGCCCCGCCAGTCAACGGGCCAAGAAAGCGCAGTAGGCAACTCAGCTTCTCCGCGAGATCGCCGGCAAAGCGGTCAAGTAGCGTGGCCGGCACGCCGGTCAGATCGAGCGCCGGCATGAAGGCGGCCATGACGGTCGGCCGGAACGGGCCGGCAAAGGTCTCCAGCCACCATTTGCGCCAGCGCCCGAGCGTGCGCCGGTCGATGCCAAGTTCCGCCGCCAGGCGCTGCACACGCAGCGGCGTCGCCCCCTGCTGCATCGCGGTGGCCAGCGTCACCACCGTGGCGAGATAGACCTTGGGGCCGAGATAGCGCAGCGATGGCGGCGTTGCCCGCGTGCGGCAACCGTCCACCGCACAGCAGCAGCTGAAACGCTGGCAGTACTCGTCACCCAGTCCGGCCGGAACCCCGCGCGGCTTGCGGTCGAACCGCGCCGAATGCAGTGCACCGCGGCATTCGCTACAGCCGACCTCCCGGGCGGCAGTTGCAATGTCGCGATCGAAGTCGAGCAATTGCTGATGGAATCTGGCGTCGTTCAGCAGGGCTTGGTACAAGGATGACATCCTTCTCCATGGCGTTGGCGAGATGGCCAAGACTGGGCGGAATGATCCCTGTCCCTGCGGCAGCGGCAAGAAGTACAAGCAGTGCTGCCTCGCCCGCGACGAGGCCGCCGCCGCGACCGCACGCGCCGCCCAGGCAGCCGCAGCGCCGCCACGTCGGCCGGGGTTCACCAGGTATCTCCAGATCCGTGACCACGACACCGACGAACTGACCGAGGCCTCCAACGCCGCGGCCAACCTCGTCCGCGCCGGCAAACTCGACGAAGCCGAACGCGCCGCTCACGATCTGCTCGCCCGCTTCCCCGACGTCCATGACGGCTACGACCGTCTCGGCATGGTCTGCGAGGCACGCGGCGATCACCGCCAGGCAGCCGAGTACTATCGTAAGGAGCCGCCCAACAATCCCCGAATCGCCTCGGTGCTGCGCGACTTGGTGCGAATAGGGGATTCCGGCGCGGTTCTCTGAGCTCGTAGACTCCGCGAATGGTAGATGCATCTGCGATTGGCGAGCGCTATGCGGCGGTTCGTCGTAGCCTGAACGAACGTGGTCGTCGGTTGTTCGCGGCGGCGGAGGCGCGAACGGCCGGGCATGGCGGGATCGCCGCATCTTCGCGGGCCACGGGGATCGCACGCAGCACGATTGGCCGTGGTCTGAAAGACCTCGACGACCCTGGTGGGCTGTCTGGAGAAGTGCGACGGCCCGGCAGCGGCAGGCATGCGCTGACCATCACCGACCCGACAATGCTCGACGAGCTGCGTCGGTTGGTGGAGCCGGCGACGATGGGCGATCCGATGCGGCCGCTGCTGTGGGTTTCGAAGAGCCACGCGAAGCTGGCGGCAGCGCTGCGCGAGATCGGTCACCAGATCGGCAAGAGCAGCATCCCCAAGTTGCTGGGCATCGTGGGCTATCGCCGCCAGGTCAACCGCAAGACCCTTGAAGGCAGCCGCAATCCCGATCGGGACGCTCAGTTCGAGCATATCAACACAGCCGTCATCGCAGCCCAGGCGGCGGGTCAGCCGGTGATTTCGATCGACACCAAGAAGAAGGAGTTGATAGGCCCTTACAAGAACGTTGGCAGCGACTACCGACCGCCAGGCTGTCCCGACCAGGTTAAGGTTCATGATTTCGTCGATGCCGAGCTTGGCAAGGTTGTGCCGTACGGCGTCTACGACATTGCGGCCAATGCTGGCTACGTGAGTGTCGGAATCGATAACGACACAGCGCAGTTCTCGGTCAACTCGATCCGCCGCTGGCTGGATGTGATGGGCCGAGAGCGGTATCCAACTGCCGACCGATTGATGATCACGGCCGATGGCGGCGGTTCCAACGGTTCGCGCGTCCGGCTGTTCAAGGTGGAACTGCAGAAGCTGGCCGACGAGACCCGCCTGACGCTCCAGATCTGCCACTTTCCGCCCGGAACCTCGAAGTGGAACAAGATAGAGCACCGCATGTTCTGCCATATCACCCAGACTTGGCGCGGCAAGCCACTGACCAGTCGGCTCGTCGTCGTCGAACTCATCGCCGCGACAACGACGAAAGCCGGCCTGAAAGTG
>CAIXDS010000161.1 GCA_903918195.1 uncultured Acetobacteraceae bacterium | reverse complement strand
CTGCGTGCCATGGCCCTGCGCACCGTCGATGCCCTCTGGAAGGCGCTCGGCTCCATCACCGGCTCTGTCTCGCCGGAAGAATGCAGGAACTTCATCCGGCATGCCGGCTATGTCCAGTCAGGGTGAAAATGCTCTAAGCCTCGCCCGGCGCCGCTCGAGACTCCGCTCCGCCGCCAGAACAAACAGGAAGGGTGCCAGTTCGATGATCCGCGTACGCGGAATCCGATAACGCAGGACCACGAGCGAGAATGCGTTGCGGACAGCGCCATCAACGCGGACGGGGAGTTGGTACTGTCCGGTATCGGGCTGCGGATCGGGTTGCTCCTTGGCTGCCGGCTTATCGCCCGTCAGGACTCCGGGTTCGACACCAAAGACCTTGGCAAGGGCTTCCAACGTGCTTGCCCTATTGCCGCTTTGCTTTCCGTTTTCGATGCGCGAGAGCGAATCTATCGTGATTTTGCATTGCCCCGCGGTTTGGCAGTGCGTCGCCAGCTTCTTCAAGGTCCAGCGGCGATCTTTGCGCATCTGCCGCAGAACTTTACCAATGATCGGTTTGTTCATGATGGTGCTCCTTCGGCTCACAATATGGCGAACTTACGGATACAATATCAATAGATATTAACTAGATATATAGAATTTTTTGCTGCAAGCAATCCGCTAAAAATGTCACTTTCCATCGAAAGCGGATGCTGTCATGGCCAAATTTCGGCGATTGAACCGGGTTAGCTGCGCGCACGTGAGCGATTTTTCGACATTCGGTCGATCGACACGCAATGAGCCCCCAACCAGACAGTCGGAAGCCTCAGCCATGTCAGGATGCACGGTAAGAGCGGTCCTTTGAGCAAGCGCGTAGCCCGCATCAGGATGCGAGCACCGTCGGCACCCCGCCAAACAGGCCCGCATAGGCCCGGAACATGGTTTCCTGATCGTACTCCCGTTCCGCCCGGCCACGGTTGGCGGCGCCGATGCCCTGTCGCAGCGCCGGATCGGCCAGCAGCGCGGCCATGGCCTCGGCCAGCGCAGCCGCGTCGCAGGGCACCACGAAGGGGTGGTTTTCGTCGGCCAGCATGGTTGCCACGTCGCCCACGTCGGTGGCGGCCACCGCCAGGCCGGCCGCCATCGCTTCCAGCACCGACAGCGGCATCTGCTCGGTGTCTGAGGAGAGGGCGAACAGGTCGAAATGGCGGATGGCGTCCCGCAGTTCGGCCAGGTGGCCGGTGAAATGGACTGAACGGGCTATGCCCAGCTCGAGGGCCAGCGCTTCCAGCCTGGCTCGCTCCGGGCCGTCGCCGACGATTACCAGTTGGGTTGGGTACGGCCCCCCTCGCCTTTCTTACTGAACGTTTCCATCCCCGCGCAGTGCCTTGGCCGACCCGGCCAGCCGGTTGCCCGTCAGCATCGCCTCGGTCGCCGTCTCATTGACGACCAGGAACGCGGAATACCCCCCATCGACCCGGAAACTGTTGTTCTCGACGGTGATCTCCCGGGTTGGCTGGGTCACGCCTTCCATGCCGATGACGATGGCGCCGCTATGATTCCCCGCCTGGGGGCCTTTCTGGATGGTGCAGCCGCGCACCACCACCGTGCCGCCGTTGGGCACCTCGATCTGATAGCTCGAGGTGCCGTTCGGCCCGTCCTGTAAATCGCTGTCGATCACTTCGGTGCGGCGGGCGCGCGACTTGATGTGGTGCGCCTGCTTCGTTTCGAAGAACTTCGAGCCCTCGACCTGCAGCAGATCGAGGTTGCCGGCGTAGATGCCGTGCGCGCAGGCCCCGCCGCAGGCGCCGTTGCGGAGGAATTCGCTGTCGCGGACCAACAGCGTGCCCTTTACGTCGCCGTTGGTGAGGATGCCGTTCTGGTTGTTGACGAAACGGACGTGCTCGATGGTGAGGTTGCTGGCTTCCATGCGGATGCCGGCGCCGTTGCCGTCGGGCACGCGGGCGCGGGTCAGAGTCAGGTTGCGGATGGTGATGTCCTCGCCGTCGATGAGGAACAGTCCCTTGCCCTGGCAGGTCTTGTCGGTGATCACCGTGTCCTCGGGCCTGCCGCTGCCTTCGATGACCAGCTTGCTGGCGTGCCAGACCGCACAGTCGAAATATTCGCCCGGGGCGATGACGATGCGGTCGCCGTCCGCGGCGGCGGCGGCGGCTTCGGAGGGTTGCTTCAGCGGCTTGTCGGGTCCGACATCCAGCGTGCGGGCGCCCGCCGGGACGGCCACGCAAAGCAGCGGGACGGCCAGGCAGAGCGCCGGCAGAAGTCGGGCGGGCAATCGGCGGGAGGGAGCGGACATGGCGGTGCCTGGCACAGGGAACGGGCGCAGCATATCGTGCTGCTTTGCAAATGTCCCCGGCCGTGGGAGTGTCGTTGCTGCATAGGTTTGTTCCGGTCGAATGGTCCGCATCACCCTCTCCAGGCCATCCGACCTCGCCGACGTGGCCGATCGCTGGCGGTCGCTTGAGGTCCGGGCCGAGCCGTCGTTCTTCCAGTCCTGGGCCTGGGTGGGTTGCCTGGCCGAGGAGCGGTTTTCTGATCCGGTCCTGCTGGTGGCCGAGGAGGATGGGCGGACGGTCGCGCTGGCGCTGTTCAACCGCAGCCGGCGCCTGCTCGCGCCCGAGGCGCTGCATCTCGGCGAGAGCGGCGCCGAGGGGGTGGATTGCGTGTTCGTCGAGCATAACGGCCCGCTGCTGGAACGGGGTCGCGAGGTGCTGTTGCCGGAGTTGCTGCGCGCCGCCATGCACGCGCCGATGATGCCGGTCGCGGGCGCGACGGAGCGGCCGGCGCGGCGGCGGCTGGTGCTGAGCGGCGTCGGCGAGGCGCAGTTGCGGGCGGTGCGCGCTGTGCTCGCCGATCGGGCGGGCGGGCATGTCTGCGAGGTCCGGACGCGCCCGGCGCCGTTCGTGGATCTCGCCGGGCTGCGCCGCTCCGGCACCTCGTTCCTGCAGAGCCTGAGCGCCAATGCGCGTTCCCAATTGCGGCGGTCGGCGCGCCGCTATGCGGGCTCGGGCCAGCTTGCCATCCAGCGTCCGGCGACGCTGGAGGAAGCCTGGGCCTTCCTGAACGGGCTCGCGGCGCTGCACCAGGCGACTTGGCGGCGGCGCGGCCTGCCCGGGATTTTCGCCGCCCCCGCCTTCCTGCGGTTCCACCGCGCACTGCTGGCCCGCACCCTGCCGCGCGGCGAGTTGGACCTGTTGCGTGTGGCGGCGGGCGGAAGGGTGATCGGCTATTTGTACAATTTCCGCTTCCGCGGCCGTGTGCTGGCCTACCAGAGCGGCTTTGACTATGCCGGGGCCGGGCCGCACGAGAAGCCGGGCATGACCTGCCACCACGTCGCCATCGAGGCCGGCGCGGCCGAGGGCGTGGATTGCTATGATTTCCTGGCCGGGGCGGACCGTTACAAGCTGAGTCTGGCAAGCGGGTCGGTGCCGCTGCACTGGCTGGAGATCACGCCGCGCTGGTCGGCCGGTGGCGTGCTGAGCCGGCTGCATGAATCCGCCCAGGTCTGGGCGAGGTGGCGGCCATGACCGTTCTTGCCGTGCAGCGCAGACTGGCGGTGCCGGACTCCTGGCCGCCGACGCTGGTGGTGGTGGTCGATACCGAGGAGGAGTTCGACTGGACCGCGCCGTTCGACCCGGCCAGCACGGCGGTGGCCAACATTGCCTGCCAGCCCCTGGCGCAGCGCATCTTCGATGCGCATGGCGTGGTGCCGACCTACGTGGTGGATTATCCGGTGGCCGCCGCGCCAGCCGCCGCCGCGGTGCTGCGCGGCTTCGCCGAGGCCGGGCGCTGCGAGATCGGCGCGCATCTGCATCCCTGGGTCAACCCGCCCTGGGACAATCAGCCCGCGGCGGGTCCGGTGGATGTGTTCCATTCCTATCCCGGCAACCTGCCGCCGGCGCTGGAGCGGGACAAGCTCTCGGTGCTGACGCGGGCAATCGAGGCAGGCTTCGGGTGCCGGCCGGTGGTTTACAAGGCGGGCCGCTACGGGGTGGGGCCCGCCACCGCCGGCATCCTGTGCGATCTTGGCTACGGCGTCGATGTCAGCGTGGTGCCGCACACCGATTTCTCCGCCGATGGCGGTCCCGATTTCACCGCGCTGCCGGCGGGGCCGTTCACAATCGTTCCGGAGCTTATCGAACTGCCGCTGTCGGTGCATTTTGTCGGTGCCCTGGCCGGCGCCGGCGGGTTTTTCTATCCGTTGCTGACAAGCCGGCCGGTCCGGTGCCTGCCCGGCATCGCCGCCCGGCTGGGGCTGCTGGAGCGGCTGCGGCTGACGCCGGAAGGGCACGCGCTGGACGACATGCGGCGCCAGACTCGGGCGGCGCTGGCGCGCGGGACGCGGCTGTTCATGCTGACCTATCACAGTTCGTCGCTGCTGCCGGGCGCGACCAGCTACGTGCGCAGCGCGGCCGGGCGCGACCGGTTCCTGGCCACGCTTGACGCCTATTGCCGGGACTTCCTGGGCATGTTCGGCGGCCGGGCTAGCACGGTCGCCGCGGTCGCCGCGGCGCTCCAGGGCGCGCCATGCGCGCGCGGGCGGGACGTGCCGTGAGGGCGGGCAAGGTGCTGGTGTTCGGCGAGGACACGCGCAGCTTCCTGGCCATCGTGCGCTCGCTGGGACGGCGGGGGGTGGCGGTGCATGCGGCGCCGGCCAATCTGCGCGCGCCGGCGCTGGCTTCGCGCTTCATTGCCGCCGTGCACGCTTTGCCGCCCTGGATGGGGGATGGGTCTGCCTGGCTGGACGCGGTCGAGGCGCTGCTGCGGGCCGAACGGTTCGACCTCGTGATTCCCTGCGACGAAACGGCGCTGCTGCCGCTGCAGCATCACCGCGCCCGGCTGGGGGCGCTGGCGCTGCTGGCGATTCCCGACGATGCCGCCATCGCCGTACTGTTCGACAAGCACGCCACCCGCGAACTGGCGCGGCGCCTGGGCATTGCCGTGCCGGCCGGGTGGCTGCCGGTTGCCGGGGAGAGCGCCGAGGCCGTGCTTGCCGCGCTCGGCGTGCCGGTGGTGGTCAAGCCGTGCCGGTCCTATGTGCTCGACCGGCTTGACCGGCGCGGCCGCGTGCGGTTCGCCGGCGATGCGGCCGGGCTGGCGCGGCTGCTGCCGGAGTTGCGCGCCGGGGAGCATGTGCTGGAGGGGTTCTTTCCCGGCGAGGGGCTGGGCGTGTCGTTGCTGGCCAGCGGCGGGCGGGTGCTGCAGGCGTTCGAGCACCACCGGGTGCGGGAGGATGGCTCGGGCAGCTACTACCGGGTCAGCGCCGCGCTGACGCCGGCGCTGCTGACCGCCTGCACCGGTCTGGTGGCGGCGTTGCACTACACCGGCCTTGGCATGTTCGAGTTCCGCCGCGATCCGCGGACCGGCGCCTGGGTGCTGCTGGAGGTCAATGCGCGCCCCTGGGGGTCGATGCCGCTGCCGCTCGGCCTTGGGGTGGATTTTCCCTGGCGCTGGTACCGTCTGCTGACCGCCGGCGAGGAGAGCCCGGCGGTCGGCTATCGGGTGGGGGTGTTCGGCCGCAACCTCGTGCCGGATCTGCAGGCGGTGCTGGCCGGGGCGCGGGCGAGCGGTGCGGGGCGGCTGCCGGCGCTGGGAAGGTGGCTGCTGGAACTCGGCCGGGTGGCGACCGGGCGGGAGATCCATGACGTGCTGGTGCGCGACGATGCCCGGCCGGCGCTGGTCGAGTTGGGCCAGGTGGCGGGCAAGGTGGCGCGGCGCGGCGCGGCGCTGCTGCCTGGCCGGGCGGTGCTGGGACGGCTGCGCGCGCGCGCGCGGCTGGCGGCGGCGCTGCGCCGGGCCGATGCGGACAGGCAGGGGGCCGGCGGCACAGGGCTAGTGTTCGTCTGCCTGGGCAATATCTGCCGCAGCCCGTTCGCGGCTGCCTTGCTGCGGGCGCGGCTGGCGGGCCGGTTGCATCTGGGCATCGGTTCGGCGGGCATGCTGCCGCGGCCGGGCCGGCCCTCCCCGCCTTTCGGCGTGCAGGCGGCGGCGGCGCATGGCGTTGACCTCGCCGCGCACCGCTCGACCTACTTGTTCCGCGCCGAGGCGGCGACAGCCGCGCTGCTGGTGGTGTTCGACGCGGCGACGCGGCGTGCGGTGCTGGACCGCTATCCTGATCTGCACGCCCGGGTGGTCAGGCTCGGCGATTTGCTCGACGGGGCGGAGATCGCCGATCCGGTCGATGGCGATGCCGCGGCGTTCGCCGCGACTTATGCCGCGATCGCGGCGGCGGTGGCGGAGTTGGGGCGGCACATGGAAAACCTGCCTCGGCAGGGCTCGATTGGCTGGTTCCTGGCGGCTGGGTGATCGTTGTAGGTTTGCCATGGGCGCACAGGGTCGTTGCGGATGAAGTTCACCGTCATCATTCCGACCCGGAACCGTCCGGATGCGTTCGGGCGCGCCCTGGCCTCGGTGCTGGGGCAGGATTTCGACGATTTCGAGGTGGTCGTCGTGGACGATGGCTCGGCGCCGGTGTTCCGGGCCGCGTATGACGCCATCGGGCAGCGGCACGACGCGCGGTTGCGGCTGTTCTGTCTGCCGCGGGTGCGGCGCGGGCACGGGCCGGCCTATGCGCGCAATTTCGGCGTCGACCAGTCCGTGGCGGACTATGTCTGCTTCCTCGACGATGACGACGAATGGATCGACCGGGGCTTCCTTGCCCGGGTCGCCCGGGTGATCGACGGCGAGACGCGGACAGTCGATCTGCTGCTGTCCGACCAGGTTGCCTACCGGGGCGATGTGCGGCTCGATCAGGTGATCTGGACCGAGGACCTGCGGCAGGTCGTGCGCGGCCTGCCGCGCTGCGCGGCCGGTGCCAGCGAGGTGCGGGTGCCGCAGCTGATCCAGAGCGGCGGCTTTTGCCACCTGAACACGACCGTGGTGCGGCGGACGTTCTTTTGGCAGATCGGCGGGTTCGACGAGAGCATCCGCTATGAATCAGACCGCGACTTCTATCTGCGTGCGATCGATGCCGCTTCGCGCATCATCTACAGCCCCGTCGTCACCGCGCGGCACAACGTGCCCGCTCCCGGGGATCACGGCAGCGTTTCCACCGCGCTTGGTCCTTACGATCGCCACATCTTCCAGCTGCGGCTGCTGGACAAGGCGATCATATTTTCGGTCCAGAATGAAGTGCGTCAGTACGCCAGGCTGCATAAAGTATACACCCTGAAGCATATCGCCGAGAAGCTCTGGCGGTCTGGCGACTACGAGACCGCGGTGTATTACGCGCGGCTCGTGGTTCTTGTCGGCTTCAACATGAAGTGGCTGCTGTTCTGTTGCTGGCTTTCGGCCAGGCGGATGGTGGGGCGGATCAGGGAGGTTCCCGCGCGGAACCTGTACTACCCGCCCGGTACCTGACCAGCCGCCTGTCGGGGGCGGCGCAGGTCGAAGGCGGCCAGCAGACCCAACCAGCAGCAGAATGCCAGCCATTTCAGGTTGAACCCCACCGGCAGCGCTTCCAGCGCATATTGCCGCGCCAGCCCGTAGTGCCGGCCTTTGTACAGCGAGGTGGCCAGGTGCTTGAGCGTGTAGGTGTGGTGACGCCTGGCGAAGGCGCGTACCACCTCCTGGCGCGAGAACAGGATGGCTTTTCCCAGCAGGGTGGTCTGGAAGAACCGCTTCTCGGTGTCGGACACCAGGGTGGACATGTTGTCCCGGCGGGTCGGGTCCGGCACGTTGTGGCGCGCGACGGCGCGTGGGAGGTAGGTGATCACCCGCGCCCGGTCGATGGCGCGCAGGTAGAAGTCGCGGTCGCACTCATAGCGGAGCGCGTTGTCGAAGCCGCCGATCTCGTTGAACAGGTCGCGGCGTATGATAGTCGCGTTGAGATGGCAGAAGCCATGGGCGCGCAGCAGGTCGGCGGCATCGACGCGCCAGGCGCCGTCCGGTCCGGGCCGCATGGCCGGCGGCAGCACCTGGGCGAGATCCTCGATCCAGATGGTCTGCTCAAGCCGCCGGCCGTTGGCGAAGGCGATCTGGTCGAAGAAGAGCAGATCCACCGGCTGGTCGGGGCCGTCGATGATGCCGGCCGCGCAGGCGAGATAGTGCGGGTCGGTCCATTCGTCGTCGTCGTCGAGGAAACAGAGATAGCGCCCGCTTGCCTGCGCCGCGCCGACATTGAGGGCGTGGCTTTGGCCGTGCCCGTGGGGGCGCGGCGGCAGGTGCAGGAAGCGCACCCGCTGGTCGCGGGCTGCCTTGAGCGCCGCGAGCGGGCCGGCGAAGGGGTCCGTGGTGCCGTCGTCGATGACCAGAACCTCCAGCCCGTCCACCCGCTGCGCTAGCACGGATGCCAGCGCGCGCTGCAGCAGCGCGGGGCGGTTGCGGGTGGGCAGCAGGACGGTGAAGTCCATGGTGTCCTCTGCGAAAATGGCGGCGCCGCCGCGTGCGCCCGAGGTCGTCCCGAACAAGAGACGATTATCGCTATTGGAGACGAATGTGCAAGTTCGGATCAGGGCAGCAAGGTGCGCAGCGCTCGCAGCCCGGCACCGGCGAGGTGGCGGGTCTCGCCATACAGGGCACGGGCGGTGCCGATGGCCTGCTGGCGCCAACTGCCCTCGGTCGAGCGTTCCACATCGCCGGGCTGCAGCACGTTGCCCTCGAAGCTGGCCTCGCCCTGCGTCCAGTCCAGCAGCAGCGCGGTCGGCCGGTCACTGGCGTTGACCAGGGTGTTGCGGCGCAACGCGAGGTCACCGGCGCCGCCGTCGGCGCGCACCGCGGCGTTGAGGCGGGTGCCGTTGGGGCCGCGGCGCAGCAGGTTGTCCTCCATCACCAGCGCGTTGCCGTTCGCCAGCACCACCAGCGCATCGCGCACGCCGGTCGCGTCGTCCTCGATGCGGTTGCCGAGCAGTTCGGTGCGCCCGGCGCCCGAGAGGATGTGCGCCCCGCCGCGGCTGTCGGCGAAGCGCGAGCGTTCGACATGCAGGGTGGCGATGGCGCCGACGGAGAGCGCGGGGGATGGGGCGGTGGTGTCGCGCACGCCATTGGCGGTGAACGTGCAGTCGATGATGCGCAAGGTCGAGCCAAGCAGGCCGCCGTCGAGCAGGCCGGTCTCGTTGTTCATGAAACGGCTCGATTCGACCGTCAGGTTGTGGCCCTCGGCGCGGATGCCGGCGCCGTTGCGGTCGGGCACGCGGGCGCGGGCGAAGGTGATGTTGCGGATGGTGATGTCGTCGCCGCTGGTGATGAACAGCGCCTTGCCCTGGCAGGTGGTGTCGGTGATCAGCACGTCCGGGCCGGTGCCGGCGATGGTCAGGCGGCTGCGGGTCCAGACCGCGCAGTCGTAGTAGTTGCCGGGGGCGATGGCGATGGTGTCGCCGTCCTGCGCCGCCCGGGCGGCGGCGCTGGGGCGGTCGAAGGCGCGGCCGGGGCCGACCTCGAGGGTGGCGGCGTGGACGGGAGCGGCCAGGAGGGCGGTGGCGAGCGCGGGCGCCGCCAGACGGGCCTTGGCACGGTGGTAGGCAGTGCGCAATCGCCGGATGGCGGAGAGCGGCAGGAACGACAGTATCCAGTAGATCACGCCACGCGGCGTTAGATATCCGCTCGCCAGCGCCTGCCGGAGATAGAGACGGGCTTCGCGCGGGCGGTCGTCGTCGAACAGGGCCGATCCGGCCCACAACGCGGCGTCCCGCCGGCGCCGGCGGACCACTTTGGGCGGCAGTTGCAGCCGACCGCCCAGGCGCTGCTCGATCTTTGCCATCGTTCGCAGATTGGCCAGGGCGGTGTGTGTCCGCAGCTTGCTGAGCTGGTCGTTGCCGCCGACGCAGCAGCGGGCGGCGGCAACGTCGAGCAGTCCGACCGGTCCCGACAGGACCAGACGGCTAAAGAATTCGTAGTCCTCGCCGGCGTTGCCCACGGCGGTATCAAACTGCCCCCATCGGGCAAGAAGGTGCCGGCGCAGAACGACGGTGGACATGTTGAAAAAGTTTCCCAGGAATATCTTGCTGGAGAAATCTCCGATCCTCAGCCGGATGGGGTCTGCCGGCGCGCTGTCTCCCGAGCCGCGGCAGTCGAGCATCAGTTCGGACTCGAAGAGGGCTGCCTCGGGCAGGTAGCCGAGAAAATTCGCATAGTAGCGGTGCCGGGATCTCTCGTGCAGAAGGTGGCCGCTGCGATCGATGATCATGGTGTCCGCGTGGACGAACTGCAACTCGGGACGTGCCCGGAACGCCGCGAGCTGGGCCGCAAGCTTCCATGGCAGCCAGTGGTCGTCCGAATCAAGCAGCGCGATGTAATCACCCCTCGCGGCTGCCATGCCGTTGTTGCGCGCGGCGCAGACCCCGGCATTCGGCTGGCGGATGACCCGGATGCGTGCACCGTAGGTAGCCAGGCGCTCGGCGGTGTCATCGGTCGATCCGTCGTCAATGACGATCACCTCGACGGCCGGATGGGTTTGCGCCAGCCCGCTGTCGATGGCCTGGCACACCAGGCGCGACCGGTTGTAGGTCGGGATGATGACGCTGACGAGGTCGGGCATGCGCTGGGCCATGGCATGGGGAGAGGGATCATTGGGCGAGGCGGCGGCGGTCATCGGGTTTGCAGGGCGGCCTGCATGCTGGCCTGCAATTGCTGCATCACCTGGCCGCGTTCGTAGTCCCGTTCGGCGATGCGGTGGGCATTTGCCGCCAGTGTGGCGCACAGCGCGGTGTCCTGCAGCAGGCTGATGCAGGCCTCGGCGAAGGCGGGCGCGGTGTCGCGCAGCAGGATATGGCGCCCGTCCTCGAAGGCCAGCCCTTCCGCGCCCAGCGTTGTCGAAACGACCGGTCGGCCGTAGGCGGCGGTCTCGACGATTTTGGTGCGGGTGCCGGAGCCGCTCAGGATGGGCGAGGCAACCACCCGCACGCCGCGGTACAAATCATCGAGGCTTTCGACGAAGCCGCGGAACTCCACGCCGGGCGGCGGCGCGTGGAAGGTGGCGGCGCGTTCGGGAAATTCTCCTGCAATAATCAGGCGCGCCGACGGTACGGCGTTGCGTACCGTGGGCCAGACCTTGCCGGTCAGCCAGTTCGTCGCCGCGAGGTTGGGCGCGAAGATCATGCTGCCCAGGAACAGCATCACCGGGTCGGCCGGCATGGGCGTCTGCTGCGGAAACAGAACGGAGTTGGCGATGCTCTCGATCCGGCCGGTGCGGTAGAGCCGCCGCAGGTCGTCGCGATCCTGCGGCGAGCACACATAGGTGCGGCGCGCCAGGGCAATGGCGCGCCGCTCGGCCAGAAACAGCGGCGGCGTGTGCAGCAGGCCAAGATACTTCGTTCCCCAGTGCGGTGGCGCGAAGATATGGCGGAGATGAGCCCGGTGCTCGACATCGTCGAGATCGAAAAAGATCGCCGGATGCCGCAGGCCGCCGCGCAGGATGGGCGCCATCGCGTTGAGCCGCTGCACGAAGACCAGGTCCGGGCCGGCGGCGAAGGCGTCGCGGAGGGCGGCGATCTGCTGCTCGCCGCTGGTGATGTAGTAACGGTGATAGCCGGGAGAGTAGAGATCCCAGGGGCGCGTCAGATAGCCCTTGAGGCTGAGCGTGCCTTTGGGAGGCAGCCGTGGAATCAGCCGCAGCCGGAACGGACAGCGCACCCACTTGCCGTACAGCCTGGCGTAATGCGCGCCGGTGTCCGGCGTGATGGGCAGGTCGTGCGGCACCATCACGGCCAGCTCGAGGCTGCCGGAGATGCCCGAGACCGCCTCCAGCAGAAAGCCCATGCGCCGGTACGAGCCAGTCACCGGCATTTCACCGTCGTCGAGAAAGCGGTGGGTGATGAAGAGGGAACGCATCCGGATCGGACTGCCGTGTTCAGGGGTGGTGGCCAGCGGCCGGCCTCGGGGCGGGCGCATCGAGTGCTGCAATGGCCGTGAGCACGCCGTTCAGATGTCCTTCCGTGCCGAGCCTAGAATCATATGTTTTCATCGCGGCGCCGCCCAGCCGTGTCCGCAACGCGGCATCGCCGAGCAATCGCAGGATCGCCGTACGCATGGCGACCGCATCGCCGCGCGGCACGAGCAGCGCGTCGTGGCTATCCGTCGCATAGTCGCGGATCGTCGGCGTGTCGGTGACGACGATCGCCTTGCCGAGGGCCATGGACTGCACCAGCACCATCTGGCCGGCCGAGATGTCGGCAACTGCCAGCGGGATCACGACCACGGCAGCGCGCACGGTCTCGTGGAAGAACTCGAGGTAGTCGCCGCTGCCCAGGATGGTGATGCGCCCGCCCGGCGGGGTCGGAGGCAGGGCGCTGGCGGAGTTGCAGATCACCCGCAGATCGGCGTCGGCGCCGGCCATCGCGGCGAACAGCGTTGCGTAGTCGCGTCCTGACCGTCCCGCGGCGACGACGGTGCCGGGCTCGCCCGGCACCGCGCTTGCGTCGCCGATCAGGGCGTGGCGGAGGTCCACCGCACTGCCATAGGGGACGAAGGCGAAGCGCGTGCCGGTCGCGGCGAAGATCCGGTCGTAACGCTCGGCTTCAAGCCTGGAATGCACCACCACCAGCACCGTCCGGCCGAGCACGAAACGGAACACGGCGCGCCGCAGGGCATTCGCCAGCGACGAATCGCGGCTGGTGTAGATGAAGGAGGCCAGGACGATGCGCACCCTGGTGCGGCGGAACAGGGTGCGCGCCAGGGCGAAGACCAGGACCTCGACATCCGAGCCGAGCACGACCGTGTTGGGGGCGGGGCGGCTGAGGAGAAGGGAGCCGACGGCCAGGCGAACGGCGTTGGCGGCGAGCCGCGGAATGCAGACCAGCAGAAGCTTCGCCCGGGTGCGATAGTCGAGCCGCACCGTTGACGCGAAGATCCGGTGCGGCACGCCGGATCGGCGCAGCGCTTCGCCGTACGGCGAGTTGGCGGCGTCGCGGGAGAAGGTGGGGAAGAAATGGATCATGGCTGTTTCTCGGGCAGGCGGGCCTCACACCCGCCGGATCAGGCGCCGGATCACCGCCAGCATGTCCGCCTCCGCCCCGGCCGGCCGGCCGCATCCCCACCATGCCGCTAGCAGAACGGCGACATAGGTCAGGGCGCCGACAAGAATCGGATCGGCCAGTTCAGCGAGACGGCCCCCTGTCGTCGTCGCCACCGAGGCGTGCCAGCCGAGACCACTCAGCGCCAGCACCGCCGTCATGACCGCAGCGGCAAGCACGATGCGCCAGGTGCGCGACGCGAAATCGGTGAGCGTCAGGTCGAAGCGCCGCAGCGTCAGGCCGAGATACAGCGCCTGTTCGACCGCCGTCGCCGCGGTCACCGCCACCGCCCCGCCTGGCAGCCCCAGCACCGGCAGCAGCGCCAGCAGCAGCAGCACCCGGGCCGCCATGCTCCACAGCGAGACCTGGAAGGTCTCGCGCATCAGGCCGACCACCCGGAACAGCGTGTTGCTGACATTGCTGAACACGATGACGCAGCCGGAGACGGCCATGATCTGCACCAGCGGCACCGCGGCCTGCCAGGCCGGCCCCAAGGCGAGCGCCACTGCCGGAGCGGCCACCAGCGACAGCCCCAGCCCGGCCGGCAGGACCACCAGCAGCGCACTCGCCACGATGCGGGCATAGGTCTCGCGCACGCCCGCCGGTGTTTGTTGCGCGGCGGCGAAGCCGGAGAAGGCGGCGCGGCACAGCGGCTGCACCAGCTCGGTTGTGGGCAGCAGCGCCAGCTCCTCGCCAAGCGCGAACAGGCCGACATGGGTCGAGTCCATCAGCCGCCCGATCAGCACGCTGTCGGCGTTGTTGCGCAGGGTGGCGACGACGCCCAGCGCCCAGTTCCAGGCGGAGTAGCCGGCCAGCTCGCGCCAGGCCGCCAGCGTCAGCCGCGGCCGGTGCGGGTGCATCCAGTAGCTGGCCAGCACCCGCAGGACGCGGTGCCCGGTGATGCCGATCAGCAAGGCCCAATAGGTGCGCAGCAGCAGTGCCGCGCCGATGCTGAAGACCAGCGATGCCAGCCGCGGCAGGGTCCACAGCCAGAACTCCTTGTCGAAGGCGAAGCGGCTGCGGAACTCGACGATGCCGATATTGGTCAGCCCGTCGATCACGAGGCTGCCGGCAACGGTCAGGATAACGCCCGACAGCCGCGGTTCGGCAAAGAAGGCGGCGGCCGGCCAGGCCAGCGCGGCGGCGAGGCTGGCGGTGAGCAGGCTGCGCAGCAGGCCGAGCGTGAAGGCGGTGTTCAGCAATGTAGTGGTGGGCGCGCGATGGCGGATCACCGCGTCCTCGATGCCGATCAGGGCAAGTGCGTCGATGGCCTGGGCGAAACTCGAGCCGAGCGCCACCAGACCGAAATCGGCGGGCGAAAGCAGCCGCACCAGCACCAGCGTGTTGACCAGCCCGATCAGCCGGGCGGCGATCCGCCAGCCGATCACCCAGCCGGTGCCGGCGGCGGTCCTGGCCAGGATCGAGGTGTTTGCCGGCACTCCCGTCATGGCCGTGCCGTCCCCGTGCCGCCGGTCGCCGCCAGAAATCCCTCGAACACCAGCAGCAGCCACAAGGTCTGGCTGTGGTCGAAGCGGCCGGTCGCGCGCTCGCGCAGCAGGCGTTCGATTCCGGCTGGGGCGAACAGGCCGCAATCCAGCAGGGTTTCGCCCATCAGCCGGGCGTGCGGCCGCGCCGCCTCGCGGCGGAACAGCCCGGCGAGCGAGGTGGAAAACCCCTGTTTCGGGCGGTGCAGCACCGGGTGCGGCACATACGGATCCAGCGCGCGCCTGAGCACGTATTTGCCCTGCCCGCCTTGCATTTTCAGATGTTGCGGCAGAGCCAGCCCCCATTCCACCAGCGCGCGGTCGGGTCGTAGCCGTCGAGCCGGGCCAGCAACCCCGGTGCCAGCAGGGCGCGGCGGCGCGCCTGGTGCACCTGGGTCATGGTGCGCAGATAGTCGAGCGTGGCATCGAGGCTGAGTTCGGTGAGCGTGTGTTTCGCGCGCAGCCAGCACGGCGCGCGGTCGAGCTTGGGCCAGGCGCGGGCGAGCGCGCCGATGGCGTGGTGGCGCACCGGCGCGGGCAGACAGCGTCGCACCGCCTCGGTGAGCACGTGCCAGCGGTGGCGGCGGTAGCCGGCGAACACCTCGTCGCCGCCGTCGCCGGACATGGCGACGGCGGCGTGCCGGCGGGCGAGCCGGCAGACGCTGAAGGTCGGCACTGCCGAGGGGGCGCCGAACGGCTCGCCGAAAATACGCCCCTGCCCGCGCGCCGCCTCGATCATGTCCACCGCGGCGGCGTGCCGCGAGACCATGGCGGCATAGGGCGTCTCGTCCTCCGCCCCCTCGAAGCCGAGGGTGAAGGTGTCGAGCGGGGCGGCGCGTAGCCGGGCGGCGGTGGCCACGACCGCGCTGGAATCGAGGCCGCCCGACAGGAAGGCGCCGCGCGGCACGTCGGCGACTAGCCGCGCGGCGGTGGCGGCTTGCAGCCGGGCGGTCAAATCCGCCACCGCGCTGGCTTCGTCCCGCGGGCGGGTGGTTGTGGGCGGCTGCCAGTAGCGGCGCAGCACGGCGGGCTGGCAGCGCTGCAGCAGCAGCCAGTGCGCCGCCGGCAGGCGATGGATGCCGGCATAGATCGTGGCCGGGTCGGGGATGTAGCCCCAGGTGAGGAAATCCTCGACGGCGGGGGCGAAGATCCGGCGCGCCAGCGCCGGCACCTCGGTCAGCGTCGCCATTTCGGAGCCGAACACGAAGCCGCCATCCGGCGTGCCGGCGTGGTAAAGTGGTTTCTTGCCCAGCCGGTCGCGCGCCAGGAAAAGCTGTCCGCGGTTGCGGTCCCACAGCGCCAGGGCGAACATGCCATGCAATTGCTGCAGGCAGTCCGGCCCCCAGCTTTCCCAGGCATGCAGGATAGTTTCGGTGTCGGAGTGGTCGCTGCGGAAGACATGGCCGAGCGCCTGCAGCTTTGGGCGCAACGCGGCGAAGTTGTAGATTTCGCCGTTGAAGACGAGGATGACTGAGCCGTCCTCGTTGGCCATCGGCTGGTGGCCGCCGGCGAGGTCGATGACGGCGAGCCGGCGATGGCCGAGGCCGATTCCCGGTTCGGTGTGGAAACCGTCGCCGTCGGGGCCGCGATGGGCGAGTGCGGTGGTCATGCGCCGCAGCAGGACGGCATCGATCCCGGCCCTGGCGTCCGGATGGAAGATGCCTGCCAGGCCGCACATTTCGTTCTCCAAACAGGAAGGCCAGGGCAGCGCCCCGGCCTGCTTAGCCGCAACCGACAGCGACGAACAGCCGAAACCGCGGCGATGGCGTGGCGGTGGAGGTGTGCGGGCGGCGGACGGCCGCACGCTTCCGCGCGGGGGCATGGCCGTGCGGACAGCGCCACGGCCAAACGTTTGCGCGGCCGTGGCTGCGTAGATGCGGACGTCCGTGCGGACGGACGCGCATGCGTAGCCATGTGGACACGCACGGGAGTGCGCGCGGACGCCAGGACGTTTTTCCGTTTGCACGGACGCAGGGAAGGAGGCATTGTCGTGCCCACGGCATTACTGGCAGCAATGCGGAGCTACCTCATGTATGTCCTTGTTCTGGCTTCACAAAAGGGCGGCGCTGGGAAAACCACCCTCAGTCGTCACCTCGCCGTCGAGGCCGAACGGGCCGGCCAGGGGCCGGTCGTGCTGCTCGATGCCGACCCGCAGGGCGGGCTGGCCGCCTGGTGGAACCGCCGTCAGGCGGCAACCCCGGTGTTCTTCTCCAGCACGCTGGCCGACCTGCCCCAGCGCGTCGAGCAGGCCCGCGCCGGCGGATTCCGCCTCGCCATCATCGATACCCCGCCCCAAGTGACCAGCCTGATCCGCGCCGTCGTGCAGCTTGCGGACCTGGTGCTGATCCCCACCCGCCCCTCGCCCGATGACCTCGACGCCGTCGGGCGCACCATCGACATCGTCGAGGAGGCCGGGCGGCCGATGGTGTTCGTCATCAACGGCGCCACCCGCAACGCCCGCATCACCGGGCAGGCGGCGATCGCGCTGTCGCAGAGCGGCACCGTGGCCAAGCCGATGATCGCCCAGTCGGTTGCCTTCCCGACCAGCAGCATCGATGGCCGCACCGTCGCCGAGCTTGACCCCGGCAGCACTCCGGCCAGGGAGATTGCGGAGTTGTGGGCCTACGTGGATGCGCGGTTACGTAAATCAGCACGTGCGGAGGCAGCATGAGCCGCGCGCCGGATCTCAGCGCCTTCCCCATCCCTCGCAAGGGCGGCGCCCGCCCGATCACCGACACTGAGGCGGAGCCGCCGCCTGTGTCGCTTCCGTCGCCGCTGCCCGCGCCGCTGCTGGCCGCCGTGCCGCCCGACCCGCCGCTGCACAGCCCCCCGCCCCCGCCCCCGTCCCCGCCACGGTCGGCCCGCCCGGCGCCGCGGCCCGTGCCCGAGCCGGTGCGCGGCGCGGTGGTCGCCACCACGGTGAAGCTGGACGAGGCCCGCTACCTGCGGCTGATGGAGGCTGGCGCCCCGCGGCCGGGCCGGATGCGCCGGCGGACCATCCAGGACATGTTCATCGAGGCGCTCGACGAATGGCTGGAGCGGCGCGGCCTGTAACGGTGGCCGCGGTGCTGCCCTGATCTTGTTGTCCATCGCCTGAGGGCAACATTTGTCCAATCCGCATCTTTCGTGCCGTCGGGCACGCAGCAAATATCAATCATCAATACGAGCCAGCGTTACGAATTTTATTTTTATCGAAAGTCGGTGTTGCGCACGCTTCCTGCCGTGATTACAAAATTTTTGGCGCGGTTGGTCGGCATGCGCAGCCGCCAACCCTTGCCGGCAAGACACGAAGGAGCGGTTTCCTGGCCGGATGACAAATAAGTTAGTCCCGGAAATGACCGTTCCTCCTCTGGTCAAACGGGGAAGGAATGTCTACTGTAAGGGTCTTGCCGCTTCATGACGTACAAGACAGCGGTCCAAGCATCGCCCACGAAGGGAAGACAATGAGCGAGAACGTCGAGACGGGCCAGTTGCTTGAGTTGACCGCCCAGATCGTGGCTGCGCACCTGCGCAACAACCCGGTCGCGCCGGCCGCGTTGCCGGAGTTGATCCGCAGCGTTCATGCGACACTCGCCGGCACGCAGAAGCCGGCCGAAGTAGTGGAAAAGCCGCAGCCGGCGGTGCCGCCCAGGAAATCGGTATTTCCGGACTTCATCATCTGCCTGGAGGACGGCAAGAAGCTGAAGATGCTCAAGCGGCATCTGATGACCCATTACCAACTGACGCCGGAGCAGTACCGTGAGAAGTGGGGACTGCCGCATGACTACCCGATGGTCGCGCCCACCTATGCGGCGCGCCGCTCCACGCTTGCGAGGGAGATTGGTCTCGGCAGGAAGAAGACCCCTGAGCCGGTCGCCGCGCCGACGCCCCGGAAGGGACCGGGCCGCCCGCGCAAGGTCGCTGCTGGCGGAACTGCGGACTGATCGCGGGCCGCAAACCGATCCGCTTTGGCGGCTGCGTTATTCGTTCCGGTCTGTATCCCACGTTCTTCTTGATGTCCGGAATGCGACGCGGCGCATAATGTACCGGGGCCGCATCAAACGCGCAATTTGCGCCGGTTGAGGGAGTCGAGGCATGCCGGCCCTTGTTCGATGCTTGTGCTCGATCGTTGTTGTGTTGCTCGGGAGCCACATCGCCGTGCCCGCGGCAAGTGCCCGGGACATGAGCGAAGCGGCCGCGCAGCCCGGCGCCGTGCACGTCGTCTTCAACGCCTGTCCTTCGGGAGCGGGAGCCTATGTCGTTGGAAACGACGGGCAGCCGGGGTATTCAATCGGTCTGCAGGAAAAATCCGGCCCATCGGATATTTCGATCACGATCAAGCAGTCCAACACGGGAGCCACACTGACCGGCGTGGCGTCAGGCGGCGGTTGGTCGTTCGATGCGTCGCTGCCGTCATTTGGTTATGACTCTCTGATGCGCATTATTGGGCTGAATCATATTCTCTATGTCAGCGTGGACGTTCAGCAGCAGGGCGCGGCATTACAATTGCGCGGTTTGAACATTTCCGACACAGGCAGAAGCTGCCCGTAAACGCCGCTTGATGATATCAGGACGCCCAAGCAACGGGGAGCAGGGGGCCACTGACCGCCGCGCATGTTAGCCGCAATCATGCATGAGGGCGGAGGGGCGGGGGTGCGCTGACGCACCGGCATGGGTTTGCGCGCCGGGGTTCGGCGTTGGGCGGGCTCAGTGGCGGCGGCGTTGGGGGTTGAACGGACGTGGCTGCGCGGGGCGTCTG
>CAIXDS010000160.1 GCA_903918195.1 uncultured Acetobacteraceae bacterium | reverse complement strand
GATGTTGTGCGGCAGGACGAGGCGAGAGCCGATGTGCCAACCGGCGCCATCGACCACCAGGACCGCATAGGCCCCTTCTGTGACGCAGCGGCTGATCTGAGCCAAATGCTCGTTCATCGCGTCGGTATTGGCCTTCGGCATGACGATGGCACAGCCGGTGTCGCGTTCGGGGCAGACCGCGCCGAACAGGTATGCCGAGTTGCGCCGCTGGTCGCGCATGGCCTGGGGCCGACTTCCCCGTTTGGCCCAGATCCGGGTCAGAGTGCCTTGCTGACCGACGCGCGCTTCGTCCTGCCACCAGATTTCGATTGGTTTGCCTGCGGCTTCCGGCGGGATCGTGGCGTGCACGAGATCAGTGAAGCCGGCTTTGAAAGTCTCCTGTGCCACAGGGTCAGATTTGGGATGCTGTGGGCGCACGGTGAGGCGGCAGTAGTCATGCTTCTCCAGCAGCTTGCCGACGGTCCGCTCGTGTATGCCAACGCCGAACTCGCGCAGAATGCGATCCCGCAAGTCCACACGCCGCCAGCGGACCACCCCGTCCCGCTCCAGATCGGAGCCAGCCTCAACCCATCGGATCAGCTCTTGTTCCTGGGCCTGCGTCAACGCCGGGTCCCGGCCCGGCGCCTGAAGATCGCACAGCCCGTCAAGGCCGTTGTCGTTATAGCGGTGCACCCAGTCCCGCAGCGTCTGACGGTCCATTCCCATCGACCGCGCTGCGTCTTCGCGCGACGCTCCTTCAAGCACCGCCGCGATCGCCAATCCGCGGCGCGCGGGACGCGCATCCTTCATCTGCGCCGCGCTGGCGCCCAGTTCCGCCGCCGACAAATCCGTCCGGGTGATCGCCACCGCTCCCATCGCCAACTCCACAAATCGACACCAGCGCGCATCGAATCGCAGATCGCCCGGGAAGGGAAGCCCCCACCAGGAGTCGACCTCCACGGCCACTGGTATCAGGTCTTCATCAGCCAGCCGGGCAGCTTGACCGTGGAGACTCCGTCCACGACCACCTCGCCGGTCTGCTTCTTCATGACACAACCGATCCTGGCGACATGCTTTGGAAGCAAGGCGGTAATCGTCAGTTCAAGGGTGACGGTGTCGTTGATGAACACAGGCGCGTGGAAATTTACCAACTGGTTGAGAAAGACCGTTCCCAGACCAGGCATCTGGCCGCCGAGTACCTTGGAGATCATGCCGAACATGATTCCGCCATGCGCGATCCGCTGGCCAAATTTCGTCCTTTTAGCGAAGGCGTCGTCGACATGGATTTTGTTGTGATCGCCGGTCAGATCCGCGTAGCCGCGAACCAGTTTGTCATCGACAAGCTGCTCGTAGGTGCAGGTTTGACCGACAACAAAATCGGCGGCCGAGGTTGTTTTGACAGCGGCAGACATATTCATTTTCCTGTTCTTGTTGCCTCATTTCCGCGACCGGCGCCGCCTGGCCTTCCCGTCACCGGCAGGTCTCCGAGGATCAGGCGATACGCGCGGCGATAAGCCTGTCCGGGAAGTCATCGGGCGCATCCAGCAGGGTGGTTCCGGCGATGTCGCGGAACATCCGTGCCAGCGGCAGAGTCCCGCCGATATGCTTGGGGACGACTTCACATATCCCCATGCCACCTTCGATCTGGATCGCGTCGACCAGCATCTTCGAGCCGAGACGGCCGACGAACATCTTCACCATCGCCGCTTCAGGTTCAAATGGCGCGTCGTCGTCGATCAGGCGCGCGGCATGTTGTACACCGAGCCAGGCCATGTGGCTGTCAGCAACGATCTCTGCCAGCAGTGTCTGGATCGCCTGTAGTCTCGCGATCGGGTGGCGGAACTGCACCCGATGCCGGGCATAGTCGGCAGCATGTGAAACCGCCGCCCCGGCAATACCCACGGTCTGCGCTGCCTCAGCCACGGCGCTGACGGAAAGCACCTGGGTGGCGACGACCGATCCGCAGTTTTGCGTGCCCATGACGCTGCCTTCGGTCACCAGAACGTTCTTAAAGCTCAGATCGGCGACCGGACAGGCCCTGAGCCCCATGGTTTCCAGCCTGGGGCCCACGTTCAATCCATCCGTCCCGGCATCCACGATGAATCCGGTCACTCCGTTGCTTTCGGCATCCGGCTGGATCGTGGCGAATGTGAGATAGACATCGGCCGCACCGGCGTTGCGCACAAAAGCCTTGCGTCCATTGAGGTTAAATCCACCTCCCTGACGCGTGGCCAAAAGCGCGTCAGGACCATTTCCGAGGCTTGGACCCGCCTCCTGGATGGCAACCGTACCAAGCTTTTCGCCTTTGATCAGCGCTGGCAGATACCGCTCTTTCTGTGCCGCGCTGCCCCAATGTGCAATGGCGTAGACACACAGCGCGTGATTGTTGATGATGGAAGCGATGGCCGGACAGGATCGCGACAATGCCTGAACGACCTCCACATGACTGACGAAGCCAGCGCCCGCCACACCGGACGGTTCCGGCACCACAAGGCCGAGGAAATCCTGTGCCGCGAGTTGTCCGATCAGCGCTTTGGGGAAGACCTGACCGCGATCCAGTTCCGCTGCGATCGGCTCGAGAAATTCCTCGGCAAACTCATGTGCGCGTTGCACCAGGATTTGCTGGGCTTCCGTCAAATGGGCCGTCATTCCGCTGCCGCCTTCATTGTTGGAGCCGGCGCCTTGGGCGGCGCGAGGACCGAACGCGCGATCACCAGGCGCTGGATTTGATTTGTTCCCTCATATATCTGCATGACCTTGGCATCGCGCATGAATTTGCCGAATTCCGAGGTGTAGGCGTGCGATCCCATCAGGCGCATTGCCTGCGATGTGACGCTCATCGCGACCGCCGTGCCCAGCGTCTTGGCGATCGCCGATTCCATGGAGAAAGGCTTCCCCGCCTCCCGCAGCGACATGGTGTGATGCTGGGCCTGCCGCGCACCTTCGATCGCGATCTGCATGTCCGCGAGGTCAAACTGAAGCGTTTCGCCAGGGTAAGACTTGGCGGGGTAGCGCTTTCGCAGATGCTTCACGCACTCGTCGAGACAACGTTGGGCCAGGCCAACCGCCAATGCGCCAATGGAAGGCCTGGCAAGATCGAGTGTTTCCATGGCAATCTTCATGCCCTCCCCCTCCTTTCCGAGAAGATTGGCGACGGGGACGCGGACATCCTTAAGAAAGAAAAACACCGTGTTGGAACTGCGCAGACCAAGCTTTTCTTCCCGATCGCCCATGATAAATCCGGGCAGCCCACGCTCGACGAT
Organism: uncultured Acetobacteraceae bacterium; assembly: GCA_903918195.1. Lineage (GTDB taxonomy): Bacteria > Pseudomonadota > Alphaproteobacteria > Acetobacterales > Acetobacteraceae > Rhodovastum. The sequence continues at coordinate 18,274 of CAIXDS010000160.1, read as the reverse complement.
GAAGGCGCTGAGGCCTTTCGCACCTTGCGCCGGATCGGTCGCGGCGAAGACGACGTAGACGGCGGCCTCCCCGCCATTGGTGATCCAGCATTTCGGGCCGTTCAGGATATATTCGCCCCCGCTCTTGACCGCGGTCGCCACGCCCGCGCCGGCATCGGAGCCCGCCGCCGGTTCCGTCAAGGCGAAGGCACCGATTCCGGCGCTGAGCATCGGCTTGCAAAAGCGGCGCTTCTGGTCATCGTTGCCGGCGGTCAGGACTGCTTCCATGCTCAGTATACTGGCCGAAAGTGTCGTTCCCATTGCCGCACACCCGTATCCCCATTCCTCCAGCACCAGTGCCTGGGTTAGCGGGCCATAGCCAAGGCCGCCATATTCCTGCGGCACCGCCATCGCGAAAATCCCGCTTGGCTTCGCGGCTTCCAGGAGGTAGGCGTGGAATTCTCCTGATTTGTCGTATTCGGCCGCATGCGGAATAATTTTTTTGGCGACGAACTCCTTCGCCGCCTGCCGTATCGCCTGTTGCTCGGGGGTCATGACTGCCTGCCTTTCCCTAGCCGGGTGATGAATTCTTCGCCGCGAAGGCCGCCTTCAGGCCGCCCCACCTGGGTTGGAAAATCCCGGCGAGCATCGGGCGAAGCGCCGGCGACGTGCGCGGCTTGAATTCCATTTGGGCAAAAATATCCTTGTCCACATCGATGCCGGGCGCGACCTCTGTCAGGATTAACTGACCGTCGTGCAGCTCAAACACCGCACGCTCGGTTATGAAAAGCACCGGCTGGCGAGTTTTTGTTGCGTAAGCCCCGCTGAAGGTGATCTGCTCGACCGTATTGACGTATTTCTTGGCTTTTCCTTCCCGCAGGATGGCAATCCTGCCGTCCGCGACGGAAACCTTCAGGCCGCCCGCGGTGAATGCACCGCAGAAGATGACCCTCTTCGCATGTTGCGTGATGTCGATGAAGCCGCCGCAGCCGACAAACTGCCCATTGAATTTACTGACGTTGACATTGCCGTCGCGGTCAACCTGGGCCGCACCCAGATAGGCCTGATCCAGCCCGCCACCGTTATACCAATCGAACTGGACCTGCTGTTCGACGAATGCCTCGGCGTTGAGCGACATGCCGAAATCATGGCCGCCCGCCGGGATGCCGCCAATCGTGCCGACCTCTGTCGTCAGCGTAATCTTGTCGCCGACACCTTCCTCGGCGGCAACCGCGGCAACGCCCTCCGGCACACCGATGCCGAGATTAACGGTGCATCCCTCCACCAGTTCCATCGCGGCCCGCCGGGCAATGATGAGTCGTTCGTTCAGGGCCATCGCCGGAACCTCGTCCAGGGGAACCTGGATCGCGCCGGCGAAGGCGGGATTGAACCGTGTGCCAGCCGACTGCCAATGATTGTCCGGACCGGAGAGGACGACATGGTCGATTAGAACGCCAGGCACGCGAACCGACTTGGGATGCAGACTGCCGTTCCTGGCCAGATATTCGACCTCGGCGATAACGATACCGCCGCAGTTCCTGGCCGCCTGTGCCAGCGGCAGGCATTCCAGCAGTGCGCCTTCGTCGGCAACGGTCATGTTGCCTTTCTCATCGGCGGTGGTGCCGCGGATGATGGCGACATCGACCCTGAAGCTTGCAAAGAACAGCCATTCCTGACCTTCAAAGTCGATCACCTTGACGAGGTCCTTGGTGGTGACCTTGTTCAGCTTGCCGCCCTCCACGCGAGGATCGATGAAGGTTGTCAGGCCCGTCTTGGTGATCAGGCCGGGTCGGTGGGCAGCGATTTCGCGCCACAACTGTGAGATCACGCCTTGCGGCAGGCACCAGGCCTCGAATCCGCCATCGGCGATCATCCTGGCCATGTCCGGCGACAGCCCGGCATGGGCTGCAATCCAGCGCGAGATCAGGCCAGGATGCGCGAAGTGCTGGGGGCCTTTGGTCTTCCAGTCGCCGATCCCGGAGGCGTGGACAAAAGTGAGCCCGGCAGGGTGACCGGATGCCAAGAAGCGCTTCTCAATGGCAATCGCGACTTCCTCGGGCCAGCCCGACAGGCCGAGCGCGCTGGCGCCGAGGGTTGCGCCATCCTTGATCATCGCCGCAGCGTTGCTTGCCGAGATTACCTTGGCCATTCGCGTGTTCCTTCGGATGGGAAGAGACCACCGGCACAACGCCGCCTTTCCTCAATCCCTTAGGTGTGGCGGAACGAAGGGACATAGTTTATTACGGCAAAATAACTTCTTGACGGCAGTTCCGGTGGTATCCAGACTTTGCAGGATGTAGTCGTAAGGCCGACTTTGCCCGCTCAACAGCGTCGGAAACTACTCAGATTACCTCCCGTGCTGCGGAAAATTTTCGAGCTGAATAATTAATCTCACATTCGCAAGTCATAACGACTTAAATTTTCTACAGCTGTCGCCACTACTGCCGCCATGCGGTATCGATCTCTCTATGAACACAGATGGCCGAGCACTGGCCCACACGACGCTCACGGAGCTGTGCAGGCGCAGTGTAGCCGTAGTGCAAGCGTGGGAAGAAGGCCGGAGGTATCGTGGCAGCGCCGGGAGCAACCCATGCACCGTGTTTCTACGGCGTGAGCTGGTCGGCACCGTGGGTCACGGCTTTGCCCGTCGCGGAGATGTCTTCGCCCGCGCCAGCGGTCGTGTGGCACGCAGCAAGCAACGGCGCGATGGCAATCAGGGCGAGAAGGACGAGGATGATCGAAAGGGTCCTGAACATCGTGATGGTCCTTGGCTTGAGAGTGGAGGGTCGGACTGGCGCCCGAAGCGTCTTCAGCGCCACGCCCGACAGTGCAGGGACAGCTTCCGCAGGCTAGACGGCGCCGTGGCGACGCTGATCTACCCACCAGGTGAGACCGCCAACTGCAACGATAACCACGACGGCGGCAACCAGAAGCAGTATTGACTGCTCGATCCAGCCCATGGCGACCACGGCAAGAAACAGAATGCCGCCGACCGCGCAGATTCGCCAGACCCGCGCCTGTAGCCCGGCGGTGAACGTGCCGAGCGCCAGCAGCGTCATCATCGCTAACGATGTCGCCTTGACGTTCAGCACCAGCTGGGAGCTTTTGTTGTAGAGAATGGGGTTCTGGGCTCAAACCCTCGGAATTTTTGAAAGTGTTTGAAATCGATTGCGTAGCCGAAAATGGGCCTGCCGCGGGGACCATCACGGGCGATCTAGCGCCAGCGGCCGCCCACATCGGTTGAGATTGATAGGGCCGAAAGCGCCTTGATGAGGAGAAAGCTGGAGAAACTCTCCCTAAAAGGCCCGATTTCGGGAAAGTCACCGGGCCGCCATCACGGAAAACCGCGGCAGGCAGGCCGCTGCCGGACGTTGGCCAAGCATCGTTTTCGGGAAAGTTGGTCGGGATGGCCTGCTCAGTAGCCCACAATCGTGGCGGCGAGCCTGAACCGGATCAGCCTAACCATTTGAATCTTAATGGTTTCAAAAATTCCGAGGGTTTGAGCCCAGAACCCCACACCCGAACGAGGCGGGACTGAAGCCCCGACATGGCCTTGCATGGCTCGGGCCCTTTCCCGCCGCCGGGCTATGCTGATCGACTGCCATGTATCGCCCGTCCGGAACATGTCCGCTACCCATTGCCCACTCCGAGCAGGAATCTCCGGAACCTGCTCACGCGGCCGGGCTTCCGCCCGGCCGACGTTTCACCCGCCCGGCGTCTTGCCGAACACTGCCAGCGGCTTCTGGGCGATGAACAGGTTGGCCATCGCCTCGTCCAGCGTCGGCTCCATCACCACCTTGTCGCCGGTGACGGCGATCACCCGCCTGAGCTGCGGGAAGTTCTCGCCGGCCGATTGCAGGTAGATCGGCACGATGTAGAGAAACGCATTCTCGATCGGTGTCACGATCAGCTTGCCGCGGATCACGTGGGAGCCCGACTGGTCCCACAGTGTGAACTGCTGCGAGATGGTCGGGTCCTGGTCGATCATCGCCTCGATCTGGTTCGGCCCGTAGATCAGCTTTTCCTTCGGCAACTGGTAGAACAGCTTCGAGCCGTAACCCGGGAAGTCCGACCGCGCGGCCATCCACGAGATCATGTTATTGCGGCCCTGCGGGGTGAACGGCGTCATCAGCAGGTATTCCAGCGTGTCGCTCCCCGGTAGCTTCATCAACATGTAGTAGGGCTCCATCGGCGCCTGCTGACCGGCATAGGTCTCGTTCGGCGCGACCCAAAGATCCTCGCGGTTGTAGAATACCTGGGGATCGGTCATGTGGAACGTCTTGTACTCGTCCGCCTGGATCGCAAACAGGTCCTGAGGATAGCGCAGGTGCGCCTTGAGGTCTGGCGAAAGCGAGGCGAGATCGTTGAAGACACCGGGAAAGGCGCGTTTGTATGCGGCGAGGATCGGGTCCTGTGGGTCCATGGTGTAGAACTGCACCGACCCGTCATACATGTCGGCGACGATCTTCACCGAGTTGCGGATGTAGTTGATGTTGGTAGCGAGGCCGGCGGGATGCGGGTTGGCGTAAGGAAACTGGTCGGACGTGGTGTACGCGTCCTGGATCCAGAACAACCGGCCGTTGCTGAGCACCGGATAAGGCTCCGCGTCGAGTTGCAGGAACGGTGCGATCTTGGTGACGCGCTGCTGGATGTTGCGCCAGATCTGGATCTTGCTCTGCGGCTCGATGTAAGAGGTCAGCAGGATGTTGATGTCCCCTTGCGTCCAGGCGAACAGCACCCGGCGCCAGAAACTGTCGAGCGGAATGCCGCCGGATCCGGCGTAGCTGGTGTAGACGTTGTCGTCGCCCTTCGGATAGTCGAACTCCTTGGTCCCCGTGCTGACGATCCGGTAGCCGGGCATCGTCCTGCCGTAATAAATCGCCGGCTGCGCGATGCTGAGGCCGGCGGTTGACGTGGCGGGGACGTTTTCGAGGAGGTATTGCGGGAACCCGCCACCGACGGTCTTGGATGTCAGATTCATAACGAGACCGTAACCGTGTGTGAACTGCAGATACTCGTTCACCCAGGTCCGCGCCGCGGCGGGCAGTTCGCGCGAGAGTTCCCGCGTCGCCAGCATCACCTGATGGTAGCCGTCGGCGAGACGGTAGCGATCGACGCCGACATCGTAGAACTCGTAGTAGAGCCGGATCGCCTGGGTCTGCTGGTACATCTGCAGCAGCGGGCGGGCATCCCACAGTCGGATGTTCTCGATCGTGTCCTGGTTGCGCGCGATCACCGCCGGCGTAAGGTCGGCGAGCGCCGGATAGGACGTTTCCTGCACGTTCGCGAGATCGTAGGCGCGTCTCGTGTAGTCGATGTAGGACTTCAGGTACGGGGTTTCGTAGGCGAGCTCGCTGGGCTGGACGAGGAACTTCTGAAACAGGGTCGGGACCAGCATGACGGCGACCGCGTAGATTGCGATAAATCCTCCGCAGCCCACCAGCATCGGCTTGAGGCGCGGCCGGAACGCGTTCACCGCGAGCAGTGCGCAGGCGATCACCGAGAGGATGACCATGCCCCACAATGCGATGTTGGTAAGATTAGCGGCAGTGTAGCCGGCGCCGTAGACGACGCCCATGGTCGAATACACGAGCTCGTAGTGGGCGAGTAGCAGGCCGACGCCCCAGGTGGCGGCGAGGATCAACAGCAGCACCGACAGATGCGACGTCGCGCGTCCGTTCAAACCGCCTGGGTTCCCCCGGCTGAGGCTGACAGCCTGAAAGTACGTGTAGACGAGGCAGACGCCGCCGATGGTCAGAACGGTGAGGAGCATCACGCTGGTCTGCAGCATCTGATAGAAGGGTAATTGAAACACATAGAATCCGACGTCGATCCCATGCAGCGGATCGGATATGCCGAACGCGCCGCCGTAGCGGAAGCGCAGCCAGGTGTCCCACTGACCGAAGAACGCGCTGGCAGCGACCCACGCGAGCGCAAGGCTGGCAATGACAATGGCGGAGTGCAGCAGGTGCGGAGTCAGTTCCAGCTCTTCGGCATCCGCCTTGGCCGGACGCAGCGCGGGCGGCATCAGGCCGCGACCGGCCGGAACCCCCCCATTGAGCAGCGCCTGCCGCAGGTTCAACCAGACGAAGGCGAACACGATGGCGAACGAGGCGGCGTACATCGTCCATTGGACGGAGAACATCGTCCAGAAGATACCAGTGTAATGGAGCTGGCCCATCCACAGCCATTTCTCGAGGTAACCGGTGACCATGCTGATCGCGATCAGCAGGAGGATCACGCCGGGGATGATATATTGCGTGGTCAGACGCAGGATGGGGTAGCTGTTCGGCGGGCTGCGGTTCTGCCCGGTCGCATTGAAGGGCATTACGGGGCCGGGCGCGTTCGTATCCATCTGCTTCGCTCCATCGATTGGATAAGGTCGCGCGTCGGACCGTCCCCGCGCTTCGGCTGCTGGGGCGTCAGCACGGTCCGATTTCGCAACAAGGTGCCAGAATGGTGTGGAACCTCTCGTTTCGGGAGACTCGGAATCTACTCAGCGTCACCTCGTCCGGCGTGCTCGCTTCAGCAGATTTTCACCCGCGCTACCTCACCGCGGTGTGGCACGAAGACATGCGCGGCGCAGGCCATGCACGGATCGAAACTGTGGATGGTGCGCAGCACCTCCAGGGGCTGCTCCGGGCGCACCAGGCGGTGGCGGTCCATCAGCGCAGCTTCGTAGGGGCCATGCTGTCCGCGATCGTCCAGGGGCCCGGCATTCCAGGTTGTCGGCACGACGGCCTGATAGTTTGTGATCAGACCGTCATCAATGATGATCCAGTGCGCCAGCGCTCCGCGCGGGCCTTCCACCGTGCCGATGCCGCGGCTGTGCCGAGGCCAGGTGCCGGGCTCCCATTTCGCATTGTTGAAAGTTCGACAGTCGCCAGCGGCGATGTTCGCCATCAGCATGGCGTGCCAGCCCGCCATGCGGTCGACCAGCAGCTTGCTTTCGATACCCCGAGCGAGGATGCGTCCGAAGGTCGAGAAGATTGCCTCGAAGGGCAAGTGCAGCCGTTGCAGTACCTCAGTGGTCAGCGCCATTGCAGGGGCATTCCCCGCGGCGTGCAGCAACACCAGCCGAGCCAGTGGCCCAACCTCCATCGGCTTGCCGCGCCATCGCGGCGCCTTCACCCAGGAATAGGTGCCGCTGAAATCGAGCTGCTCGAAGGGCGGCGGCGGACCCGTATAGTCCAGCGTGGTTTCGCCCTGATAGGGATGCAACGCGGCATCCGGACCTTTGCCGTATTTATACCAGGAATGCGTCACGCATTCCTGGATCTGGTCAGGATCCTGCAGGTCGACGGGATGAATGCGCGACAGGTCGCGGTCCAGGACGGCGCCGCGCGGCACGCCGAAGCCGCCGCCTCCTGCCGAGCGGCCGGACTCGCCATAGGTCATAAAATTGCGAACGTTCTCGCCGCGGGTGAACCAGTCCTTGTAGGCGCTGCCGATCGCGATGAGGTCGGGGAGATAGACACCCTCGACAAAGTCCCGCATCACCTCGATCAGCTCGCGCACCCGCAGCAGCGCGGACAGTGTCACTGCAGTGGCATCGCCGCCGCCCGGAAGTTTGCCGTCGGCCGCGATCGCGCACGGCGCCCCGCCGACGGCTACGTTGGGATGCGGGTTCTTTCCCCCAAAGATCGTCAGCACATCGCCGATTTGGCGCTGCCATGCCAGTGCCTCGATGTAGTGCGAGAGTGATACAAGGTCGATGTCGGGCGGCAGCCGGTAACCCGGATGGTCCCACCAGCCGTTGGCGAAAATTCCGAGTTGCCCGGATGTCACCAGCGATCTGAGCCGGGACTGCGCCGCGGCGAAGAAATCGACCGAGGTTTCGCGGCAGCCGAGCCGTTGGGCCGCCCCTGCCGAATCGCGCGGGTCCGCCGTCAGTGCATGGAGCGGGTTGACCCAGTCCAGCGCCTGCAAATGGTAGAAATGGATCACATGGTCCTGCAGCATCTGGGCCGCTGCCATCAGGTCGCGGATCAGCTCGCCGTTCGGCGGCACCTCGACGCCAAGTGCATTTTCAACCGCCCGCACCGAGGCCAGTCCATGGACCAACGTGCAGACGCCACAAATGCGTTGCGCAAAGGCCCAGGCGTCGCGCGGGTCGCGTCCACGCAGAATGATCTCGATGCCACGCACCTGCGTTCCGGCGCTAAGGGCCTGAACGATGTTTCCGCCGGCATCGATCTCCACCTCGATGCGCAGATGTCCTTCGATTCGGGTCAGCGGATCGACGACGACGCGCCGGTTCGTCATGGCTCAGTCCTTGAGATTGGCAGCGACGAGTTCGAGCAGGCTGGCGACCGTCGTGGTCCAGTTCACCGACTTGCCGCCATGATCGAGGGTCTGCCGACAGCCGGAGCAGCTGGTGTACATGGTGTCCGCTCCGGTCGCCTCGACCTGACGGCGCTTGATCTCGAAGGCATGCGCGCGCAGGGCCTGGGCGCGCTTGATGAGGGCAACGCCGCCGCCGCCGCCGCAACACCAGCCTGTATCCCCCGAGTCTGCCATCTCACGCACATCAATGCCGAGGGCATGCAAAACGACACGCGGCGCGGCGGTGGCGCCGCCGCGCCGCGAAAGCTGGCAGGCATCGTGGTAGGTCGCGGTCTGCGCGACCCGGTTCACGCGGATGCGCCCGTCCGCTAGTCCTTCGGCCAGAAGTTCGGTGATTTGCAGGACCCTGAACGGCAGGGACCGGCCGAAGGTGTTTGCCGCCTCCCACCGCATTTCAGTGAAGGAGTGTCCGCATTCCGGCATCACCACGGTGCCCGCGCCGCATTCCATGGCGGCGCGAACAATGGAGAGGGTGATCGCACGCTGGCCGGCCCGGTCGCCGGCGGTCAACGAGGCGTTGTCGGCGTCGAACCCGTCCGTACGGAACGTCCACGCGGCTCCCATGTGGTTCAGTATCTTCGCGATCGCCGCCATCGAGGCCGGGTATGTCTTGAGGTCGACCGATGACACCGTAGGCACGATGTCAGCCCGCGGTTCATCCACGTGCATGACCACGTCATGCGTGCGGCCAACCTGGTGCAGCATGTCGCGAAACTGGGCCCTGGTCAGTCCGAACGGACTGCCGGTCGCGTGTTCCTTTTCCGCGAGGACGCCGAGATAGTCGGCCGGCGCGAGCCCCGCGTCGAACATGCCATGCCGGGCCTGCTCGACCAGACCCGCTATGTCGATTCCCATCGGACAGATCAGCGAGCACCGTCCGCACATATTGCAGGAATCGTAGATCAGATCCTGCCAGGTTGCCAGTTGGCCAGCCGTCACCCGCGGCGTCAGGCCGAACAGGCGGTAGGCGAACGCGAAGGGACCAACCTCGCGCTGATAGGCCTGCCTGAGCGGTGCGATCTTGTGGATCGGGGTGTAGCGCGGGTCGCCTGTCTGCACGTAGAAATGGCAGGCTTCCGCGCAGCGCCCACAATGCACGCAGGCCTCCATGGCGAGCGCCGCACCCGAACCAATCTCGGCGAGAAAGCCGCGCATCGCCTGGTCGACCCGCCCGGCATCGTCCACGGTCGCGGCGCGGGAGGGAGCCACGACCGGGCTGTTCATGTCGCTGCGCCTTTGCGGGCGAATGTCACGCCCATGGCGCCGCGCCCGGCGAACACCAAGAGCCCGTGCATCAGCTTGCCGAAAGGCAGCCAGACCAACAGCAGTTCCACGCTCAGGATGTGCAGGCTCAGCAGAGTGGCATACCCGCCGATGGTTTCGCCCGACAGCAATATGCCGGTAAAGACGGGCAGGAACACGACCAGCCAGCTCAGATAGTCGTCCACGGTCGAAAGCAGACGCAGCACCGGATGGGTCATGCGGCGGACCAGCAGGGCGATCATGCTCGCCAACGTGAGACCGCTGGCCATGACAACGATGCCCTTGGGGAGGCCGGGCCATGTCAGGCCGGTGATCTGCCGGATCAGCAGAATGTGCGGCGCCCCTCCAAAAAGGACCACCGCGAGGCCGAGATGAAAGACCGCACTCAGCACGACGCTGACCGCTGTTCCGCGGCGGAACGTGCGGCGCGGGATGAAACGCGACAGGATAGCCGACAGCCCTCCGCAAATCCGGCGGACAAAACCATGGCGTGGTGCAGCACGCTGCGGACGGCGACGCAGCAGCAGGATCCCGGCGAGGCGCCAGCCGATCCCGCCAACCATGATCAGGATGGAAACCTGCATGGCAGGCCCACGGGCGATCTCCAGCATCGTCACGGCGTCTTCTCCGGCTTGGGTGCCGTCTTGCGTCGGCCGCTCAGCGCCGCAGCGGCACCGCCGACCAGGCCCACGGATGCGGCGATGGCGGCATTTCGCCACCCGGGCAGGGTTGCGCCGGCGAGTGGCGTGTAAAAGCTGCCCGCATCCCAGAAATCCGGCTCGGAGCAGCCGATGCAGCCATGGCCGGACTCGACCGGAAAGCTGGTGCCGCCGTTCCACTTCAGGCTGGCACAGGCATTGTGTGTGGTCGGGCCCTTGCATCCGAGCTCGAAGAGACACCAGCCCTGCCGGGCACCATCGTCGTCGAAGCTTTTGGCGAACTTGCCCTGGTCATAAAACGGGCGCCGGTAACATTGATCGTGAATCGTGGTGCCGAAATAGGCGAGCGGGCGCCTGCGGTCATCGAGCGCGGGCAGAGCGCCGAAACTGATGAAATAGGCCAGCACGCCGCTCAGCACTTCCGGCACCGGCGGGCAGCCCGGGATGTTTACGACCGGCTTGCCGGCCACCAGATCCTCCACCGCGACGGCCCCGGTGGGATTGGGATAGGCCTTCGGGATTCCACCAAAGGCTGCACAGGTCCCGATCGCCAGCACCGCTTTCGCGTCGGCTGCGATCGTCTCCAGCATGCTGACGTTGCTGCGTCCACCGGTCATGGAATAGACGCCGCCGTCCCGAACGGGGATCGACCCGTCGATGGCCAAAAGATACTCGCCCTTGCCGGCGGCAACGGCCTCCCTCAGCGTCTGTTCCGCCGCGGAGCCGGCCGCTGCCATCAGCGTTTCCTGATAGTCCAGGGATATGAAGTCGAAGATCAACGAGCTGATGGTTGGGCTTGGCGAGCGCAGCAGCGTCTCCAGGCATCCCGTGCACTCCTGGAACGACAGCCAGATCACCGACTGCCGCCTGGCGCGGGCCAGGCTCGCCGCCATGACAGGCGCGACGGAAGGCGGCAGGGCCAGGCTGGATGTCATGGCGATGGCAAACTTGAGCAGGCCACGCCGCCCAAAGCCGCGGCGGGCGAGCATGGCACCCATGGTCTCGTTGTCGTCCATCACTCCGCAATCCTGCGCCAATGCTGGGCAAGGTTCGTGCGAGCGGCCAGGCGTCGCGCACCGTACCGGATGTCGTCGATGTCGGCCTTGAGGATGCCCGGCACGTAGGCAACCTCGATCAGCGCTGCGATGAGATGGCCCGTTTCGTCGTAATGCCGCGTCCACCAGACTGCCGGGAAGCCGGTTTCGCGGATGTCGCTCTTTCCGGCGGCGTCGAGCCGGGCGGTGATCTCGCCCTGGCCGAGGCACTGCTCAAGAGCTGCGATGCAGGCGGGTGACAAGGGAAGGCTGCGGAGATCGATGCTCCCACCCTCGCCGTGTTCCAGCAGCCGCGCGAGCAAGGACGCGATTTCCGTCGCCAACGTGTCCACCAACCCGTCATTGGTGTGCGATGCCGGATCGTTCATGCGAAAGCCTGCCAGTCCCGCACGGTTTGGATCGCCATCCTGCAGGCGGCGGGAAGCGCCTGCCTTACGGTGTCGCTAAGTTCGTCGCCCCAGCCGATCCGCTGCGGCTGAATGGCGAGGAGCGCGAGATGGATCGGCTGCCAACCGGACAGGCCAGCCAGCGTCAGCAGGCTCGCCAAGCCCGCCGCATGCGCGCTCGTGCTTCCGCTGTGCCGGACAGTCTCCGCAAGCGCAGTCCCGTCCAGCAGGCGGACCGTTCCCGCCGTTTCGCCAAGCTGAGCCGCGTCGACAAAGAGGACCGAGCCGGTCTGCATGACGGCGGCCATGAGCCGAAAGCCCATCGTGCCTCCGTCGAGCGGGCGAAGACCGGCACGCGCATAGGGGGCACGGGCGAGGCACTGTACGACATGCACGCCCACGCCGTCGTCGCCCAGCAATGTGTTGCCCAGGCCAAGGACGAGAATTTCCCGCGGTTCCCGTGCCAACGAACTGCGTGGCGTTTCGCCGAAAATTGTCACTTCGCCGTCCATACGGTCTCCCCGCGATGGCTCTCACACGCTCCGTAGGCGCCTCCGGCACGCTGGTGGCAGTTTCGGAATCTACTCACGCGCCGGTTGTTCCCACGTCCGCGGCAGACGGCACAGCGGGACGCGTCACAGCGACGAAGCTGAGCCGTGGCCGCTTGCGTGGCGGAAGAATTAGCAACCCCGGCGGCAGGTGGCGGCCGCCGCCGGTTTTGGTTTCGGCGAAGCCGTCGCTCAGGCGCCGGCAGGGACGAGCCGGTCCGGTGACGGGAACTCCGCGATGCCGGCGTGGACATCCAGATGCGAGGGCTCGGCCGTCGCCAGGATGGCCTTGGCGCGCGCCACGTTGTCGGCGGCACCATGGGCCATGACGAGGAAGTTATCTGCCCTGACGGCCGTCTCGTACTCGATGACGCTATCCCTCGGTATGCCGATGCTGGCAAGTGCGGCGCCAAAAGCGCTCAGTCCGCCGACCAGCAGGGCGCCTTCCAACGCCGAGGCGGCTACGGCTGCCACGTAGCCGAGCACGATGACGGGGCCGACGACGGGAACGGCTATGAACATTCCGCCAATGAACAGGCCCCAGAGCCCACCCCAGAACGGCCAGAACTAACCAACTGGCCTCCTGGTACGAATAACGGGACGGAACGGGAACGTGGCTGTCGGAAGGCAAGCGTGCCGCGGCACTGGCGCTCAAGTTCGGTGATCGCAGGGTCGGCTCAATTGGGTAGACCCCAGCGGGGCGCCGGGACGAGACACTTTCCATGTATCATTAGGGTTGCTTTTGGGGTTCTGGAACACTAGCGTTCCGTAGTCTAGATCCTATTGGAACAAAGATGGCCGCTTACGGCTACGCGCGCGTCAGCAGCATCGATCAGGATCTCACCATCCAGCAGCAGGCGCTGCGTGCAGCTGGCTGCCGTGTGATCCGCGCCGAGAAGATCAGCGGCGCTCGCCGCGACGGACGCACCGAACTGCAAGTTCTGCTCGATTTCGTGCAGCCAGGCGACACACTGGTGGTGACGCGCATCGATCGTCTGGCCCGCTCCCTGAAAGATCTGGAGGACATCGTTCACGAACTGAAGGGGCGCGGTGTGACGCTGCGCGCTACTGAGCAGCCGGTGGACACGGGCACAGCGGCGGGCAAGGCGTTTCTCGATATGCTGGGCGTGTTTGCCGAGTTCGAGACCAACTTGCGCCGCGAGCGGCAACTGGAAGGGATCGCATTGGCCAAGACGCGCGGCGTCTATCGTGGGCGCAAGCCCAGCATCGACGCCGCCGAGATCAAGCGACTGCGCGAGCAGGATCGGCTCGGCCCGACCGCCATCGCACGCCGCCTCGGCATTGGCCGGGCCAGCGTCTACCGCGCGCTCGCAGGATTCGGCGATGAAACCAAGCACGGCCGCGGATGATGTCGAGCAGCTACATCTATTGACGCCAAAAGGCCGAGGCGCAGGGTAACGGCATTCAAAAACAATGCCTCCAGGGTCTGCGACATTCGAGCCCCGCGCAATACATCAATCGACTCACTGGCTTGGCCCGGCTGATCTGCGGGAACCAAGGCCCAGGAGGCGTAAGTGGCGCGACGGCAGCGATTGAGCAAAATCCAGATTGCGGAACTGTTTGAGCCGCCGACGGAGCAACGGGAACTGGTGCGTCACTTCACGCTATCGGAAGCAGATCGTGCAGCAGTCAGGCGCTCCCGCGGCGATCACAATCGTCTCGGCCACGCCCTCATGCTCTGCTACCTGCGCTATCCTGGCCGCCCACTGCGTGCCGGGGAACGGCCGCCCGCTGGGTTGCTTGCATTTGTCGCTGAGCAAATCGGAGTTTTCCCGGAGGTGATTGACAATTACCTTGCGGCAGAGCGAAATCGCCAACATCATTCTGTCGACTGCCAGCAACAACTCAGACTGCGTCCCTTTGGTAGGCGGACGGTGGGCGAATTGGTAGAATTCCTCGTGCCGCAGGCGATCGAAGACGACCGGTTCGTTCATCTCGCCGCGTTGGTGATGCAGACATGTCGGCAACGCCGGATCGTCGTTCCGGCACCGGCCGCACTCGAACGGCTGTGCGGCGAACTCCGCGACCAAGCCCGCCGGGAGGTGCATCGCCGACTGACCGGTGATCTGTCCGCCGAACAGCGCCGCCGGCTCGATGCGCTGATGCAGCGGCGTGAAGAGGGCGGCCAGAACTGGCTGACCTGGTTGCGGCAGATGCCGCAAGCCGCCAAGCCGGACGCCATGCTGGGTTTGATCGAACGCCTGAAGCATGTGCGCGCGATCGGCATCAAACCCGATCGAGGCCACCAGGTCCATCAGACGCGCCTTGCCCAGCTTGTTCGCGAGGCTGGTCGAAGCACCGTGCAGCACATCGCCCGCTACGAGCGGCAGCGCCGGCACGCGACGTTGGTCGCCATCAGCATGGACCTTGCCACCAGCCTGACCGACCAGGCCATGGATGCGTTCGATCGCCTGATCGGCGCCTTGTTTCGCAAAGCCGAGGGACGGCATGCTCGCGACTTCCAGTCTGATGCGCGATCCATCAATGAGAAGGTCCGTCTCTTTGCACGTGTCGGCGCGGCCCTCATTGCAGCCCACGACAAGAAGCAGGACGCCTTCGGAGCCATCAAAACGGTGATCCCATGGAAGCAGTTCTGCACAACCGTCGCCGAAGCCAAAGCCCTGGCGCGCCCGGAAGCGTTCGACGCCTATCAAGGCCTCAACAAGCATTACAGCGACATCCGGCGCTGGTCGCCCGGTTTCCTGGGCGCCTTCAAATTCGAGAGCGTGCCGGCATCGGCCTCGCTCATGCGCGCCATCGAGGTGCTGCGAGACGCGAACCGCACGGAGGCGTCCACCCTACCGGAATCCGCTCCGACCGCATTCGTCCGGCAACGCTGGGCGCCGTACGTGCTGCCGAATGGCATAATCGACCGGCACTACTACGAACTCTGCGTCCTGTCGGAATTGCGTGACCGGTTGCGTGCCGGCGATGTCTGGGTCGTCGGCAGCCGGCAATACCGCTCCTTCGAGGAACGGCTTCTCTCCAAGCAGACCGTGCAAGATCTGCAGCAGGCCGGGACACTCCCAATCGCGGTCGAGGTGGATTTCGACCGCTTCATCGAGGGCCGCCGCACCGTGCTGGATGAACGGCTGACGGCGATCAACGCTCGTGCCAAGGGCGGTCTTCTGCCCGACGTGACGATCGAGAAGGGCGTGCTGAAGATCTCGCCAATTGAGAAATCCACGCCACCGGAGGCCGAGGCCTTGGCCGTGCGCCTCTACGCCATGCTGCCGCGCATCCGCGTGACCGATCTGCTGGCCGAAGTGGCGCGCTGGACCCTCTTTCCCGACTGCTTCACCCATGTGCGCACTGGCGAGGCTGTGGCCGACAACCGTGTCCTTCTGGCGGGATTGCTCGCTGAAGGTCTCAATCTTGGCCTGACCCGCATGGCCGAGGCGTGCAGCATCGCCAGCCTCGGCGAGCTTGCCTGGACATCGGATTGGCACATCCGCGAGGAGACCTACGCTTTGGCGCTACGGTGTCTGGTCAACCAGCAGCAGCGCGAACCATTTGCGGCAACGTTCGGCAACGGCACGGCCTCGTCCTCCGACGGCCAGTTTTTCCAGGCTGCCCGCTCCGGCCGTGACGCCAGCAGCTTCAATGCCCATTATGGCCAGAAGCCTGGTTTTAAGGCCTACACACATCTCTCGGACCGCTATGGGCCATTCTTCACGGCTCGTCGGGAGAATCAGTGGGTGCTTTCGGGCACATCGTATCGGGTGTGTTGCGGTAGCAAACGTGGCGGGATAGCGCGCGGCTGATGGTGGCGACGCGGACGGCACGGCCGGTTGTGCGTCGGGCGCGCGCCTGACGTCGCTGTGCAGTCTGCAATGGCGCCGTCCAACGGCGCTGGCGGTTCACTGCGGATGGCGGCGTGGGCGGCGGCGGCGGCCGATCGTGGGTTCGGTGGTCAGGAAGCGGAACAGCCTGCGGCATGTCGCGTCGAAGCTGCGCTGCTCGTCTTCGGACTGGCGATGGGAGAGCAGCGGGCCGCCTTCCTCTTCGATGAGACCGAGCACGATCTGCTCGATCGGCATTCGCCGCAGGGCGCTGTCCATCTGCAGTTGGCGGATCACTTCGCCGCCGAGAACCCAGATGTTGTCGCGATGGCGACGCAGGGTCGTGCGCGACAGCTGCTGCGTCAGCAGGTCGCGCAGGAACGGCGTGAAGTATTCGATCAGCCGCACGCCGAGCGGAATGTCGCGTGGCTCGTACGCCCAACTGCGTGACCACTGATCGAGGTCAGGACAGTGGGTCCGCAATGGATCGGCGCCGGGCGGTTGCTCCGCTACACTGACAGGCATCCCGGCAACTCGATGGGGTCGTCCTGCCATGAGGCTGATCTCCCTGCTGAACCAGTATCAGCACTTTCCCGGCTTCGTCTACGAGGGAGCGCGCTATTGTACGGCCAGCCAGACCATCGAGATCCCCGTGCGGCCCCGCCACGGCTCGAAGCCGGTGTGCTCGGGCTGCCACAAGTCGGCGCCTGGCTACGATCACCTGGGCCAGCGCCGGTTCGAGTTCGTCCCTTTGTGGGGCTTCATGGTTGTGCTCCTGTACACCATGCGACGGGTCAATTGCCGGGACTGCGGCGTGCGAGTCGAAGAGGTTCCCTGGGGAATCGGCAAGCACCAGCTGACCAAGGCCTACATGCTGTTCCTGGCGCATTGGGCCAGGAAGCTGTCGTGGCAAGAAACCGCGACGGCGTTTCGAACATCGTGGGACAAGGTCTGCCAGTCGGTCGAGTATGTCGTGAAGTGGGGGCTCGAACATCGCCAACTCGGCTCGATCGCCGCCATCGGCGTCGATGAGATCGCGTATGCCAAGGGCCACAAGTACCTGACGCTGGTCTACCAGATCGAGCAGGGCTGCGTCCGCCTGCTGTGGATCGGCCGGGAGAGGACGGTGGAGAGCTTCGAGCAGTTCTTCGCCATGATCGGCAAGGAAGTGGCTGGGCAGATCGAGTTCGTGTGCTCGGACATGTGGCAGCCCTACCTGAAGGTGATCCGCGAGCGATGCAGCCAGGCGATCCACATCCTCGATCGCTTCCACATTGTCACCAAGATGAACGACGCCGTCGATGACATTCGTGCCGGCGAGGCGCGGCGGCTGGCTCGGGACGGCTACCAGCCGGTGCTGAAGAAGACCCGCTGGTGCGTGCTCAAGCGCCGCGCCAACCTCACCGATGGCCAACGGTTCCGCCTGCGCGATCTGCTGCGCTACAATCTGCAGACAGTGCGGGCCTATCTGCTGAAGGAGGACTTCCAGCAGTTCTGGGAGTACGAGTCGCCGACCTGGGCCGGCAAGTTCCTCGATGAGTGGTGCCGCCAAGTTATGCGCTCGCGCCTTGAACCGATGAAGAAGGTCGCCAGGACGCTACGCCGGCACCGTGAGCTGATCCTGAACTACTTCCGGGCCAGGAAGGCGTTTTCCAGCGGCATCGTCGAGGGCCTCAACAACAAGGCCAAAGTGACCATGCGAAAATCCTACGGCTTCCGAACCTACCACGTCCTGGAAACCGCGCTGTATCATGCACTTGGCAAGCTGCCGGAACCGAACGTCGCCCACAGATTTTTCTGACGAGGCTTCTTCACCAGGATGATTGGGGCAACCGCGAGCGAGGCACTGCATGTTCTCGATGCACTGCTCTACCACCAGACCGAGGTGACGGTCCGACGCCATCATACCGACGGCGGCGGTGAATCCGACCATGTGTTCGCACTCTGCGCTCTGCTCGGCTTCCAGTTCGCGCCGCGCATCCCCGACCTGAAGCACCGGCGCCTCTACAGCTTCGGTAAGGCGTCCGACTATCCGACGCTCGAGCTGCTGATCGCCGGACGCATCAACGTGGACCTGATCCGCGCCCACTGGTCGGAAATCCTGCGCATCGCCGCGTCCATCCGCACCGGCACCGTGACCGCCTCGCTGATCATGCGCCAACTCGCCTCCTACCCGCGGCAAAACGGCATTGCCGCCGCGCTGCGCGAACTGGGGCGGCTGGAGCGCACCCTGTT
>CAIXDS010000159.1 GCA_903918195.1 uncultured Acetobacteraceae bacterium | reverse complement strand
GGTTGAAAATCGAATCCGAACGCCAGCGCCTGCTGGTGCGGAACTACGAACTGTCTGAGAAATTGGACGGCATTTTTACGGCCCGCGATTGCGACGCAGCGCACCCGGAAGCTCCTCTGCGCCGGGCCACCAACGTTCGAGTTGAGGGGCCGCCGTAGGCGGTCCGCTTGAATTGCGGGTTAGGGCACTTCCGACGATAGATGGAGAAACCGTGAAGTCAGTAGCAGGCACCTTAGCAGCACCGTTCCCATACTTCGGCGGGAAGTCGCTGGCGTGCGAAACCGTCTGGGCCGCGCTGGGCGACCCTGAGAACTACGTGGAACCGTTCGCGGGCTCGGCGGCAATGCTGCTCGGGCGCCCCAACGTGGGCAAGGTTGAAACCATCAATGACGCGGACGGCTTTGTGGCGAACTTTTGGCGCGCGGTGTCGCTAGACGCGGCGGACGTGGCAAAGCACACCGACTGGCCGACGAACGAGGCCGACCTGTTTGCGCGGCACTCGTGGCTGGTGCGCCATGCGCCGGGCCTGCTGGAGCGGCTGCACGCTGACCCGGACTATTACGACGCGAAGATTGCCGGTTGGTGGTGCTGGGGCGCATGCAACTGGATCGGCTCGGGCTGGTGCAGCGGCACCGGGCCTTGGGTGCATGACGGCGAAAAGCTGGTGGATGCGCGGCAACTGCCGCACCTGGGCGATGCCGGCCGGGGCGTGAACCGGCAACTGCCGCACCTGAGTGCCGGCCGGGGCCGGACGCACTACATCTATGAGTGGTTCGGCGCGCTGCAGGATCGCACGCGGGGCGTGCGGGTTGCCGTGGGCGACTGGCAGCGCGTGCTGACCGAGAGCGTGACGACGCGGCACGGCACGACCGGGGTGTTTCTCGACCCGCCCTACACCAAGGGCGCGATGGACTACGCGGCTGGCGGTGTGGGCGGTGACCTTGCCGACAAGGTGCGTGCCTGGTGTGCGGCCAACGGACAGGACAAGAAGCTGCGGATCGTGCTTTGCGGCCATGCTGGCGAGCATGACGCGCTGCTGGCGAACGGCTGGCACCTTCGGGCCTGGACGGCGCGCAAGGGCTACGCATTGACCGATGAGGCGGTGGAGAACAGCGCCTCGGAAACTTTGTGGTGCAGCCCGCACTGCGTGCCAGAGCGGACTGTGCAGGAGGCGCTGTTTTGAAGTGCCCTAACTACAAGTTATGGCGACAGAACTGCTGCGTAACCACGGCCGGCAGTAGTTATCCAGCAAAGCGAAAGGAAACGAAGATGAGCAACGAAGCAGAGCAGGCGCAGCAGCCGGTGGCGTGGTCACATCCCGAGTTGCGCGATTTTACGCTGACCACACCGGACGAACTGGGCTGGACGGCGCTCTACACCTCCCCGCAGCCAGCACCCGCGCCCCAGGCCGAGCGCGCAGCACAACAGGAGCCTAAGCCATGAGCGCCACTCCTTGGGACGCCTTGCTGCGCTTGCCAGCCAAACCAGCGCGCCGGCGCACAGGACCGCCGCCGCGCGATCCTGAGCCTGGCACTGCCATGGCGTGTGTGGTGGACGCGATCCGCGCCAATCCTGGGATCAAAACATCGGATTTGGTCTCGAAAACAGGTATCAAGTCACCACGGATTTGGGGCCTGTTGAAACGCCGTCTGGCGCGCGGAGATGTGGTGTACGCAGACGGAACCTGGAGATTGATCGTCTGGC
>CAIXDS010000158.1 GCA_903918195.1 uncultured Acetobacteraceae bacterium | reverse complement strand
GGGTGCCCAAAACCCTTCGGAGAAGGTGCCGGATTACAGCGTGATCCGGTGCCGGTTTGGAGCGTGATGAGGTGCCGCTTTGCAGCGTGACGACCTGCCGGTTTGGAGCGTGCCGGGGTGCCGAATTCAGCGTGACAGCCAGCCCACCGGCATCAGGCGGTAGAACACCGCCTTGGCGGCTTCGACAAGCGCCAGATAGGCAGCGGTGATACCAACCAGCCAGGCGAAGAACAGCGGCGGCGGCGGCACGAACCCGAACCAGCGTCCCCACGGCAGCAACGGCAATGCGATCGCGACCGCCACCGCCGCGGCCGTCGTGCCGATCAGGAAACGCCCCGGCCGGCTGAGAAAGAACACGCGCCGGGTGCGGATGCAGAACACCACCAACGCCTGGGTGACCATCGACTCGATGAACCAGCCGGTCTGAAACACCGCCTCGCCCGCGCCGAGCAGCGCCAGCAACGCATAGAAGGTGAGGAAATCGAAGATCGAGCTGACCGGACCGAACACCAGCATGAACCGCTCGATGAGCTTCACGTCCCAGGTCACCGGGCCGGTAATCGATTCCGGGTCCACGTTGTCGAACGGGATGGCGACTTCCGAGACGTTGTAGATCAGATTGTTGCCTCCTCGGCGGAATCTGTGGGTGGTTTGGCGTGCTCTCGGGGCATGCGTGCGGCCAGCGATCGCTTGTTGCGAGATCCGGTATCGATAAGGCTTTGCATTTGTTGTTGTGGCTGTGGGCATGTGGGCAACGCGCTTGCGTTGTCCACATGCCCACAGCCTCTCAGCCGCCGCTCGCACCGTGGCCTGGACAACACGGCGAAACTGGCCATGAGAAAATCCCACGGCTTTCTGACCATTCATGTCGCAGAAACCTCCTGATATCATGCACTTGGCAAACTGCCCGCGCCGGCAACCACCCACAGATTCCCCGGAGGAGCCAGATTGTT
Organism: uncultured Acetobacteraceae bacterium; assembly: GCA_903918195.1. Taxonomy (GTDB): domain Bacteria; phylum Pseudomonadota; class Alphaproteobacteria; order Acetobacterales; family Acetobacteraceae; genus Rhodovastum. The sequence goes on along the minus strand of CAIXDS010000158.1, from coordinate 6,042 downwards.
CAGCAGGATCTGGATCGGCAGCATCGGCAGGAACGGCAGGATCAGCGCCGCCCCCGCCATGCTGAACATGTTGCCGAAATTCGAGCTCGATCCCATCAGCACGTATTTCGACACGTTCTGCACCGTGCGCCGGCCGCTCGCGATGGCGTCGTTCACCACCGACAGGTCGTGCTCCAGCAGGATCAGGTCCGCCGCCGCCCGCGCCACGTCGGCCGCTCCGTCCACCGAGATGCCCACATCGGCCGCATGCAGCGCCGGAGCGTCATTGATGCCGTCGCCCATGAAGCCCACGACATGCCCCAGCCGCTTCAGCGCCAGCAGCACCCTGTGCTTCTGCTGCGGATTGACCCGGCAGAACAGGTTGACCTTCCGGATCTGGCCGATCAGCGCCTCGTCGGACAGCTGCGTCAGCGCCTCGCCCGTCAGCACGCCGGTGACCGGCACGCCGATCTCCTGAAACACATGCCGGCTGACCTGCTCATTGTCGCCGGTCAGCACCTTGACCGTCACCCCCGCCGCCGCCATGGCGCGGATGGTCGCGCCGGCCGAGGCCTTCGGCGGATCGAGGAACACGGGGAAGCCCGCGAACACCAGGTCGGCCTCGTCGCTCACCGTCGCGGTCGCGTGGCTCGCATCCACCTTGTGGCTTGCCACACCCAGCGCGCGGAAACCCTGCGCGCCGAGCCCGTCCAGGGTCGCCTCGAAGGCCCGGCGGGTCGCGTCGTCCAGCGTCGCCTCCTGGCCATCCGGCCTGGCGTAGCGCCCCGACAGGCGCAGCACGTCCTCCGGTGCGCCCTTCACGATCAGCAGGCGAACGCCGTCATGTTCGGCCAGCACCGACACCCGCCGCCGCTCGAAATCGAACGGCACCTCGTCGATCTTGCGCCAGCCCGACATATCGAACGAACAGGCGGCCAGGATCGCCTCGTCCAGCGGACTTTTCATGCCGCTTTCGAAGTGGCTGTTGACGCAGGCCAGCTTCCGCACCTGCTCGCTGTCGGCGCCATGTCCGTCCACCGAGCGGGTCAGCCGGATCGCCGCCTCGGTCAGCGTGCCAGTCTTGTCGGTGCACAGCATGTCCATCGCACCGAGATCGTGGATCGCCGACAGCCGCTTGACGATGACGCGGCGTTTCGCCATCTGCGTTGCCGAGCGCGCCAGGGTCACGGTGACGATCATCGGCAGCAGCTCGGGCGTCAGGCCGACGGCGAGCGCCACCGCGAACATCAGCGATTCCAGCAGCGGACGCTGGAACGACACGTTCACCACCAGCACGAACAGGATCATGAACATGGTGAAGCGCATGATCAGCATGCCGAACCGGCGGACGCCGAGAGCGAACGCCGTGGGCGGCGGCTTCTGCGCCAGGCTGGTCGCCAGATGCCCGAGCGCCGTCCGCGCGCCGGTGCGGCACACCAGGATCGTCGCCGTGCCGCTGATCACCGAGGTGCCGGCGAACACCGCGTTCGCGGCACCGGTGGCCTCGACCGCGCCGGTTTTCGATGAGCCGGGGCCAAGATCGCCGGCCTGCTTCTCGGCCGGATAGGGCTCGCCGGTCAGCAACGCCTCGTTCACATAGAGGTCGCGGCTTTCCAGCAGGCGGCAATCGGCCGGCACCAGATCGCCCGCGATCAACTCGACGATATCGCCGGGCACCAACCGGTCGATCGGCACCGACACCGCGTGCCCGTCGCGGCGCACCGTCGCCTGGACCGCGACCGAGCGTCGCAGCGCCTCGACCGCGTCCTGCGCGCGCACCTCCTGGATGAAGTCGAGGCTGATGCTCAGCAGCACGATCGCGGCGATGATGACGAAACTCGCGACGTCGCCGGTGGCGGCCGACAACGCGGGGATGTAAGCCCGAACCCCAGAAAATTCCGCCGGGGGTCGAGGGGGCGAGAATTTTCCCTACAAGAGCGTTTTTCGGGAAAGTTTGCGGTCGCAACCCACGCCAAAGCGGGACTTTGATGCCGTCGGCCGCTGCTCACCAAGCATCGTTTTCGGGAAAGTCGATCCATGGCGCTTCGGCGGTCGGTCGGGCCAGCTTGAGACCCATCGGAGTATCTCGCTGATTCCATTATATTTTTGAACCGTCGCGACATTGCTTACGGAACCCGTTGGCCGTCGGCGGAATTTTCTGGGGTTCGGGCTTACATCCCCAACGCACTGGCGAGCAGCAGGATGATGATCAACGGGTTGGCGAACCGCGCGAGGAACTGCAGCACCAGCGGCCGGCGGCGCTCGGCGGCCGCGTCGTTCGGGCCATAGGCCGCCAGCCGCTGCCCGGCGGCTGTGCTGTCCAGCCCTGCCGCGGTGGTTGCCAGCCGGGTCATCAAGCGGGCGACGGGGTCACGCCAGATGTCCTCGGCCGCCGGCTCGGCCGGAACCGCGGAGGCCGGCCTGGGCGAGCGTGCCATCACCGGATCAGCCTCATGAAGAACTGCATAGCCGTTCCTGCCTCGATCAGTTCACACATGAATAAAAGTTTCTTGGTTCCTTTTTCAAAAAGAACAAAGCTTAAGTCTTCTTTTTGAAAAAAGAAGCAAAAACTCTTATTCATTTGGTGCCTGGGCGTCACGCTGGCCAAAGCTGGATCAGCCGATTATCAGGTTACGGCGACAAGCGCGATTTGCTCGGCATCAAGGTTTATCAGGGCACCCGCATCATCTCCGTTCGCGGCTTTATCACCATGCGCAGGAGGTTGCCATGACTTTTCGATCAGCGGCAACAGCCGGTGTTCCGGCATTCTCGGAACGAGTTGGAAGAGCATGATGCCCTGGTGCAGCAGTGAATGAGTGCGTCGCCTGGTCGTGTCGGACTGATGCGCTGCGGTGGTGACAGTGGCGCGAAAACTGGAGTCGCACACCGACTGCGCAGTGACCCTATTCATCCGCGATCACCTCGCACTGGAACCGACGGGCGAGCACACGCCGGCAGAACTCGGCCGCCTGCTCGGTATCCGCAAAGCCGTTCGTCCGCACCAGCCAGAATGTGCGACGTCCGCGCTCCGTTTTGCTGAGGATCGGCTCGCGATCGCCAAGCAGGTCTGGCAGGCGATTCTGCAGCCGGTGCCAGTCGTAGGCAGCACTCTCCTGGGACTCGTCGGTGGCGAGCTGAACCGCGACCTTGCCGCTGACCTCGCCCGTTTCCCGCTGTGGTGTGGTGGGATTGGAACCGGCTGGTTCAGCGGCAACCGCTGCAGGAGGCAGGGCGGGCGAGCGCACCGCGGGATGGTCGGCGGATGGCGCCGCGTCGTTTGCCGGCGGCGGTTGCGGTGTCCCGACCGGGTGCTCGACCTCCCCGGCATCGCGCGGCGCGGCCGGGCTGGCCTGCTCGGCGGTGGGTGGCACCGCCGCGGGCGAAAACGTCGGCAGGTCCGAACGCAACATGGCGAGCGTCGCCTGGTGCCCGTCGCCAGGTTCAAGCGTCCAGAAGGTACCGCCAATGAGCAGGGCCAGGACGCCGAGGCCGGCGGCCAACATGACCGGCTCTGTCTGCGGCGCGCGCAAACGGGGCCGGACGCGTACTGGCATCGGGCCGCCGACCGCTGCGGCGGCGGAACTCTGATCCGGGTGCAGGGACAGGGAAGCAGTGCCCTTCTTCATCCGTTCCGAGCCGCTCCCGACCGGATCGAGTAACCGATAGGCAAGCAGTTTCACGCTGTCATTCACGAGGAACCAGGCCAGTGCATAGGCCCACACGAAGGCCGCCCACCCCCAGCCGAGGGGTGTCATGAACAGGCCATAAACCGCTATCAGCGTCGCCAGTATCTGCGTGCCGAGCACCGCTGCCCAGAGAATCCGCGCCGGGCGGATTGACCAGAATGGGCCGCGGGTGCGGGTCAGAAAAATCGTCAAATGTCCGGCCACGGACAGTTTCAGGTACATCAGAGTCTGGACGTGATCATGATCGAGATGAAATAGACGCTCACCAAGAACGAACAGCCCAAATGCGGCGATAACGCCAAAAATGCCCAGGAGCGTGGAGACCCCAAGCACCAGGCGCATGTTCCACGCCTCCGGCTGGGCGCGGTACAGGACATTGTCGTACGCGATGGACAGAATGGCGCCGTCGTTTAGCAACGCCAGCATGACAATCATCACTGCCGTAACGGGATAGAAATTAAATGCCAGGATCGCCAGTGTCATGAACAGCAACACGCGCAGCGTCTCGGCGATGCGGTAGATCGCGTAGCTGTTCATCCGCTGGAAGATTCTCCGGCTTTCCTTGATCGCGTCGATAATCACGGACAGACCGGGGGTCGTCAGCACGATGGAGGCCGCGGCACGCGCCGCGTCGGTCGCGCCGGAAACGGCGATACCGCAGTCGGCCTGCTTCAGCGCGGGGGCATCGTTCACGCCGTCGCCCGTCATGCCGACGATGTGGCCGTGTTTCTGGAGGGTATCCACAATGTGGAACTTGTGTTCGGGGAACACCTGAGCGAAGCCGTCCGCCTTGGCGATCGACTCCGCCGCCGCCGGCGACACCTGATGGCTCATGTCGCCAAGACTGGCGGCATCGAGAATGTTCGTGCCCATCCCGAGCTTCTTGGCAGTTTCCACGGCTATCGCCAACGCATCGCCGGTCACCATCTTGACGGCAACGCCCATCTGCCGTGCGGTCGCGATGGTGGCTATGGCATCCGGCCGAGGCGGATCGAACAGCGGCAGCACGCCGACGAATTGCCACGCCTCATCGCCATCTGCCCGCGCTACGCCCAGCGAGCGAAAGCCTCGCGCGGCAAATCCATCGACGGCCTGGTCGACGGCGGATTTTACCTGCGCGCCATTGGCCGACAAGGCCAGAATCACCTGTGGCGCGCCCTTCGTCACCTTGAAACTCTGCCCGTCGGCGGATTTGACGGACGCCTCGGTTCGCTTGTGCACCGGGTCGAACGGCTGGAAATGCAGCACCTGGTAGGGCTGCAACGCGTGATCGTTTTTCAGGCCGCCCAGAACGGCAAGATCGATGGTGTCATTGTCGTCTTCCCGCGACGCAAGGGCTGCGTCAAGGATGACCTGCTCGCCGGAGATGTCGTTGACCCCGAACGGATCGCCCAGCGTCAGCTTGTTCTGGGTCAACGTACCGGTTTTGTCCGCGCACAATATATCGACGCCCGCCAACTCCTCGATCGCCACCAGATGGCTCACAATCACCTGCTTCCTGGCAAGCAGGCGGGCGCCGACCGCCATCGTTACCGACAGCACGGTCGGCATGGCGACGGGAATCGCGGCCACGGTCAGCACCAGGGCGAACTGCAAAGTGGAGAGGATCGGATCGCCGCGGAAAATGGCGACAGCGATGATCATAGCAACCAGTGCCACCGCAAGAATGATCAGGTAATCGCCGATCTTCAGCACTGCGCGTTGGAAGTGGCTGACGGTGTGGGCGTCCTGCACCAGTTGCGCCGTCTTGCCGAAATAGGTGCCCGTCCCGGTGGCATAGACGAGTGCGCTGATTTCACCCTGGCGAATGATCGAACCCGAAAACACCGCATCGCCGGATTTGCGGGTGGCGGGAAGCGACTCTCCTGTCAGCGTGGACTGATCCACCTCCACCGGGTCGCCGTCCAGAAGGCGCGCGTCAGCCGGCACGATGTCGCCCAGACGCATGCGGATGACGTCCCCCGGCACCAGGTCACGCGCCGCCGGATTGATCCATTTGCCGTCCCTTTTCACCCTGGCCTTGATCGCCAGTTTGGCCTTCAGGGCTGCGATGGCGTCTCCGGCCTGCCGCTCCTCCCAGAAGCCGATTGTTGCGTTGGCGACGAGCAGAAGGAGGATAATGAAGAAATCCGGCCAGTGGCGCACCAGGCCCGACAGGACCACCGCCACTTCGATCATCCAGGGAATCGGTCCCCAGAAGTAGGTTAGAAATTTCAGGAAAAAATTGGTTTTCTTTTCCTCGATCTCGTTCGGACCGTATTCAGCAAGTCGCTTTTCCGCCTCGGCCTGGCTGAGACCGTCCGGCGAGGACGCCAGTCGTTTCTCGACCTCGGGCAAAGGCAGCGACTTCAAATCCGCCGTCGCATCGGGCTTCGAT